>JAHYJL010000005.1 GCA_019429045.1 Bacteroidales bacterium
TACATTGTTGTATGCCGTTTATTATTCTTGCACCAACGGGTAAACCCGTTGGTTCCGAATATGTTGCAAAAATTGGAACCGACGGGTTCACCCGTCGGAGCACAAAAAAGATGGTATGGAACGACTTCTGATACAACCTCTTGGGGAGGGGGCTGAACCGGTGGGGAAAGGGGAAGGGGATAGGGGCTGAACCCTCTCAATTTATACCTTCTTCTCCTTCCACTTCCCGCGCCGGATAAAATACCAGGCGCTAAGGGCCATCATGACCTCCGCCACCAGGATGGCGATGAACACGCCGTTTTCATTCAGCCCGGTATGGACGGCCAGGTAATAGGCCAGCGGGATCTCCAGCAGCCAGTAACAGAAGAAGTTGATCCACGTCGGTGTTATTGTATCACCTGCTCCGTTCAGTGAATTGACCATCACCATTCCCAGGCCGTAGGCGATGAATCCATAGCTCAGGATTCGCAGGAAGGAGGCGCCGTATTGAATGACATCCGGATCGTCGATGAATAAACGGATGAATGCATCCGGGATCAGTGCGATAACCAGTCCGATGATGCCTAAGAAGACCATATTGACCAGCCCGGTGATCCGGATGGCATGAACGGCCCGTTCCGGCTTTTCCGCCCCCAGGTTCTGCCCCACGAGCGTAGCCGAAGCATTGCTAACCCCCCAGGATGGCATGAGCATGAAGAACATCACCCGGATGGCGATCGTGTAGCCGGCCACCACATGGCTCCCGAAAAGAGCGATCACGCGCACCAGGAAAATCCAGCTCGAAGTAGCAATAAGGTATTGTCCCGTAGCGCCGGCCGACAATTGCAGAAGGTTCCGGATGATTCTCCAATCGGGCTTAAGATAGTGCAGTGAAAGCCTTACCCTGTGCTTTCCGCCGAATAACAGGTAAAACTGGTAGATAACGGCCAACCCGCGGCCGATAGTCGTGGCTATCGCCGCACCTTTGATCCCGAGAGCCGGAAATGGGCCGATGCCGAAAATCAGCATGGGATCAAGAACGATGTTCAGCAGGTTGGCTATGCCTAGCACCTTCATGGAAATGGCGGCGTCGCCGGAGCTCCTGAATATAGCGTTGTTGATGAACAGCAGCATGATCACGATGTTAGATCCGAGGATGATCAGGGTGTAACTTCCCAGTTCCCGCGAACTGGCCTGGTCAACACCCATCAGCATAAGTATTTCACGGTAGAAGATCATGCCCGGTATGGCCAGGATGATTGAAATCAGCGACCCGAGAATTATCGCCTGGCCCGCCGCCCTGGCTGCCTTCTCAGGCTTTTTCTCGCCGATGCGCCTTGAAACGATGGCCGTAGCAGCTGTCCCCAAACCGATCCCCAACGAGTAAATGACCGTCATCAGCGACTCGGTGATGCCCACAACAGCGACCGTCCCGGCCCCTAGCTTTGAAACAAAGAATATGTCGGCAATGGCGAAAACCGATTCCATGGCCATCTCCAGTACCATCGGGACGGATAAAAGGAAAATCGCCCTTCCGATCTTTTCTTTGGTGAAATCCTTTTCAGAACCTGCAATGGCCTCTTTGATATCCTGAACAATATTTTGATACTTTTTAATCATGATAAACCCTTAAAATGAGGAAAGATGATCAAAATTTTCTCTGCAGGATAATCCCAGTCAATATTAAGACCAGCCCGGCAGCGGTGGCCGCCTGTATGGGCTCGCCGACAAATATCCGTATAAGTATCAGTGACAGGACCGGGGATATGAAGATCAGGTTACTGACTTTGGCTGTTGTGGCCGAAAGCCGGAGCCCTTTCAGCCAGAAAAAGAAAGCCAGGCTCATTTCAAACAGCCCGATATAGGCTGCCCCGGCCAGGGCATAACCTGACGGGATGATCATCTTTCCCATGACAAGGCAGTATATCAGGATGTAAATGAAACCCAAGGCAAAATTGAAGAACAACTTGATCACCTCGTCCCTCTTATCCCTGACATTGTTGACCCAGAACAGAGCCCAGATGATGGTGCTCCCCAGCGCCAGGCCGGTCCCCAGCGGGTTGCTGAACTGCATCGCCAGCGGATGTCCGCCGGTGGCAATTACCCATATCCCGGCGAAGCTGATCAGGATGGCAAGAAAACTCTTCCAGCCGATCTTCTGACGAAGCATGAAGACCGACAGGATGGTCAGGATGACGGGCCAGGCGTAGTTCAAAACCATCGCCTCCTGTGCCAGCAGGATGTCGTAAGCATATAACAGGATGACGTAATACAGGAAAGGGTTGAGGAAGGAATTGACTGCTGAATCTAACCACTGCTTTCGGGTGGTAAGCCTGATCAGTGCCCATTTCTTCTGTAACAGAATGATAATCAGCAGGACAATGGCTGAGATGAACGATGCGAAGAGCAGCATCTGGGCCGGCTCCAGGTAGTTGAGCGTCAGTTTGAAGGCTGACCCGGCGGTTGACCACATCAGCACCGCCACCCCGGCAAATAGATATGCTTTGTTTTGCTGTGTCATGTCATATCAGGGATGAACGGCCCAATCGGGCAATGCGAGCCCGGCATGGCCGAATACGACGCTGACCATAAAATAGGTAAATGCCGTGATGATAATGGCTCCTGCCAGGTTCAGCAGCAGGCCCGTCCGGGCCATATCCGAGACGGTAATGCGGTCGGTGCCGAAAATGATCGCATTCGGCGGGGTAGCCACCGGCAGCATGAAAGCCATCGAGGCCGACAAAGTGGCGGGCAGCATCAGGTATAAGGGGTTGATCTCCAGTGAAACCGACAGGCCTGCCAGGATTGGTAAAAGCATCTCAATGGTGGCCGTGTTGGAAGTCAGCTCGGTCAGGAACGTCACCATCAGGCAGATCATCAGGATGATCACAAAGGGATGGAGTCCCGACAGCCATGTCATCTGCTCGCCGAACCAGGTGGAAAGCCCCGATTCCTTGAAACCGCTGGCCAGGGCAAAACCACCCCCGAAAAGGAGCACGATATGCCATGGGATGCGGGTGGCCGTCTCCCAGTTAACGATCCTTTTCCCTTTTTCGCTGCGGGATGGGATGAAAAAGAGCATCACCGACATCATAACCGCCACGGTGCCGTCGTTGACATATTCTGGGTTTGGAAATAGATTGGCCCAGCCGGGAATGACCAGGTTGCCGAAAACCAGGTCCGACCGGGTTAACCATAATACTGCCAGCATAATAAAATCGGCAAATATGATTTTCTCCTCAAATGAAAACGGGCCCAGGGCCTGGTATTGTTTCCGGAAGATCTCTTTCTCCAGACCAAGCCAGTGACTCCTGTCCGGCCTGAACCTGAAGTAAAGGAATGCCCAGGTAAAAAGGAAGAATATTGCTGTTATAGGAAAAGCGAAAAGAAACCAGGTGGCAAAGCTGATCTCCGGGGCGTGCGGGAACATGATATGAAAGATCCGGGCAAAGGAAAGATTGGGCGGGGTCCCCACCAGGGTGGCAATGCCGCCGATGGAAGCGCTGTATGCCACTCCCAGCATCAGCCCGATGGAGAACTTGCGAATCACTCGGCTGTCGATGCTCTCTTCCAGTTTTTGCATGACCGATAGCAGGATGGGGATCATCATCATAGCTGTAGCCGTATTGGATATCCACATCGACAAAAAAGCCGTTGCCAGCATAAACCCGAGCAAAATACTGGCCGGCCTGGCCCCGGTGAACATCAGGATGCGCAGGGCGATCCTTTTGTGCAGGTTCCATTTTTGCATGGCCAGCGCCACCAGGAAGCCGCCGATAAAGAGAAAGATGACATGATTGAAATATGTCGCCGATACATCCTTGCCGTCCATAATGCCCAGCAACGGGAACAGAACGATCGGAACCAGGGCTGTGGCTGCCAAAGGAATGATCTCCGTGATCCACCAGGCGGCCATCAGCAAGCCTACGGCCAGGGTGCGGGTAACGGCCGGGTTACCAGGATCCAGATCGGTGAAAAAGACCAGCCAGATGAAAATGGCCGGAGCCATAACAAACCCGGTGATTTGACGTATTGTTAAATGTTTAACGATTTGCAAGGGGCTCATCGGAAATTCATCGGAATCCGTAACGAAGATAAAAATTTAACCCGGTTCAAACGGCTGACCTAGCAAATATTCTTAGCTTTGCAATTCGTTTTGAAATGATAATGTTATGAAAAAGCTTGGCGTTGTTGCATTTGGAGGGAATGCCCTTATCGTGAATAAACAGAAAGGGACGATTGATGAACAGGAAGAAAACGCGTACCTGACCTGTGAGCGGTTGCTGGTTCTGATCAATTCGGGTTATGACCTGGTGATCACGCATGGCAACGGGCCGCAGGTGGGCAATATCATGCTGGCCAATGCGGCCGGGGAAAAGCTCTATGGCGTCCCCGAAATGCCGCTCGATATTTCCGTGGCCTATTCGCAGGGTTTCATCGGCTATGTGATCGAGCAGCAGCTCAGGAATGTCTTCCGGGAGAATGACATCGACAGGGATATCATCACGATCATCACACAGGTGCTGGTGAACCAGGATGACCCGGCATTCCAGAATCCCGTCAAACCCATCGGGCCGTTCTATACTAAGGAGGAGGCCGACCGGATCAGCCAGGCTTCCGGTGCTAAGTTTGCTGAAGACCCCAGGGACAGGGGCTACCGGAAAGTGGTGGCTTCACCTCGTCCGCTGGTGATCTATAACACCAAAACGATCGAAAGAATTGCCCGGGAGGGACAGGTCGTCATCGCCGTCGGGGGAGGGGGAATACCTGCTTATTACAAAGCAGAACATAAGCTGCAGGGGATCGACGCTGTGATCGACAAAGACCACGCTTCGGCATTGCTTGCTTCCCAGATCGGAGCCTATCGCTTTTTTATCCTGACCGATGTCCCCAAAGTTTGTCTGAATTTCAATACCCCGCAGGAAAAGACGATCGACCGGATGAACATTGCCCAGGCGAAAAGGTATTTGAAGGAGGGACATTTCTCGGAAGGCAGCATGGCCCCGAAGATCCGTGCCGCCATCTACTTCGTCGAGCATAGCGGCCGGGACGCTATCATCACCCAGACGACATTGCTGGGGGTGGATGACGGAGGGACGAGGATCACCATAGTGTAGTTCAAAGGTCAAAGTTCAAAGTTTAGTTGTCCAGTTGTAAGAAACTTAAAACTTAAAATTTCATTAATATGGCTTTCAATATACGTAACCGCAGTTTTCTGAGGCTCCTGGATTTCACGCCGCAGGAGATTGATTTTTTGCTGAAACTGTCGGCTGACCTGAAAAAGGCTAAATATGCCGGCACGGAGCAGCAGCGCTTAAGAGGCAAGAATATCGTTTTGCTTTTTGAGAAGGATTCCACCCGGACGCGCTGCGCGTTTGAAGTGGCCGCCTTTGACCAGGGGGCGAATGTCACCTACCTGGGACCTTCCGGGTCGCAGCTGAAGAAAAAAGAAACCGTGAAAGATACGGCAAGGGTGCTGGGCCGGATGTACGACGGCATCGAATACCGGGGATACGGCCAGGATATTGTCGAAGAACTGGCCAAATACGCCAATGTACCGGTATGGAACGGCCTTACCAATGAATTCCATCCCACACAGGTGCTGGCCGATTTGCTGACCATGCAGGAGAACAGCGCTAAACCGCTCCGCGACATCGCCTTCAGTTATTTGGGAGATGCCCGCAACAACATGGGGAATTCATTGCTGGTCGGCGCGGCCAAGATGGGAATGGACTTCCGTTCTATCGCACCGAAACAATTCCAGCCCGCACCGGAACTGGTTGCTGCCTGCCGCGAGATTGCCAAAGAAACCGGCGCCCGCCTTACCATTACCGATGATCCGGCGGCAGGGGTTAAGGGGGTCGATTTTATTCATACCGATGTCTGGGTTTCCATGGGAGAACCGGATGAAGCCTGGAAAGAAAGGCTGCAACTGATGCTGCCGTACCAGGTGAACAGCGCACTGATGAAAAAGACAGGTAACCCGGATGTGAAGTTCATGCATTGCCTGCCCTCGTTCCACAACAGGAATACGACGATAGGGGAGGATATCTACAGGAAATTTGGCGTGACCGAAATGGAAGTGACCGATGAGGTTTTCGAATCCCCGGCCTCGATTGTTTTCGACCAGGCCGAAAACCGCCTCCATACTATCAAAGCAGTAATGGTCGCCACCCTCGGCAACTAATCACTTTTCACATAAAACGCCACCTTCTCCAGCGAGGTGATCATGTCGTATTCCTCCAGGTGGACATCCCTGGGAACCAGCACTGACTTTGGCGCATAATTCAGGATACCATTGATCCCGGCTTTTACCAGTCTGTCGGCTGTGATTTGCGCCTGGTCGGCCGGTACAGTGATGATGCCGACCTTAATGTCTTCCTGCCTGATTACCTCGTCCAGCTCAGCAATATCGTGACAGGGTATCCCTGAATACTTCTTGCCTACTTTGTCGGCATTACTGTCGAAAACGGCAACGATCGAAAGCTTGGTCCGCTTGCCGCTGAAATAGTTGATGATGGCCCTTCCCAGATTCCCGACGCCGACCACGCAAACCCTGATCATGGTGTCACTGTCGATAATATCCCCGATCAGGTCAATCAGCTCCTTGACGTTATATCCTTTGCGCAATGTGCCTGTATAACCGATCAGCATGATATCGCGCCTGACCTGTACGGGTGTGATGTGGATGATTTTGGCGATCTCGTGGGAAAAAATATGTGTTTTGTCACTGTCGTGCACCATCAGCAATGCCCTGCGATACTGACTCAACCGCTCAATGGTTTTATGGGGAGGTGTTCTCATGCTGTGAAATTATGTCTGTGCTTCAGCGTACAAAAATAATTTCACAATTGTTAAAAAGCAAGTCTTTTGTTAATTATTTAACAATTAAAGCAGTTAACTATGCCTATAAAGGGGACTAAACGAGGGAATGGGTGATTTGTGGATATGATCGTAATAAGGTAATTTTAATTCTGCAAGGTGGTTTCCGCAGGAATTCCCAAACCCTGGTTCCCGGAATCGAGAACAAATTTCCATCGGCCGTTTTTATCTTTTTTCCAAATGTTGACGTATGTTCCCTGTTTCTGAACAGGTTGCCCTTCCTGAGAATACATGTCAATTGTATAAATCCCATAAGTGTAACCCATTTCTCCTGATAATGAAACATCCGCAAACAGTGGCTCCCAGGAAAGTGTGAAATTGGTGTCACGGTGCTGGAACATCTTTTCAATGGCAGGGCGTCCTAATACCGGGTTCCGGTTTGGCCTGAGTAAAACGCAATCATCGCTGATGTATTCCAAAAACACTTTACGACCACCGGCTTCTGCAGATTTCCTGGAAAATTCTATATCGATTTCCAGTAATTCTTTATTTAAATATTCCTGCTTTCGGGAAGAATCACAAGCAATAGAGAGCAAAGAGAACATGATAAATACAAATGACAACCTTTTAAAATCCTTTAACATTCTTCTTAGTTACAGTGTTAGTAGAAGCAGTTTATTTTTAGAGGATAAAAATATAAAAATCTGTAATACAAAAATAATATATTACTGCAGTTAAAATGAGCATTTTACGTATTTGTGCCAAATTATGTAAAAAAATCTTAAAATTAATTTCTAATAACTGCAGCATTTTTCATATATTGTTACTTTTGTTCTACTAATGTTTAGAGCAAGCTTTAAAAATTCAAGACATACTCATAAAAACCTTTGAATTATGGAAAAGCAGGTTATACTTCAGGTAAAATGTCCGCACTGCGGGCATTCATTTATGGATCCTGATCACGAGGTAAATGGTCAACCGGGCATTAAAATAGATATTGAATCAGAAAGCGGAAAAGGATTCCTTTGGTTATGTCCCATCTATGGTTGTTTTTTGCATGAAAGCGACATTACATTAAAAGAAAATGAAGTGATCAGGTTCAATTGCCCGCATTGCCATAATACACTCGCAAGAGATGTGCTTTGCAAAACCTGCAATGCACCCATGGTTGGATTTAATATTAATGTAGGGGGTAAGGTTAATGTCTGCTCGCGCAAGGGATGCCAGAAACATTATATCCTTTTTGAGGATGCCAATGACCTCATCAATTTATTCTATGAGAAATTTGAGCCCAGGGATCTATATATGTGAATTACCAGGCTTCAATGTGTGCAGCATTCGTATAAAGTTCTTCCAATTTTACTTTATGACCCTGTTCCATTTTTGAAAGCTGCAGGAATGTATTTTTTTGATTCAGGTCTTCGCTCGCATCGGCGAATTGCTTGTACATTGCCATTGCCTCTTCTTCCTTTTTCATAGCCAGGGCTATGCCATCGGCAAACGACATATCGTTTGTCAGAGGAGGCAATTCTGTGGCTTCAGATACTTTGTAATCAGACTTGCTCTCCTTAAAATTGAGTCTCAGTGACTCATTGTTGAGAAAAGCCTCTAAAATGTGTTTATGGGTCATTTCTTCTTCAGCCAGCTCCCGGAAAGTAGATTTAAGGTTCTCTGATGCGGCTTTTTCCGCCGCATGGCGATAGAATTCATAAGCTTCAACCTCATTGTTAATGGCCATTTTTAAAATGTCCTTGTAGTTCCCGCTGTTCATAGTATTATCGTTTAAATTAGCATTGCATATCACCCTGTTAAAGAGGAGTTAAAATAACCTCTTGACTCAATTATTTGGCAAAAATAGTAAAATGCAGCTAACTATTTGCGATTAAAAAACACATAACGGTTCTGATATTTTAATATTTTTGCCTTGCAGATCCGTGTTGTTGCCCGTTTCTGTATTTTACAGAGAGAACGGAACTGGTGTTTCGCCCGGTCTTCAAAACCGGCAGCAGACGGATAAAACCGGCTGTGGCAGGTTCGATTCCTGCTCTCTCTGCCAATTCATGGATATGCATTTTGTCTGTTGCAGGTTATGAGTGATCACAAGGAGGTTTTCAGGAACCTTCCCGGCGTTGATAGGCTGCTGGCGTCGCCAGATTTGCTTCCGCTGCTTGCTGTTTATGGCAAGGAGTTGCTGACCTATGCCATCAGGCTGGCGCTGGATGGTTTCAGGCAACAGATCATATCTCATGCTATCCCTCCGGATCACAATGATATTATTAAAAGGATTACAGCGCTGGTGCAGTTGTATGGCGGACGGCATCTCAGAAAAGTCTGCAATGCAACCGGGGTTGTCATACATACAAACCTGGGCCGGGCACCGTTCAGCCCCCATATGCTGAATGATTCTTTTAGCGTATTGCAGGGCTATAACAATCTTGAGTTTAACCTGGAAACGGGATTGCGGGGAAACAGAAATGACCATGCATCGGCTATCCTTAAATACCTTACCGGAGCCGGGGATATACTGGTCGTGAATAACAACGCCGCTGCAGTCATGATGATATTAAGGTCCTTTGCCAAAGGCAGGGAAGTTATCGTTTCAAGGGGCGAACTGATCGAAATAGGAGGGTCTTTTCGCATACCCGAAATCATGGCCGCATCGGACTGTAACATGGTGGAAGTCGGCACTACCAATAAAACCAGGATAAGTGATTACAGGAAAGCGGTCAATAAGCATACTGCACTATTATTCAAGACACATAAATCAAATTATGTTATCAGGGGTTTTACGGAAGAAGTCAGTCTTGATGAATTGGTAGTTCTTGGCCGTGAGTTGAATATTCCCGTTTTATTCGATCTGGGATCAGGTTTGTTGAAGAAGATAGCCCATCCCGCCTTTGAACAGGAACCTGATGTTAGAGAAGCGCTGGCCTCAGGTGCTGATCTGGTGTGTTTCAGCGGGGATAAATTACTCGGCGGCCCACAGGCAGGAATCATTGCCGGTAAAAAACAACTGATCGATAAGCTGAAGAAAGAACCCATGCTGCGCGCATTGAGGGTTTGCAAGACAACACTGGTCTTGCTCGAGACGGCATGTTCTTATTACCTGAACGAAGAAGAACTGCATTTCAGGAATATTATTTTTAAAGCTTTTTACCGGGAAAATTCAGAATTATTTCATTCAGCAGAAACCATGAAATCAGTTTTATCTGATAATGGTATAATCGCCCGGGTAATTGATTCCCCTGGTCAATGTGGCGGCGGTACCCTGCCCGATGCAACCATTGATAGCTATGCTGTTATCATTCAATACGGGAAAAACAACAAGGAGAGATCCGATTATGCCGAAAGGATGTACCGGGGATTACTGGAACATGAAACACCTGTTTTAGGTATCCTCCGACAAGGGAATATCCTGTTCAACATACTTACCCTCGATCCTGATGAGATTCCAGTTGTAAGCAAGGTTATTGCGGAGGTCAATGAAGTTGTCCTGAGAGAGATTGCCACAGCTTCGGCCTGAAGGGTCAATCCCTGAATTTAACCCGGATTTGCATTTAAACTGAATGAACGATGGAAAAACACCTAATCATAGGCACGGCAGGTCACATCGATCACGGAAAAACAGCCTTGATCAAAATGCTGACCGATATAGACTGCGATACCCATAAGGAGGAAAAACAAAGAGGGATCACAATCAACCTGGGCTTTTCATATTTAAACCTTCCGGGAGGAGAATCGATTGGCATCATTGATGTACCGGGGCACAGGGATTTTATCAATACGATGATCGGCGGCGCCTGCGGTATCGATATGGTATTGCTTGTAATCGCAGCCGACAGCGGGATCATGCCCCAGACAAAGGAGCACCTGAATATCATTTCTGCACTCGGAATTTCGAAAGGCGTGGTTGCACTCACTAAGGCTGACCTGGTGGATGAGGAACTGCTTGAAATGGCAGAATTTGAAATTTCCGGCTTTCTCTCGGATACACAATTGATAGACGCACCGGTGATTCGTGTCTCCGCCATCACCGGCATGGGTAGAAACGAATTGATCGGTGCTATCGCGGATGTAATTACAGGAATAAAAGAAAAAGAGTCCGGAAACCTTTTCCGGATGTATATCGACAGGATCTTTTCCGTAAAGGGTTTTGGAAGCGTAGTGACAGGCTCTGTGATGAGTGGCAGTCTTTCAGCCGGACAAGATGTGTACCTGCTTCCGGCCAACAAGCAGAAACTGAGAGTGCGCTCACTGGAAAGGCACGGGCAGAGCGTTGATCAAGTAGTGGCGGGCGACAGGGCAGCCGTTAATCTTATCGGTTTGAAAACAGATGATTTCGAAAGGGGTATGATCATCTGTGATAAACCACTGGATTCGGTGAATATGATTGATGCCTTTGTGCATCTTTTTGATACCGATATCACACTGCCGGTCTGGTCCAATATTATTTTTGTTTCCGGTACCTTTGAATGCCAGGCCCGCATGCACCTGCTGAACAAGGATCAGGTGAATGGGAATGAGGACGCCATTGTCCAGATACATCTCAGTAAACAGGCCATGCTGATGAGCAAAGATAAGTTCATTATCCGCAATTCATCGGAGGATAGAACCCTGGGAGGCGGTTATATCATTGAAACTTCCCCTTTGCATCATCGCAAACGTACCCCAAAACTCATCGAGGAATTGACCCGGCTTAGCCAGAGCATCCTGGGCGAAAACAGCATACGTGAAATGATCAGGCTGCTGTTGAAAAAGGAATTCAGGCCATTTACCCCAGAAGAAATCGCCGACAGATTAAGCCTGAAACCAGGTGAGATATTTGAACAATTGGAGATCCCCGGTTCCGGTTTTATTTTCTATAAATCCGGACTGGTAAGTATTCTTGTATCTGACCATTATGATGCAACGCTTAGAAATAAGATCATTCAAGTACTTGCAGATCATCACTCAAAAAACCCCTTGTTTGCAGAAGGGCTGGATTCAGGTGAAATTACGGGTAAACTGGGATTGACTAAAACACCCGATAGCAAACCATACCTGGAGATATTGCTTAAAAGTATGCAAAGGGAAGAACAGCTTGATTTTGTCAAAAATACATGGGTAATAAAAGGCCACCAGCCACAATTTGATGCACAGAGCCTTTCGGAGATTGAATGGTTGGAGCACGAAATTCTGAACTATGGCGAAGGCAAGCCGGTGCTTGCTGAACTGGAAGAAAAAGCCGCAATTCACAATATTCAGAAACGTAAGATAAAAACATATTTGTCCTATCTGGCTGGCCAGGGAAAAATTCAATTCTGTAAATCCGATTTTATTCATACGGATATTCTAAAAAAATACCGTGCTATTGTGCTAAGCCACCTGGCTCATAAGGAAAACGGGATCGAAATTCAGGAGTTTAAGGAATTGCTATCTGGGACCAAACGTTTCCGTGCACTGTTGATCGACATGTTTGAAACTGAAAAAATCATCAAACTGGTCAGCGGCCAGAGTGTGGAAACCCGATTGTATATTACCCCGAAAGGGATAAACATTATTATTTAGACTAATTTCAAATTGTCAATTTTCGACGCAACCGAAAGCAATGGTTGTTTATCTTACATTTAGTTTTATATTTTTGTTGCTAAATTTTTCACAATGCAAAAGCATTGAGTTTCACTGATATATCTAAATAATTATATATATGGAAAGTACATTTAAAATTTACATTAACGGAAAAGCCCTCGAAACTTCAGCCGGCAAGACGGTGTTGGATGTTGCGCGGGAGCACGATATTTATATACCGACCCTGTGCCATCATCCCCGTACGGGAAAAGCCGGGAAATGCCGTGCCTGTCTTGTGGAGGTGGAAGGACTTCGCGGCCTGAAAGAAAGCTGCGCCCTGGAGGTTAGAGACGGCATGTCAGTGAAAACCCATACCGAACAAATACAGGAAGTCCGTAAAATGATCGTTGAACTGCTCCTGTCCAATGGTGAACACAATTGTATCGCCTGTGAAAAGAATGGTCACTGCGAGCTGCAGGACATGGCTTATCATCTTGGGATTGAACGCCCGGGCTATCTGCTGGATTATGAAAGGATTACCCTGGATGAGTCATCGGAAGGGATCATCAGGGATGCCAACAAATGCATCGAGTGCGGCAGGTGTATAAAATCATGTAACAATAATGTCATGCACGAGGTGCTTGATTTCGGCTGGCGCTCTGACCATATGCGCGTTATTTGCGACGATGATAAGCCTATGGGCGAATCGACCTGTGTCCAGTGCGGAGAGTGTGTGCAGGTTTGCCCCGTTGGTGCTTTGACATTTAGATATGCAAAAGGAAAAGGACCATACTGGGAACTGGATAAAACCAAGGTCATCTGCACCTATTGCGGGGTTGGATGCTCCATTGATATGTTCACCAAAGACAATAAATTTGTTTATTCTCTGGGGACAGAGGAGAATTGGCAGGATCAGACAAACAAAGGGATGTTGTGCGTAAAGGGCCGTTTTGGTTTTGATTTCCTGAACCGTGAAGACCGGCTAGATACACCGCTGATCCGTAAGAACGGCAAGCTGGAAAAAGCCGGCTGGGATGAAGCGCTCGATCTGGTAGCCTCACGCTTTACAGATATCAAAGCAGAGCATGGCCCTGGATCCATCGGGTTCTTCACATCGGCCAGAATTTCAAATGAAGAGAATTATGCACTGATGAGGTTCGCAAGGGGGGTTGTTGGGACCAACAACATCGACCATTGCGCCCGACTTTGACACAGCTCTACGGTTGCGGGACTGGCAATCACGTTAGGTTCAGGTGCTATGACAAACAGCATGCAGGAAGCCGAAAATTCAGATGTAATTCTTATAACAGGTACGAATACCACATGGAATCACCCGGTATTTGGCGGGATGATCAAAAAGGCCGTGATGCAGAAAGGGGTTAAGTTGATTGTTGTCGATCCCCGCGATATCGGCCTGGCTAAATATGCTGACATTCACATGAAGCAAAATCCGGGCTCTGACAATGCCTGGCTCATGGGGCTGCAGCATATTATTGTAAAGAATAACTGGCATAACAAGGAATTTGTTGAAGAGAAGACTGAAGGTTGGGAAGAATATCTCCAGAGCCTTGAATTCTACACACCCAAAAAAGTAGAGGAGCTAAGCGGCATTCCCAAAGAACAGCTTTATGAAGCGGCAAAGTTGTATGCCACCTCAGGCCGGGGAGCCGCTTATTATGCAATGGGTATCACCCAGCATTCCCACGGAGTTGACAATGTGATGGCCATTTCCAACCTTCAGATGATCCTCGGGAATTTTGGGCTTCCCGGAACGGGAGTAAATCCCCTTCGCGGCCAGAACAATGTCCAGGGGGCCTGTGATATGGGAGGGCTTCCCAATGTGTTTACTGCGTATCAGCCTGTAGTAAATGAAGATGCCCGCAAGAAGTTTGCAGAAGCCTGGGATAAAAAGCTGGAGGAAATGGATGACAAGGTGGGGCAAACTGTCACCACCATGGTGAAAAATGCGGGTGATTCTATCAAGGCTTTATACATTGTAGGAGAAAACCCCATGATGTCTGATCCCAATCAGAATCATGCGAGAAAACAGATGGATAAGCTTGATTTCATCGTCGTGCAGGATATTTTCCTGACGGAAACTGCTGCGATCGCCGATGTTGTCCTGCCGGCCTTTGCCTTTGCTGAAAAATATGGTACATTCACGAATACAGAGCGAAGGGTTCAGTTCTCAAATAAAGCTCTTGACGGGCCGGCCGGCGCTAAAAGCGATAATGAGATCATAGCCGCCATTGCCAGGCGAATGGGGTGTACGGACTTCCCCGAAACGGTAGAGGATTTGTATGCTGAAATCAGGGAGCTCACTCCTTCCTACGCAGGTGTATCTTATGAAAGGATCAAAGACAGCACGGGCCTTAGGTGGCCCTGCCCGACGGAAGAACACCCGGGGACACCCATTCTGCATGTCGGGAAGTTTGCCAGGGGTAAAGGCCTGCTGAAAGCCATCGAATACCGGCCCCCCGCGGAATATGCCGATGAGGATTACCCGCTGGTACTAACTACTGGCCGCTTGCTGCAGCATTATCATACGGGATCCATGACACGCAGGTCGAAAGTGCTGGAGGGAATCGTGTCGTCTGGCATGATCGAGCTCAATGTTGCCGACGCGGAACACCTTAAGGTAATTAATGGTGAAAAGGTGAAGGTGTCTTCGCGTCGTGGTTCCATTGAGATAACCGCCCTGGTCACCGATAAGATCAAAGAAGGCATCGTGTTCATACCATTCCATTTTGTCGAATCAGCCGCTAATATATTGACCAACGATGCGCTTGATCCGGTGGCAAAAATCCCGGAATACAAAGTGTGCGCTGTAAAAGTCGAAAAGATTGCTGAATGATGCTTAACGTAAAATTAACTTTAAATGAATGACAATATAAAATCCAGGATACAACAGATCATGGGCCGGTACCCGCGAAAGGAATCGGCGCTGCTGCCGGCCTTGATGCTTGTTCAGAAAGAAAATGGCAATAACCTGACCAAGGAACTTGTTGCTGAAGTGGCAGATGTAATTGGAGTGTCCCTGTCCCGTGCATTTGGGGTAGCCACCTATTATTCCATGTTTAATGTCAGCAGGCCGGTGGGGAAATATCACCTGCAGGTAGATACCAATATCCCGGCTACCATCATGGGTGCCGTTGAAATTTTCAACTACCTGAGTGATAAACTGGGGATTAAACACGGAGAAACCACACCGGACGGCCTGTTTACACTCTCCAAGGTGGAATGTCTGGCATCTTGCGGTACCTGTCCGGTTATCCAGGTGAATGAACGCTATTATGAGCTGATGACAAAAGAAAAGGTTGACATGCTCATTGATTCGTTGCGCAAGGGGATAATGCCCGATCTGCCGGTGGAATACAACTGGGGCACCTTATGCAATGTATTGCTGAAGAATCGCGGAGTAGAAAATGCAAAATCCATTGCTGTTTATAAACAGCTCGGCGGGTATAAAACCCTGACCAAAGCCCTCAAAATGAGCCCGGAGGAAATCATCCAGGCGGTAAAGGACTCGCAACTTCGCGGCCGTGGCGGAGCGGGATTCCCTACCGGGATCAAGTGGGGATTTGTCCCAAAAAATACGGGCAAACCTGTGTACCTGATCTGCAATGCCGATGAAGGCGAGCCCGGAACGTTTAAAGACAGGCAAATCCTGGCTTATGACCCGCATTTGCTGCTCGAGGGGATGATTATTTCTGCTCATGCACTGGGCTGCAAGCAGGCATTCATTTATATCAGGGGCGAATTCGGCTGGATAGCAGAAATCCTGGAAAAGGCGATTGACGAGGCAAAGCAGGACGGACAATTGAATGACCTGAGCATCGTGGTACACCGGGGAGCCGGGTCATATGTTTGCGGAGAAGAAACAGCACTGATCGAATCACTTGAAGGGAAACGCGGACTTCCCCGCATGAAACCCCCTTTCCCTGCTATTGAGGGACTATACGGTTGCCCGACCATTGTCAATAATGTCGAAACCCTGGCCAGTATTCCCTATATTGTGGAGCACGGAGCGGATGCTTTCAAGCAATGGGGATCCAAAGCCGGGTACGGTTTTAAATTATTCGGAGTTTCCGGAGCCGTCAATAAACCAGGTGCTTACGAATGTCCGATGGGGATTTCTTTTGATGAACTCATTGAAATGGCCGGCGGCTATAAAGGGAAGATCAAAGGTGTCATCATCGGGGGATTGTCAGTACCTATCGTTACTCCGGAAGAACTAAAAAAAGGCCCGGGGTTGAAACTGGATTATGAATCTCCGGCAGAATACGGTACAAGCCTTGGCTCGGGCGGCGTGATGGTCATTGGGGAAGAATTTACCATGCCTGAAATCGCGGCGCGCACGATACAGTTTTATCACCATGAATCATGCGGGCAATGCACACCCTGCCGCCTGGGTTCAACCATGATGACACAACTGCTCGAGAAGATAGCTGACGGGAACGGCCAGGAAGGAGATATAGAAAGGGTTCTGTGGCTGTGTAACAATATACGTGGTAACACGCTCTGTCCCACAGGCGAGGCTTACGCCCATCCGGTGATCACGATGGTTACCAAATTCCGGGATGAGTTTGAGGCAATGATTCCCAAAAAAGCTTAGATTTTATGATAACTATAAATAATTAATCAACATTTTGTTTGTCGAAATGTGAACTAATTATTACCCTTACAATTTTAAACCAAAGATGAATTCAAACTAAACTAGAACAATGGAAACAAAAAAACACAATCGCTGGCTTGTAGCCATCATGTGCACAATTTTAATGATTGTGCTGGGAACAATTTATTCGTGGAGTTTCTTCCAGAAACTCATTGTTGCAGAATACGGATGGTCCAATACTGCCGTTGCCTGGGCTTTTAGCGCCAGTATAGCTTTTATTGGTTTTGCCGCGGCATGGGGTGGAATTAACCTTCCCAAATACGGCCCTCAAAAACTGGCAATGCTGGGTGTCGGACTGCACGGGATCGGCTATATGCTAGCTGCATTGGCCTTTAAAATGGAAAGTATTCCTATTTTAATTATCGGATTCGGTCTTATCGGAGGTATCGGGCTGGGTCTCGGTTATGTAACGCCAGTGATTTCTGCAGCCAAATGGTTCCCTGATAAAAAAGGTTTGGTAACCGGTATGGTGGTTATGGGTTTTGGCTTTGGCGCCTTGTTAATGTCTAAGATTATTGCACCGGTGATGATGAATATTGCCGGACAGAGTCTGATAAGCGGTTTTCTTTTCATCGGAATCACCATCTTTGTCCTCGGGATTATTTCCGCCTACTTTGTGGTTTTTCCACCCGCCGGATATGTTCCGGAAGGCTTTACTCCACCGGTACAAAAAGCAACCCAGACAGACGTGCCGCAAATTACCGCTGGTAAAGCAATTCGCACAAACAAATTCTTTTTTATGTGGATGCTCTTGTTTATCAATGTAACTGCCGGTATCATGTTCATTGGATTTCAATCACCCATGATGCAGGATTTGTGGGCAACATTCCGGCCTGGTACTGATGCTATTGCATTGGCATCTATCGGCGCTACACTCATTGCTATCAGCTCGCTGTTCAATGGCATCGGCCGCTTTTTCTGGGGAGGCATGAGTGACAAGATCGGACGTGTGCAAACATTCAGATGGATACTGGGATCGCAAATCATCATTTTCATCATTTTATTGTTTGTGGGGAATCCCTATCTGTTTGCCATTTTGGTATGTTACATATTACTTTGCTATGGAGGCGGCTTCGGCACAATGCCCTCATTTGTCGGGGATGTCTTTACCCCTCGGCTGATGCCGGTAGTTTATGGAACAATCCTTACTGCCTGGTCGGCAGGTGGGGTTGTCGGACCACAAATTGTCGCTTTTATGAAAGATAGATTTATTGATTCTCCGGCAAATGCTGCTTTTTATTCATATATCGCCGGCGCTATCCTGCTTGCCATCGGTTTTATATTTGCTTTATTCCTAAATAATAAACCTATTGTAGAAGAGCACTAATCATTTTATTAATTTATGTAGGAAAGAAAATAGCAAATACCTCATTAATTCAGGTATTTGCTATTTTTTATACCTTCACGATCATGATTAAAAGATCAAATTTCATCATTCTCGGTTCCACCGGAAGAAATACAGGCAAAACAGAGTTTGCCTGCCGGCTGATTGAAAAATATTCGAAGGACCGTCCGATATATGGCGTTAAGGTTGTCACCATTGATCCGAATGAGGGGAATTGCCCGAGAGGGGGAAAGGGTTGTGGAGTATGTACTTCGCTGATAGGGGATTATGAAATTACTGATGAGAAAATACTAAATCCGAAAAAGGATACTTCGCGAATGTTGATGGCAGGTGCGAAGAAGGTATATTTCCTCAAAGTGAGCGTTCACTCGCTGGAAAAAGGACTGAAAGCCCTGTTGAAAATTATACCTGAAAATGCCCTTACCGTTTGTGAATCAAACTCGATTCGTAAGGTGATAGAACCGGGACTATTCCTGGTTATTAAAAACCTGAAAGAAAAGCAGGTAAAGGAAAGCTGTGCCGAAGTCATTCAATATGCTGACAAGGTGATCGACTTTTCCGATATGAGCTGGAATTTTTCACCCGACAGGGTGCTGATTAAAAACAACAGCTGGATCATACGCGAAAAGGCTACTGCCATAATCCTAGCCGGAGGCAAGAGCTCAAGGATGGGCGGGGTGGATAAAAGTTTGCTGCCCGTTCATGGCGAAACAATGATCTCATATATTGCCAACCAGCTGAAAGACCATTTCGATGAGCTGCTCATCGGCGCCAATGATCCTGAAAAATATGCATTTCTCAATTTGCCGGTTATTCCCGACGTGGAAAAGGATAAAGGCCCACTGATGGGAATCTATTCCTGCCTGCTGGCCTCAGGCAATGAAGTGAATTTTATCACAGCATGCGATATCCCGGAAATGAACCTCCGCCTTATCCATAACATGATAAACCTTGCGACGGATTTCGATATGGTTATTCCCGTGAAGGAGAATGATAAGTACGAACCCTTATTTGCAGTTTACAGGAAATCTGTAGCCCCTCATGCAGAACGGATTTTGAAAAAAGATGCCCGGCGGATCATAGAACTGATCAGTCACGCAAAAGTGAGATTAATTGATTTTACTGACACTTCATGGTATCAAAACCTGAATTTCAGGGAGGATTATCATGAGTTTATTAAAAAAGGGAAACTGGAAAAATGTTTCCGGCAGGAAGATGAGAATGAATTAATTACAGGTTATTAATCTTAACAAATTAAATTACAGTTAATTATGACAACTAAAAGTGTACATTTTCTTTTTGTGGCTTTGATGTTATTAGCTCAGCCATTATTCTCACAGGAGGGTGAACCTCAAAAGGATGAAAAAGAACCGAACAAAAAGCTCGACCTGAAGTTTTATGGGTTTATCAAGGGTGATATGACCTATGTTACAGCGGGGGTTTATTCCTGGGGAAGCCCTGAGAATAATTATCTTACATCTCCGCAGTTTGCCAGTGGAGTGGAAGATGCAGCAATTGGTTTTACTGCCCAGCATTCGCGCCTGGGACTCAAGGCCACTGTCGGTGAAAACATCAAAGTAGGGGGCGTATTGGAAATTGACTTCTATGGCGGGCCATCGGATGCCAATACCAGGCCCCGGCTTCGTCTGGGATATGCTTCTGTGGCTACCGGCGGTTTGGAATTCAGGGCAGGCCAGCAATGGGATCTCTTCTCACCCCATAATGCTAACACACTGAATACCAATGGCAATATGTGGTTTGCCGGAAACATGGGCTTCAGAAGGGCTCAACTTCAACTGAGCTATACCCTGGCTAATGATGTCTTTTCACCTATGCTGCAATTGTCAGTGGGTGAGGCCGCCAGGGATGTAACAGGGTTGGGAAAGGATAATCTATCCGGACAGCCTATGATACAGGCGCGTCTGTCCGGTAAGATCGTTAATAAATATACCGTAGGCCTGGCATTTGCTTATGCTGCTTTCCAGGAAAAACATGGCACAGTTGTAAATGCTGATACCCTTTCGAAAGATTTCTTGTTTAATACCACCGGGATAGGGGTGGATGTCAATCTCCCGTTTCATAAATATTTTACCTTTACCGGTGAATTCAATACCGGAACAAATCTGAATAACTCAAACCTTTTCAGCGCTGCTGGGAATTATTATTGGTCAATTGCGGATGGGAACACTGTGGAGTTTGACAGAAAAAGTACTGCTTTCTGGTTCAATGCAGTATCGAATGTAACCAGCTGGCTGAACCTGGTGGTCGGATATGGCATGGATAAGAATACAAGTGATGCATTTAAGACCGGGGCGGTGGAAAAGAATGCCACAATGTATGCTGATGTCATTTTCCCCATTAAACATGGTTTTTCTCTGGCTCTGGAATTTCAGAATATCAAAACTACTGTAGTGACCGCAACGGATATGAACAATGAAGTTACGGGGACAAAGGATAATATTGCCAATGTGATTTGTATTTCAGCAAGAGTGAATTTTTAATTGTAAAATTTTAGATGTATTATATTTTATTATTTTTACCAAAAATTAAATTTTAAACCCTATGAAAAGAATTTTACAAACAATTACGATTTCCGGTCTGCTTTTACTCGCATTGGCAGTCTTTTTTGCCGGCTGCAAAAAGGATAAAAATGATACCAATGGCAAAATCAAAGGAACAGCATCGTTCCCGGCAGGTGTAAGTGGCGACCTTTCAAACGCCAAGGTTAGTATCTACACCAGCTATGACAATTGGGCGTTTAATCAACCTATCAAATTTGTTGGTGCCCAGGGGGCTGGTGCATCCTTAACTTTTGAAATGACGGATGTACTCCCCGGTAATTACTACCTGGATGTATGGAAAGACATTGATAACTCAGCTACCTGGAGCAGCGGCGATTATGTCGGCTGGTATGGTTCAGGGGGCCTTGGTAGCCCGGCACTTACCGAGTTTCAGGTCGTCGGAGGAAAGACATTTGATATGAATATCCAGATGTATATCATCGCCAAAGGCAGTATTCTGCCAAAGTAGAATTCATGCCCAAAATTTATTATTAAAAAGGCTGCCTGTGATCACAAGCAGCCTTTTTTTGAACTTTTTCAGCGGCCCGGTGATTCAAACAGAACCGGTTTCGCAGTAATCATGATCCAGGCCCAGGATGGGAACCGCGCATTGCCATATACACCTTGCAGTTTCTCCATCGTATCGGTTGCCAGGAAAAGTGAATAGCCGCCCCGGATATTGACATATTTTATTATGTCCCATGAAATGTAAAAATCAAACTCCTGTCCAAGCTGCCTGGACAAGGCGGTAAAATCTTCAGTGGTATTATCGATCACGTCATTCTGCAAACTGAAAGTGTGTAAATCCAAACCCAGATTGGCATTGGGAACAAACATCCAATTGAATTTGAGGAAGATATCAACCATGCCACCGTTATTGGTAGATTTGGAAAGATTGTTGAAATAGTCAAGATGGCCAAAGAAACCGTGTCGGGTACCATATAAATTATCGAAAGAATGATTCTTTGAAGCATAGTCAGGGCCGGTTGCCAACTGGTCAGTTCCGGAAAGGTAATCAATACCCACACCGATTTTATATTTCCCGGCAAACAGGTAATCGCTTTTTACTGCAAACATGTATGCGGACGTGTTCGTTCCCTTTCTGTTTTTGCCCTTCTGATAATACCCGCTGGCCAGAGCATTGAAGTTACCCTTTTTTGCGCCAACATAGACCCCATAAGTTCCTTGCATGTTTATTTCGGAGGTAGTGTCCGTGGCAGTATAGCCGGAAGCAATGCCTGTCCCTGAAAGATACAGCCAATCGTTAATGTTCCATTTCAGGTATAAGAAGTTAAGGGTTTTCATTTTTCCACTTGGATATTTGTTCCCGAAAGTTATCTCCTGCATATTGTTCCATGACAATCCAAGGTCGATGCGAAACGTTTCACCAGAGTGTTTAAACAGAAACGCATCATACTTTATTTCACTCTGGTTCCAGCCACGGCGTGATAAAATCCGTTCATCCTCATATATCCAATATTGCCTGCCGATCTTAATCAGTCCTTTCTCATAAGGTTTGATCCCAATCCAGCCTTCGTTCAGATCTATGCTGGCATAACTGCCCATTGCACCGGTCGCTCCATACATATCATCATCGCCCCATACCCTGACATCCTGAATGCCAAAACCAAAGCTGAAGATGCCTGTCTGATAATAAGCTGACAATCTGGTGCGCTGTGAAACAGTAAGGACCGGTTCTTCGTCGATTGACAATATTTTGCCATAACCTCCCCGGTACTCAAACCTCGGCCTGAACTCTCCTAAAAGCGTGAATTGCCCGATTGATTCCGGCATTAAAGAAAACAATAACAGCGATAAAACAACCAACTTTTTCATAATAAATTAGTTTGATTCAATTCAATATTCATTGCAAAATGCAAAATGCAAAATGCAAAATGCTAATAGAACAATCCTTTAAAATACGATTTTGTGATCTCTTCCTGGGGTGATTGAAGATCTGATCAGCGGGACCTTGTTCAATGACCTCCCCGAGATACATGAATACCACATGGTCAGCTATGCGCTTGGCCTGTCTTAAAATATGCGTAACAAGTACGATAGTGTAGTTCTTCTTTAATTCCACGAATTTTTCCTCGATAGCCTGGCTTGAAATGGGATCCAGGGCGGAAGTTGGCTCATCGGCCAGAATGATTTCGGGATCAACGGCCAGGCCACGTGCAAGGCATAACCGTTGTTGCTGACCGATGGATAGCCTCGAGGCGGATTCCTTCAGCCTGTCCTTTACTTCATCCCACAGGTTGGCCATTGTAAGATAATGCTCAATCCGTTTATCGAGGTATCTTTTCTTTCGTCTGCCGCTGATCCTTAATCCATAGGCAACGTTATTATAAATATTCATGGGAAGGGGATAGGGGCGTTGCGAAAGCAACCCCATTTTTTGCCGCAGGATGGTGATATCCTGCTGGGTATTCAAAATATCCTCATCATTGATGAAAATATTGCCGGATACTTTCACGTCTGGATAGATATCTGTCAAACGGTTCATTGTTTTCATCAATGTAGTTTTCCCGCAGCCCGAAGGTCCGAGGATCACGGTAATTTTCTTTTCAGGGATCGTCACATTGACATTTTTCAGCACGTGATTTTTCCCGAAATGAAGATTCAGATCTCTAACCAGTATTTTAACACCTTTCTCCATTTCAGAAGTTTATTTTATGTTTCTGGTATTTCCTGGAATATAGTCTGGCTAATATGCTAATAATCAATATAATTACTGTAAGGATAACGGCTGATGCAAAAGCCCTGTTTTGGACTTCTTCAATAGGGGAGGAGAGCTGGAAGAAGATCGATAGCGGCAGTGTAGCAGTAGGCTGGGTTAAAGATGTGGGAATATGGTCAGTATATCCTGTAGTAAAAAGCACCGAAGCCGCATCACCGATAGCCCTTCCAAAGGAGAGCAGCACCGCCGTGACCAGTCCGGGTGAAGCCTGTTTCAGAAAAACCTTATAAGCCGTTTCAGACCGTGTTGATCCCAGGGAGAGGGAAGTTTCCAACAAGCCAAAGGGGACGGTTTTCAGCACTTCGTCCATCGCCCTGACCATGATGGGGATAATGAAAAGTGTCACGGTAATGATCCCTGCCAGCAGAGATGTTTTCAGGCCCAGGTAAATCATGATGGTAAATCCGAAAGCTCCGTAAACGATCGATGGAATACCCCAGAGCAAATCCAGAAAAAACCTTATGGTGTTGACCGTTTTTTTAAATTTTACCAGGTATACGTTCATGAATAAAGCTACGGGCAAGCCTATGACAAAGGCCAGCAAAGTAGCGCCGATAGAAAGATAGAGTGATCCGATGATAGCATTCAGTACGCCGCCCTCCTTACCAAAATAAAACCCGCCTTTCGGGGTTTGGCTGATCATTTCCCATGACAGGGACGGAAGTCCTTTATATAATATGCTGAAGATGATCAGCAGCAGTACCATTACGATGAGTGTAGTGGAAAAGAACATCAGCACCCTGAAAAACTTTTCTTCGATGTATTTATGTTTACGCATTGGCAATAAGGGATTTCAGGTTATTTCAGTTGGTTATCTTTTCAGATCTCATAATTAGTATCCTCGACAGGAAATTGAAAATAAGCACAACGCAGAACAGTATCAATGCTGCCAGCATCAGCGCTGAATCATACATAGGGATGGAGAGCATTTCACCGTAATTATTGGCAATCAGGGCAGGCAACGGATAACCGGCCTGGAAGACCCCGGTAGGGATTTTGGCCACGTTCCCAACAACCATTAATACGGCGATGGTTTCCCCAAAGGCCCTGGATATACCCAGGCCAAAGGCGGATATAATTCCCGGAAATGCTTTCCTGATCACTACAAGCTTGATAGTTTGCCATTTACTGGCGCCGAGTGAGAGAGATGCTTCTTTCAGTTCATCCGGAATCATCTTGAAAACATCGATCATGATGTTCAGGATGAATGGTATGATCATCACTGCCAATACAATGGATCCGGTAAGGATGGTGTATCCGGATGTTTCAATACCGAATATGGGAGCCACATACCTGGAGATGAAGGGTACAATGACAAGAATGCCCCACACACCGAAGATAACGGAAGGGATTCCCGCCAGAATGTCAATCACCGGGTGCATGATCTGCAATACCCATTTTTTTGCATAATGGGTCAGGTGGATGGCTGTGAGAAGGCAAATCGGCCCTGCGATCAGCAAAGAGAGAGCAGTTACCCAGAGCGAGCTGATGGCAAATGACAAAAAACCAAAATTTCCTGAGAGCGGTCTCCAGTCGCTTGAAAATAGCAATTCCCAAAGCGACTTTTCCTCCAGTAACAGGATAGATTTAACGTAAAGCCCAATTCCCAGAATGAAAGGTAAAAGGAGGATGATCATCAGGCTGACAACCATCCAGACCAGGTGAATCCTGCTCCTCAAATGCCTTCCGATCCGGAACCTTGCCAATTTAGTTCAGCTTAAGTAATTCTGCAGCAATCTTATCTTCAGGTAATTCAACATAGCCGGCCTCGTGGACAAATTGTTGCCCCTCCTCCAAAATCCATTCGAGAAATACCAGGACAGCCTGATTTACCGGTTTCCCTTTGGATACGAAATACAGTTCGCGTGCCGGGGGTGAAGGATATCTGCCTGACTGGATTGCCTCCATGATATCATCCAGTGAATCATAAAAATCCTCTTCCGGATCGATCTGCCCGTTTCCATTCAAATCAATGGGCAAAATTTCCAGCCCGGGATATTTCGTCCGTGTTTTCATATCGTAGGCATACACAACGTTGTTATAGCCTAACCCTAGCCGGTCATTTTTCACGGCGTCGGCAATGCCCGGGTCTCCAAACACACCAATTCCATGGAGGCTTTCCTGGTTGCTGCCCAGGTATTTGCCCCACATTTCGGCAGCCCCGCAGGCATCGGACCTTGTGTATACATTAATTTTACTCTGTTCTGTAATACCAAGAAATGCTCCCCAGGTGTAGGTTTTGTTTTGAAGAAATATTTCCCGGAATGTCTCCAAGGTAAACCCTTTTTTCTTCAATTCATCCAGAACGGGATTTTTACTGCTGACCGTTGGCAGCACGGCATCTTTTGTGACGGCTATGTACCACGCCCCCTTATCCAGTTCGGGCTGCGTGATTTCCCTTGAAAACATCCCCAGGTCAACCATGCCTGAAAGTGCGTCCATCATCCCTTTTCCAGCTCCGCCTGCGGAGATATCAATCCTTACGTCCGGATATACTTTGTTAAACTCCTCTGCCCATTTCACCGTCATGGGATACAGGGCAAAGGCACCGGAAATTGAAATGTTTCCCTTCAGATAGCCCTCTTTTTGTTCCGACTGCTGCGTTCTACGCCCACAATCCCATACTGAGGCCAGGAAAATGAAGACAATGGGCAGAATGTACAAATAGTTTTTAGCGTTCATTGGTGATAAATTAATGTTATTCAGGTGTAGAATATTCTACGGATTGTGTTGTCTCGTTCAGCCATTTTATCAACTTGTTTAATTCTCTTTGGGATTCATCTTCTGTGAGTCCGACATAACCGGCTCCATCAGTAAATAAGGTCCCTTCAGTCAGCACCCAATTCAGGAAATCCCTGACAAAGGGATTCCTTTGCTCCCGGTTTACAACTAAATATAGATCCCTGGCCAGCGGATATAAATAGTTGCCTGATTTGATACCTTCCTTCAACGACTCAATATTTATATAAAGACGCTCTTCAGGATCAATCTGATCGTTCATATTGAAATCAACCGGCGGAACATATAGACCGGGATAGAGCCGGCCGCTTTTATTGTCAAAAACAAACCGGAGATTATCATAACCCAGGGAATAAATATCAGACCTCACCGCCTGGGTCATCCCGGCATCACCATAAACGCCAATTCCTGTCAGGTTTTCCTGTGTTGCTCCCAAAAACTCAGCCCAGACAGCTGCAGCGCCACTGGCGTCAGAGCGTGTGAATAATACTATTTCCCTGCCTTCTTCTGATCCTGTCAGCTGATTCCACCTATCAATCCGTCTTGTTATATAGACATCTTTAAGATCAGCAATACTCAATCCGTTCTCAATTAGTTCTTTCAAATAAGGGTTTGATTGGTTTATTGTAGGCACAACAGCATCTTTGGCAACCTTGAAAACAATTAATGCTTCGTCAATACTTTCAGGATGTAGGCCGGAATATAAACCTATTTCTGCAAGGCCCAGTAATGCATCGGTTACGCCTTTGGTTGAACTGGCCGGGAATACAGTGATCCTGACCTCGGGCAATGACTGTTTATAAATATCAACCCAGATTTGGGCAAGCGGATACAGCGCATACGCTCCGCTGACGGTAAAATTGGCATCTCTTAATCTTACATCGGCATGATCGGCAGTGTTCCTTTGATCTGAAGTCTGACAAAAATGAAATAGAAATCCAAATATTAAACCTCCAAATAATAAAAAATATGGCCCTGTTTTATTCATACAATAATTATAACTGCTTGATATCTTTCTAATTATAATTAATATTTTGCACCCAGTAAAGATATTAAATTTACAGAATAAAATCCAGAAAATAAATTTGACTTTAGGATACTGAATGTTTATATTTGCAGTGCTTTTGCCTGATTTTATTTTTGATGGATCCTGTGCTGGTTTCACTTACGGTGTTAGCTGCGATTTCATATTACGCATGTATTCAGGAGATTGTATTATATTTTGTTAAAAAATATGACCGGTTCACTTTCCTGAGAGGGGCGATCTTGTCATTCATCATTGGAACTTACCTGGTGATATCTATGGTTACCCATCACCAAGGTGTTACTTCTGTTCATAGTTATACTTTATACCGGATCAACCTGATCTTCCTTCAACTTTCACTCGTTGCCCTGATCCTCATAATGTATTTTTTATCGGACAGGAAACATTACCTGTTTATTTATTCAGGACTGATCATCATGGGAATAATGATTTTTATCAGCGCAGTTATTCCAGTCAGTTTTCTTTTTGGACAGGTGTTTTCCGGAATTAAGCTTTTACCCGTAAGAGACAATATGATCTTGCCACTTCAGCAATACATCTTAAGATGGCATCTGCTGCAGTATTTAACGATAGGGATTTTTATCGTGTTAGTATTGACCATTCTTGTGGCAAAAGCTATTAGTGCCAGAAAATGGATTCATATGGCCATGTACTTTTCTGTCGGATTCATTATTCTCACAACCGGACTGGATATCCTGAGGATTTTGGGTGATATGAAAATGATCAGCCTGATTCCGTATGCTGTATTTTTTTACCTGGCCATCCTTACGATTTTTATTTATAATGTTTTGATCGGGGATATATTACTGAAATATAAGGATTATGAAGATGAAAATAAATGTAAGTACCTGTTAAACAATGCGAATTTTATTGTTGTTAAGCTTAATCGACTCGGTCATGTCGAGTATATCAATCCATATTTTTGTAAACTAACCGGTTTTCAGGAAAACGAGGTAGCAGGCAAGGACTGGTTCGAATTTTTTATCCCTTCTCAGTCATTACAGGAATTGCAAGGTACATTCATTGAGATACTTGAATCAGATTTTCATGCACGTTATCAAAATCCTATCGTTACGAAAAGTGGTGAAGAGATCATGGTCAACTGGTATAATTCGCGTATTACAGATAAGGATGGAAAGATTGCGGGAAGCTTCAGTATCGGGGGTGAAGTTTACCCATCAGAAACACCCATCGAAAAGCTTTCATTCTAATTTATATGGTACCATCAGCTCTTTGTTTTCCGGAAACCATACCCTCATTTCACCGGCACCACGGTTGGCCCATGCGTAATATGGGATCGCACAAAACGGCCCCGGTTCAATTTGAACTGTACCATTTGGCTGAATAAGTGTTATTCCGGCTTTGCCTTCCAATGTGCCAATACCTCCCAGGAAATCATCATAAAAATGAAAATCAATTTGTAAGTCGCTATCAATCATAATATTACTGATGGCATGGTATGCCTGGTCAACTTGTTCAGCGCAATAAATCAGCGGCCCATATTGCAGCGCCAGCAGTCCTGAGTCGGTCTTCACCATGGGATGCGCCATTACTTTCCGGATCTCCAGAGGGAATTCAATAATGACCTTATCATCATTTCTCCAGGATCGTTTTATGGAAGCATACCCATTGACAATTTCAGGATGCATCTGTATGCCGTTGACCATAAAAGCAGGTGACTGGGAAGAAGTATCGGTGAATTGGTAAAGGTCGCCGGGGAAAGCTTCATTTTTTGTCCAACCCGGTATTCTGATCATTAAATTAAAGGTGATAGGCTTTGCAGAATTTATGGTAATAAGAGTTTTTCCATCCCAGGGATACCCGGTAGCCTGCTCAATGCCGATTTTACTTCCTTTCAACTCAATTCCAGCCTGATTGCTCATGAAAAGATTGACATACAATTCATCATCCTTTACCGCATAGATATAACCCGGCAATGAAGGCAGGAAACGGGTGATATTCACCGGGCAGCAGGCGCAACCAAACCATTCTTTCCGGGAATGCTGCCCACTGGATGCCAATGGATTCGGATAGAAGAAGTGATCTCCGGACAATGATACCCCTGACAGTAAGCCATTGTAAAGTACTTTCTCGAAAACATCAAAATACCTGGCTTCGCCGGAAAGCAGAAACATCCTGTGATTCCAGAAGGCGTTGGCGATGGCGGCACAGGTCTCGCTGTAAGCCTCTTCATTCGGCAGATAATAAGGGTCGCTAAAACCTTCGTGGTTCCTCACAGCGCCGATGCCTCCGGTGATATAGGTTTTGGATGAAACGACGTCGTTCCATAACTTGCCGATAGCCGCCAGGTATGCTTCATCACCTGTCAATGCGGCTATATCGGCCATGGCTGCATACATATACTGAGCCCTGACAGCATGGCCAACTGCCTCCACCTGGTCTGCCGGCCTGAGGTGCATCTGGTTGTATTCGCTTCCGCCAGGACCTCGCCGGTCGAGAAAGAATTTGGCCAGGGTAAGGTATTTTTCATCACCCGTGACCCTGTAGAGTTTTACCAGGCCGATTTCGATTTCCTGGTGGCCGGGGACAATCTCAAGCTTACCCCAACCGAAAAGACTGTCGATCAGGTTGGCATTTTTCAGCGCCACCTCCAGCAGGGAGCTTTTGCCTGTTGCCTGGTAATGCGCCACCGCTGCTTCATAAAGATGACCGACATTGTATAATTCGTGGCTGCCCTCTTCAATTCTGCTCCATCGTTCCGGCCCGGCCATATCATGCGGGTTCAGCGGGTCAATGGTACGATTGGTATAAAGGTAGCCGTCATCTTCCTGAGCTGCAGTAATATAGGAGATCAGGGTATCAAGATAGGCATCCATGGCAGGATCAGGAAATATTTGCATAGAATAGCAGGCCGCTTCGATATTCTTAAAAACATCGGAATCGTCAAACGGGTATTGTGAAGAAAACTTTCCCTCTTTCAGCTCACCTGCGATCCTGAAATTGTCAATCCTGCCGGTTTCTTCCGACTTTTGGAAAGCAATGGGAATGGTTACCCGGTGATTCGTGACAATTCTGGGGTACCAGAAATCATCAGTAAGCCGGACATCGGTAAAGGCAACCGGGCGGATCGGGTAGTCATTCGGTTTGCTGGTTTCTTCCCGGCAGCATCCTGTTGTAATGAAAACCATCGCCAGTGCAATGATGAGGGAATTTTTCGCAAGGTCATTCATATCTATGATCAATAAGGTATTAAATTTACGAAATTATTAAAAACATCTTATTAAAACATTAGTCCCTATCAGCCCGCTTAATTAATTGTCAATTCGATGGGACATACAATTGTATGTTTTTATCTTTGCACTCTACCAATTTGCCGCACTATGATAAACCACGACAGTCTTTACGTGATTTTATTCTCATTTCCGATTTACCAGATCCTCTTTTATACGGTACAACTATTGTCTTTTAAGCTGAAAAACCCGTCAAAGAAATACCTTGGCCTTCTGTTGCTATGCATGACCGTTTTTCTGATACTGAATGCAGTCCATGCGTTGGGTTATATTGATTTGTTTTCCGACCTATACCTGATTTATCTTCCTGTTTTATTGAGTATTGCACCGGCATTTTTTCTCTATTTTCTTTCCATTACCAGTGAAAACCATGACGTGAACAGAAGGCAGCGATTGATCCTGTTCAGTCCTGCTGTTTTTATGTTTATCGTGAATATTTTTGTGTTTATTGTTTATGATAAATCGTCCCGGGTCACATTTCTCGAACAGGGCATATTCCAGTCGGGCGATGCAGGAGATCAATTTACTGTAATGCTCTTACTGTGGATGACAGGCGTTTTATTGGTCTTTTTTCAAATTGTTTTTGCCATTATCAGGCTTTTGCGAATCATTCAGACAGAATCTGATCTGATGCGCAAACAGCCATCCCGTCTGGCATACCTGGAGTGGACCTGGGTAATCGGTATTTCGATCAGTGTAATGGTTTTCCTGATTATCAATGCTATGTTCGAAATGCTTTGGCCGGTGGATCTTCTGGGAGTTGTTATTGTCTATAATCTTCTCATGTTGATTTCCGGAGGCTTGACCGGTTACCTTGGGATGAAGCAAGACACCTTGCTTAACCAGGTTGTCAATATCGGCCAGGCAGCTACCATATCGCCGGACCTGGATGACAGACAGGTGGATTCAGGTGTTGACCCGAGGGCCTCCGATTTTATTGACCAGGATGAAGTAACTGTTACGTTAAGCAGGTTGAATGAGATCATGCTGAATGAAAAACCTTATTTGAAAACCGATTTTTCATTGCAGGATCTTTGCAGCCTTCTGCAGGTCAATCGAAGAAAAGTCAGTTATGTCTTAAATGAGGTCATGGGCAAGAACTTCTATGGCATCGTCAATGAATACAGGGTGAAAGAAGCGCAGCAATTGATCATGCGGGATGAGGTGAGCCAGTTGAAGATTGAAGCGCTTGGGGAAATGGTGGGGTTTCAATCAAAATCATCCTTTAACGCATGTTTCAAGAAGTTCACGGGACTGACACCGTCTGAGTATAAAAACAAGCAGAGAGCAGAGAATGCTGGAGATTGAACATTGAATTTCAGATATTTCATACACCTGGCTTATAACGGGTCACATTACCACGGCTGGCAGGTGCAGGAGAATGCACCGTCGGTGCAAGAGGTAATTACCCATGCCTTGCAAATGATCTGTAACACTGAGATTAACCTGGTTGGGTGCGGGCGAACAGACACCGGCGTGCATGCCCGGGAATACTATGCTCATTTCGAACTGGAAGAGAATAATACACAGGAAGAGCTGGATGAGCTGGCATATCGCCTGAACCGGTTTCTGAAGGACGATATTGTTATTTTCCGCATTTTTCCTGTGCCTTCTGATCTTCACGCGCGGTTCAACGCCCATACCCGCACGTACGAATATCATATTCACACCCGCAAGGACCCTTTTTTACAGGATTACTCATGGTTTGTTCATCCTGAGCCCGATATCAGCCTGATGAATGAAGGGGCGAAATTGTTATTGAAGACCGATGATTTCACCAGTTTTTCCAAGCTACACTCGGCGGCGAAAACCAACATTTGCAAAGTAACGTATGCCCAATGGGATCAAACCGGTCACCGGATGATCTTTACCATTACCGCCGATCGTTTCCTGCGGAATATGGTCAGGGCCATTGCCGGAACGCTGGTGGACCTTGGTCATGGCAAGATTTCTTTGGAAGACCTGCAAAGGATCATCGATGGCAAAGACCGGGCCCTGGCCGGGGAATCGGTGCAGGCCAAAGGGTTGTTTTTGGTTAAAGTGGTCTATCCGCCACTAAAGCACGAAAGCACTAAATAACACTAAAATATATCTAAAACATTGAAGCAACCTATCTACCTCGACTATAACGCCACCACACCGGTTCACCCGGAGGTGACAGAGGCCATCCGGCCATACCTGGAATCTTATTTCGGAAACCCTTCGAGCGCACACCTGTATGGTGCAGCGGCCAGGACCGCGGTTGAGAAAGCCCGTGCCCAGGTTGCATCCCTGCTGGGATGTTATAACCACGAGATTATTTTTACCAGCGGCGGAAGCGAATCCAACAACATGGCCATCAAAGGGATAGCCAGGCAATACCGGTCAAAGGGAAACCACATCATCACCAGCAGTATTGAGCACCCCGCCGTGTATGAAGTTTGTAAATACCTGGAAAATAATGGTTTCCGAATTACCTGGCTGCCCGTGGATGATACCGGGATGGTCCTGCTGGATGCCCTGGAAAAAGCCATCGCAACTGATACCATCCTGATTACCATTATGCATGCCAATAATGAAGTCGGTACCATACAGCCTGTTCGCGAAATCGCAACCATAGCCCATGCTCATAATATATTATTTCATACAGATGCCGCTCAATCCGCCGGAAAAATACCGGTGAACGACACTGGTGCTGATTTGATCTCTTTAGCAGGGCATAAGCTATATGCCCCAAAAGGTGTGGGCGCATTATACATAAAAGAGGGAGTACAGGTGGAGAAACTGATCCACGGTGCGGATCACGAACATAACCTGCGTGCCGGAACGGAGAATGTGGCACTCATTGTTGGGCTGGGCAATGCATGCGAACTGGCAGCAAGAGACCTGGAAGAAAATGCGGCGCATGCTCAAAAAATGCGTGATTTGTTATATCAGGAGATCCAAGCTGATATCCCGGAGATCCGGCTGAACGGCCACCCGGAAAAACGGCTGCCCAACACCCTCAGTGTTTCTTTCCCCGGTATCGACGCTAACCTTATACTATCGGAGATATCCTCAGAAGTGGCTGCCTCCGCCGGGGCCGCCTGCCATACAGGAGGAGCCGATATTTCCCCCACCCTCACCGCTATGCACATACCCTTTGAAGCCGCACGCGGCACCATCCGCTTCTCTACCGGGAAATACACCACGGAGGAAGAAATCCTTCGAGCCGCCGAAATCCTTTCTGATACAGTGCATAAACTCCAAACGAAAGAACGTAATCAAAACTCAGAACTCGAAACTCAGAACTCAGAACTCAAAACTCAGAACTCAAAACTCACGCAGTTCACTGCGGGCCTCGGTTGTGCCTGCAAGCTAAGGCCCCAGGCGCTGGAAGAGATCCTGCAAGCTTTCCCGACCACCTTTCATCCCGATATCCTTGTCGGTCTGAACGAATCCGACGACGCAGCGGTTTACCGGATTAATGACGAGCAGGCCATCGTCCAGACCCTGGATTTCTTCACACCCATTGTGGATGATCCTTACACTTTCGGCGCGATCGCTGCCGCTAATGCACTCAGCGACATTTACGCTATGGGTGCGAAACCCTTGTTTGCTCTGAATATTGTTGGTTTTCCTACAAACCGCCTGCCCATCGAAGTGCTTAAGCAAATTCTGCAGGGAGCAGTCGACAAGGCAGCCGAGGCGGGAATACAAATCATCGGCGGGCATACCGTGGAAGATCCTGAACCGAAATTCGGCATGGCGGTAACCGGTATCATCCACCCGGACAAGATATTGAAGAACAACGGAAACCAACCCGGAGATGTGCTGGTACTCACCAAACCGATTGGTACCGGCATTCTGACCACCGCCATGAAACGCGGTCTTCTGGAACCTTGGAACTCTGGAACTTTGGAACCCTGGAACAAAACTTTAGTAACTATGCTTGCCCTCAACAAGGAAGCGGCTGAAGTGATGCAGTCCTTCCCCGTTTCCGCCTGCACCGACATCACCGGCTTTGGCCTGCTGGGCCATCTGAAGGAAATGCTGGTTGCCAGCAATATGGATGCGGAGGTTTACGCCAAAAACGTGCCGCTTCTTCCCGGTACGGAAGACATGGCAGCGGCCAATGTCATCCCCGGCGGCACCCTGAACAATTTTGAATTCATATCACCTTACATTGTTTGGGCTGAAAATATCCCGGAATTCCGGAAGCTGATCCTATGCGACGCCCAGACCTCCGGTGGTTTACTGGTCAGCCTTCCTGAAAGCCATGCCGGGGAATTTGTGAAGAGATTGGCGGGTCAGGGAATAACCGGTGCCATTATTGGTAAAGTTATTTCACAGGGAGAAGGTTTAATAACAGTAATATGAGATCCGCGATCATCCATAAAATAAGCAGTTTTGGCGATCAGCTCATCGAGGTGGTGCTGGGCGATGGTACCGGTATGAACTGGACAGTTTGGGACGAGGGACTGGCGACCAATGGCGAAACCTGGGGGATGTTCGGCACCGCTTTCGCCGATTTCAACAATGATGGGTATCTCGACCTGGTAAGCACTGCCTTTGGCTGCTGCGCCGGCATACATGTTTACATTAACCAAACCGACGGCAGTTGGGAACAGTCGTACGGTTTTACAGGCGGGAACTCCGGATTGATCGTCAGGGCAATAGATATTAATAGCGACGGCCATATGGATTTCGTTGCCAATCACCAGAATGGTACCGCCTATTTCGGTGACGGCACAGGTAATTTTACCACCGTGGATATCGGACTGCCCACAGGGACTTCCCGCGGCGGCATCGATGCTTCATATTGGACCGGACATGAGGGTGCGGGGATATCGTATATCAACTCCTCCGGTGGGGTGGTGGTATATCGGTGGGACAACAACAGCGCAGCCTGGACCGACCTTTCCGGAAATCTGCCTCAATCGGGTCCTTACCAGATGTCGCAATTGCACGATATGAACAGCGACGGCCATCCCGATGTGCTGGCATACGGTAACAAGACTTTCCAGCTCTGGTTGGGCGATGGTGCCGGCAACTGGACTCCGGATGCGACTTTTAACATCAATGCAAACCCGGGTTATGCCCGTTCTGTCAGGACCGGTGGCGACTTTGATAACAATGGCTATCCCGACCTTGTGATCCTGAACCAGGAGCTGAGCGGTGGTTTTATCCAGTTTGATCAAAGCAGGCTGTATGTATATTTTGAAGGATCCGTGGCCGACAGCTTACGGATCAGACCGGTCTATCCCGCCGGCGGCGAGAATTTTTATGCCGGATCGGTGCGCTTCATCGAATGGATATCCGCCGTGCCCGGCAATATTCCATTTGAAGCTCACCGTCAGCTCAGCCAATGGATCAGCCCAGCAGGTGGTTCCGGCGCCGTTTACCATTTATGGCACACCGGTCGATGTGCAGGAGTTACCCGTTAACCATAATACTAATGTTTCCCTTTTCCCCAATCCGGGCAAAGAAATTGTTACCATCAACAGTGCGCAGAAGATAGAGCAGATAATATTTTTCGATGCAATGGGCAGGAAAATGCTGGCAATCAACGAACCGGATCGGGTTATTAACATGGGGCACCTTCCGGAAGGGATCCATTTTTACAGGGTGATTTTAGAAGACGGGTTGCAGACGGGCGGGATTTGGATTAAAACAGACTCATAATGCACACCAAGAACATGAAACGCTATGCCAAACAAAACTTTACCTCCTTACGAACACTGGTGGGACAATAATGTTATCGAGATCGTGGAAGACCGCACGCGGACCTGGACCCGAACGAAATATAAAGCCACAGACGGGTACTGGATCGTATATGAGGGCTTCCGGATGCTGGGAAAAGTGACGCCCGGCCTGTTATGAAAAACATATCCTGCCCAGGGAAAAAGCAATTTAACAATTTAACAGTTTAACAATTTAACAGTTTAAAATGCAAACCGCAACAATTATAGGCTCAACCGGATTGATCGGAGGCCACCTTCTGAATCAACTGCTGCAGGATGATGACATTGCAACCGTACGTGCGCTGGTGCGCCGGTCATTGAAAACCAGCCACCCGAAACTGCAGGTGGTTGTGATCGATTTTTCCGACCTCGCCGCTTTCAAAGAAGGCATCCGGGGCAGCGATGCGGTGTTCTGCGCCGTGGGTACAACCAATAAAAAGGTTAAAGGCGACAAAACGGCCTACCGCAATGTGGACTACAATATTCCGGTGAACGCGGCCCGCTGCTGTGCCGAAACGGACGGGAAACAGTTCCTGCTGGTCTCATCCGTGGGCGCCGACAGCCATAGCCGCAATTTCTACCTCAAACTCAAAGGGGAGGTGGAAGAGGAGATTCGCCGGCTGCCTATCCCGTCGGTCTCCATCTTCCGCCCATCCATGCTTTTAGGCAAACGCCAGGAATCACGGCCCATGGAATCCATAGCACAGGCGATCAGTAAATCGCTTCCTTTCCTGTTCCCTTCCAAATATAAACCCATTGCAGCCTCTAACGTGGCACGGGCGATGGTAGCGGCTGGCAAACAGGATTTACCGGGCATCCAGGTACACCACTTCCGGGAAATGATGGCATTGCTGAAATAATCCATTGGTGCTCAACCCCTACAGGGTTGAATATTGTAATCGCCATCCTTTCTACAATAGCTGATGCCCTACGGGCAAAAGCTTTATCTTCCCCTCTTCCCCTCTTCCCCTCTCACCCTCCCCGCGGATCCGCCCGCAGCGCCATCTTTTCCATCCGCTCCACCTCGACACTCGGAAACCCGAACTCTTCCACTACTTTGCCATAAACCTGGTAAACCCCGTCGCCTTTGAACGGACTGGTTCTCAGGGTGGGAGGGAAGTGCACCGTATCGAAGAACTCGCCTTCGGCGTCCAGGAAAGCGGCAAAGTGCATGATCTCGCCCTTCACGGTCCGCACATACTTGATGGTGACCAGGTTACCCACCAACCGCACCTTCGTTCCGATATTCTTTGTGAGTTCCCTGGCCCTGACATCACCGTGAAACTCCGTCTGTAGCAGGTCGAAAGGGGAGAGGCTGACGGGCCAGCCGAGCAGCTCCATCTCGTCGTAGGCGTCTTCCAGCGGTTCGTGCACGAGCTTCGGCAGGGTGTAAGCCAGTGAAGGCGGGCGGAACAGCGCGTTGTGGTGTTCGTTGGGCTTACTCCTTCGCAGCAGCAGGTGCACGTCCCACAGCAGCTCCGCTTTCGACCGGCCGGTGAAGCGGAAGGCGCCGATGCGGATCAAAAGGATCAGTTGCTCCAGGCCGGCATCCACGCGCTCCACAAAGTTCTCCAGGCTGGTGTAAGTCCCGTTTTCTTCACGTTCTGCATCGATCGCCTGCCCCACCTTCCGCTCCAGGCTGTCGATGTGGATGAAGCCGGTGTAGATATCCGTTCCTATAATGCAGGTTTTGTACCGGCTGTGGTTCGCGCAGGGGAGGTGGATGGTGGCGCCGCATCGCCGGGCCTCGTTGAAATAGACCCAGGTCCGGTAAAACCCGCCGAAATTATTGATCACCGCCACCATGAACTCCAGCGGGTAATGAGCCTTCAGGTACAGGCTCTGGAAGCTCTCCACGGCATAGGAAGCGCTGTGGGCCTTGGAAAACGAGTAGCCGGCGAACGACTCGATCTGCCGCCAGACCTCTTTCGTGATGGACTCAGGATAGCCCTTCTCCCGGCAATTCTGATGAAACTTGTCCACGATCCGCTCCAGCTCTTTTTTGCTTCGGAACTTGCCGCTCATCGCCCTTCTCAGTACATCGGCGTCGGCCAGGTCGAGCCCGGCGAAATGATGGCACACCTTCAGAACGTCTTCCTGGTACACCATCACACCGTAAGTTTCTTCGAGTTGCTCCTTCATCACGGGATGGATGTATTGGAACCTGCCGGGGTGATGAAAACGGCGGATGTATTCCTTCATCATGCCCGACTTGGCAACGCCGGGCCGGATGATCGAGCTGGCCGCCACCAGCGTCAGGTAATTGTCGCACTTCAGCTTTTTGAGCAATCCCCGCATCGCCGGGCTTTCGATGTAAAAACAGCCGTTGGTCTCGCCGTTTTTCAGCTGCGACTTCACCTTCGGGTCGCGCTTGAATTTGTCGACCTGGTGCACATCTACCTTCAAACCCCGGTTCTCCGCCACGATGGCGGCGCAGTCCTTGATATGGCCGATGCCCCGCTGGCTGAGGATGTCGAGCTTCTCGAAACCGAAATCCCCGGCCACGTACATGTCCCACTGCGTGGTGGGGAAGCCCTTGGGCGGCAGGTCCAGGGCGGTGTAATACGTGACGGGCTTCTCGGAGATCAGCACCCCGCCGGCATGGATGCTGCGGATGTTGGGGAAGTCTACCATCATCCTCGCAATTTGATAGATCTGCCGGGTGATACCGCTGTTGTTGATCGCTGCAAAAGGCCGTTCGGTCAGCGCGTCGATATCCCCGGCAGGCAGGCCGTAAACTTTTCCCAGCTCCCGCAGGATCGATTTGCCCTTGAAGGTCGACATGGCCCCCAGCAAAGCGGTGTGCTCCCGGCCGTATCTCTTGAAGATATAATCCTGTACTGCCTCCCGCTCGGTCCAGGAATAATCGATGTCGAAATCAGGCGGACTGCTCCGCTTCGGATTGATAAACCGCTCAAAGTAAAGGTTTAAATCAATAGGGTCAACATCAGTGATTTTCAAACAGTAAGCAATAACACTGTTTGCGCCGCTGCCCCGCCCGACATGATGAAATCCCCGGTTCATGGAATAGCGGATAATGTCCCAGGTGATGAGAAAGTAAGCGGAGAAGCCCATGTTGCAGATGATGTCCAGCTCATGTTTCACCCGCCTGGCCGCTTCGGCATTTTTCTTCCCGTAGCGGTACTCCAGCCCGTCCATCGCCAGCTTCTCCAGCAGCACCTTATCATCGTAGCGGTCGCCGGTGAAAGTTTCCTTGTTCTTCACCGCCTTGTAGTCGAAATCAAGCTGGCAGGCAGCCATCATCTTTTCAGTATTCTCCAGAATATCCGGGTAATCCCTGAAAGGGTTTGATATCCGTTCTACGGGGAAGAAGCGTTCATGCTTCAATGCAGCCTGACCCGTCTGTAGCTTGGTAATGAGGGTGTTGTGGTCGATGGCGCGAAGGTTGCGGTGGAGCATAAAGCTTTCGCCGCCGTTCTCCAGGGTGACGGGGTGACGGACGACCAGCTTGCCGCGGTCAGCGGAAAACCTTGAAGTGACCAGCCGGTTGATATGCTCCGGCCGGATGCCGATGCGCTCGTTGTCACTGAGCTTATGACCGTTGAAGGATTCGAAAGGAAAGATGACGTAAGCGTTCTGGAACTCTGGCGGCCGGAGAGGCAGGGGAGAGCCTTCCAGGTTATGGCGGGACAGGAACTCGTTCAGCTCGCGAAACCCCTCGTTATTCATTGCCAGGCCGGTGTATAACAAAGCATCCCCATCCCGGAACTCGATCCCCGCCAGCGGCCTGATACCGGCTTCCCCGCACAGCCGCACAAAATCCAGCACCCCCGTGGAATTGTTGATATCGGTCAGGCCCAATGCCTCCAGGCCAAGCGATTTCGCTTTCCCCACGAGCCTTTCCAGCGACAAAGTCCCGTAACGTAAACTGTAATATGAATGACAATTCCAAAACATTTTCCTACAGTCCTACATGTCTACTTAATGTCTACTTAATGTCTACCTAATGTCTACCTAATGTCTACCTAATGTCCATCCCGGCGGCACGTCTAATGGCCTTCTTCCCGAACCTCAGCCGGATGCGGTCCATCGCATTGTACAGACTGATCATCTCCGGCACGTCCTCGAACATATTGAGCTGCTGCACGCCGCCCACCAGGTGCGAGAATTTGACCCCCACCAGCCGGATGAGCATCCTGCGCTGGTACAGCCGGTCGAACAGCTCCAGGGATATCTTCATCAGCACATGGTCGAACGATGTAAAGGGGATGCGTTGCTGCAGGGTATGGGTGTCGAAGTTCGAATAGCGTATCTTGACGGTCACGCAGGAGGTCAGCTTCTGCTTTTTCCGCAGCTCGAAGGCCAGCCGTTCCACCTTGGCGGAGAGCACCTGCCGGATGCGGGCCACGTCGATGGTGTCGCTCTCGAAGGTGGTCTCCGAGCCGATCGATTTTCGCTCCGAATAGGGCTTCACCGGGGTGGGGTCGATGCCGTTGGCCTTTTTCCAGATCACGATGCCGTTCTTTCCCAGCACTTTTTCGACCATTTCCGGCGGGATCCGGCTCAGGGTTTCAATGGTTCCCACGCCCATCGAGCGGAGCAGGTAGTACACCCGGTCGCCGATCATGGGTATTTTCTTGATCGACAGGGGGTTGAGAAACTGCTGCACCCGGTCCCCGGGCACCTCGATCTCGCCGTTGGGCTTGGCCTCGCCCGTGGCAATCTTGGATACGGTCTTGTTGACCGACAGCCCGACCGAGATGGGCAGCCCTGTTTCCCGGATGATGGTCTGCCGCAGCTCGTGCGTCCAGGCCAGGCAGCCGAAAAAGCGGTCCATCCCCGTGATGTCAAGATAATGCTCGTCGATGGAGGCTTTCTCATACACCGGCGCCCTTTCGGCGATAATGTCGGTCACCATGCGGGAATGGCGGCTGTACAGGTCCATGTCGCCCCGCACGATGACGGCATCGCGGCACAGCATGCGGGCCGTCTTCATCGGCATGGCCGAATGTACCCCGTATTGCCGCGCCTCGTAACTGCAACTGGCCACCACCCCCCGGTCAGACGTGCCGCCGATGATCACCGGTTTGCCCGCCAGGCGGGCGTTCTGCAAACGCTCCACCGACACGAAGAAAGTGTCGAGGTCGAGATGGACGATATGGCGGGTTTCGGTCATTAGTCCAGTTTGTGCTCCAACGACTAAAGCCGTTGGTTCTGTTTTTTCGTGCTCCAACGACTAAAGCCGTTGGTTCTGTTTTTTCGTGCTCCAACGACTAAAGCCGTTGGTTCTGTTTTTTCGTGCTCCAACGACTAAAGCCGTTGGTTCCAAGTGTGTTACAAACCGACGGGTTAACCCGTCGGTTTAATGCCTGGAATTCAGTCGTCGGACTACCAGAAAAAAGAGATTTTTTAGACTTATGGTATAACCTCGTGAGGCTGGGAGGTTTTTTTCTACTTTTTTCTTGACTTTTCATTTTTTTAATTATACTTTTGATTAAAATTTAATCAAAATTCTGATTACAATTTAATCAAAAAATCAATCGAAGTCAAGTTTTTAAAAAAATTTTTCAACTGACCGGGTATATTTTCAAAAAAACCGGATAAACAATAAAAAAGAAGACGATGCAATATTTCAGTTCAAACATCAAATTGCTCCGCAAGCGCCTGGGGCGTACGCAGGACGATGTGGCATTCTCCCTCGGCATGAAGCGCCCGACCCTGAGCGGGTACGAAAATAATGTGGCCCAGCCGGGACTGGAGGCCATGATCGCTTTCAGCCGCCATTTCAAGATTTCCATCGACACCCTGGTGAAAGTGGACCTGTCGAAACTGGCCGAAAGCGAACTGTCGCAGCTCGAGCGCGGCTACGATGTCTTCATCACCGGGGGCAAACTGCGCGTGCTGGCCACCACGGTCGACCAGGACAACGAGGAAAATATAGAAATGGTGAATGAAACGGCCAAGGCCGGCTATCAAAGCGGCTTTGCCGATCCGGAGTTCATCCGTGTCTTACCCGCCTTCCGGCTGCCGTTCCTGTCGAAAGAGCGCAAATACAGGGCCTTCCAGGTGAACGGCGACTCCATGCTGCCCATCCCCGACAAATCGTGGGTCATCGGGGAGTTCGTGCAAAACTGGCTCACCGTCCGCAGCGGGTATCCTTATATCATCCTGACCATGGAAGATGGCGTTGTATTCAAGATCGCAGAAAATAAATTAAAGGAAGGTAATGTGCTGAACCTCATCTCCCTGAACCCGCTCTACGAACCTTTCGAAGTACATGCCAAAGACATCCGCGAGGTATGGCGGTTCGTCTATTTCATCTCCTCCGAGATCCCCGAACCCAACCTGCCAAAGGATGAACTGATACAAACGGTCAAATCAATACAAAAAGAGGTGAAAGCCATCCAGACCCGGCTCAACCTTCCATAGAAGTAAATTCCAAATTCCAGGCACCAAATTCCAACCGAACTCAAAACTCAGAACTCAAAACTCAGAACTCAGAACTCAAAACTCAGAACTCAAAGTTATGTACGCAATCGTCGACATCGAAACCACCGGCCTGAATGCACGCAAGGACAGGATCACCGAAATAGCGATATTTATCCACGACGGTGAAAACGTGATCGGGAAGTTTGAAACGCTGATCAACCCCGAGTGCCGGATACCTTATCATATCACTTCGCTGACGGGCATCAGCAATAAAATGGTGGCCGAAGCGCCCCGTTTCTGCGAGGTGGCGCGGCAGATCGTCGAAATGACCCAGGGGAAAACGATCGTTGCCCATAATGCGGCCTTTGATTATAACTTCATCCGGTGCGAGTTCAAGCGGTTGCTCTATGATTATTCCGGGACGACGTTATGTACGAAAAAACTCAGCCGGAAGTTCCTCCCCGGGATCAAATCCTACGGACTTGGAAACCTGGCCCGGATCCTGAATATCCAGAACCCGGCCAGGCACCGGGCGGCAGGGGATGCATGGACCACCGTGAAATTACTGGAACATCTGCTGAAATTTGAGAAAAAGCCGGAGGACCTGCCACTCAAAGGACTGAATTCCAAACTGTCTGTCAGCGATCTCAAAAAACTGCCCGACTCACCGGGTGTTTATTATTTTCATGATGATGAGGCCAATATCATCTATATCGGAAAAAGTGTCAATATCCGCAGCCGCGTCATGTCGCACCTGAGCAATAACGAACACAAGCGGGAAATTGAAATGCGGGAGAAGATCGCTTCGGTCAGTTATGAGGAAACGGGCAGCGACCTGGTGGCGTCGTTGCTGGAATCTGCAGAGATCAAAAAGCATAAGCCCTTGTTTAACCGTTCGCTGCGCCGCTCCCTCTTCCGGTATGGGCTGTATTCATATACCGGCAAGGATGGTTATATTCACATGAATATCGAAACCATAAAAGACGGGCAATTGCCGCTGACTTCCTATGGCTCCCGGAAAGAGGGGGTGAGCCATTTGCAATGGCTGATCGACGAGTTTGAACTGTGCCAGAAGATTTGCGGCTTGTACCCTTCAAAAGGGGGGTGTTTTGAATACCAGCTCGGAATTTGCAAGG
>JAHYJL010000155.1 GCA_019429045.1 Bacteroidales bacterium
CTCGTAGGACCTGCCGCTGGCTATCGGTATACTGGGGGCTTCTGAACAGATCAAAGCCGAAAAAGCCGGTGATTACATTATGATGGGTGAGTTGTCGCTGGACGGTGGCATCATGCCCATCAAAGGTGCGTTACCAATTGCCATAGAGACTAAAAAAAGGGGGTTCCGGGGGCTTATCCTGCCCAGGGCCAATGCCAGGGAAGCAGCCATTGTCGATGGCATAGAAGTGTTTGGTATTGAAAAGCTTACCGACATCATTGATATCCTCAACGGAAAAACCGAACCTAAACCTGTTAAATTGAACATCGAGCAGGAATTCATGAGGAACCTGAATAATTACGAGTTCGATTTCACCGATGTGAAAGGGCAGGAAAACATTAAGCGGGCGCTGGAGATCGCGGCTGCCGGGGGCCATAATGTCATTCTGATCGGTCCTCCGGGATCGGGAAAAACCATGCTGGCCAAGCGCCTGCCGTCTATTTTGCCGCCTTTGAGCCTCGAAGAAGCCCTGGAAACCACAAAGATACATTCCGTCGCCGGGAAACTGAGACGCAATGATGCATTGGTAACCATCCGGCCCTTCCGGTCGCCACACCACACGATCAGCGATGCTGGTCTTGTCGGCGGCGGGTCTTTTCCACAACCCGGGGAAATATCGCTGGCCCAAAACGGCGTGCTGTTCCTGGATGAACTCCCTGAATTTAAGCGCTCCGTGCTGGAGGTCCTCCGCCAACCGATGGAAGAGCGGGTTATTACGATCGCCAGGGCACGGATTTCCATCGAATACCCGGCTAATTTCATGCTGGTCGCCGCTATGAACCCCTGCCCCTGCGGGTATTACAACCATCCCCAGCAGGAATGCGCCTGCTCGGCAGGAAGCGTCCAGAAATATCTGAACAGGATATCGGGGCCGTTGATGGACCGTATCGACCTGCATGTGGAGGTCATTCCCGTGCCTTTCCGGGAGTTATCGGCACTGGCCCGCCCCGAAAGCAGTAAAGATATCCGTGAAAGGGTCATAAAAGCCAGGAAAATACAGGTGGAAAGATTTACAGGCAGCCATGGTATCCATTCCAACGCGCAAATACCTTCGAAAAAACTGTCACAGATCTGTAATATCACCGAAGAGGGGCAAGTCCTCCTAAAGAACGCCATGGAACGGATCAATCTTTCGGCCAGAGCCTATAACCGTATACTTAAGGTTTCCAGGACGATAGCCGACCTAGACGGCAGCAGTTCCATCCTGACCGAACACCTGGCCGAGGCGATCCAGTACCGCAGCCTGGACCGTGAAAACTGGGGAAGCTGAATAATCTGATTGAAAAATAATTAAATATTTCCGTATTTTTTTACAGATTTATTGATTTTACGCTTTTTATCCCTTATCTTTGCTTGATTGACATAAAAGAATTAATCATTTTATAAGTCAAAAAGCCAGTTTTTTTCGTTTAATTAACAATTCATCATTTTGCAATATTTATAATACTTTATATCTTTGCACATAAAACCAAGCAATAAAGTCTGAAATAATTAATTTTAAATTTGCGTCATATGAAAAAGAACTACCGTTTTCTTTTTAGCTGTATCCTGGCAGCATTAATTGGTGTCATGCCTCTTCTCACATTTTCCCAGGAGGAGGAAAGCGAAGAAACCACGCTAACCAGAAAGGAAAAAAGGCAGCAATTTGACAAATTCTTTTTTGTCAATCTGAATGCCGGTGCCATGTTAAACCACACTGACATTTTTCTTAACAAATTTGTCCCATCCCCTAACCACTGGAGGCTTGGATATGGTGGCATGTTTGGCTGGCAATTCCACCCTGTTTTTGGAGTACGTGGACAAATCTCTGCCGGTAAACTATATGGCGAAAGAATTGAAGCCTGGTGGTTAGCCCCTTATGAAGAAGTATACTACAAGGCCAATATCTTTGACTATCACCTTGACCTTATCATCAATTTCAGCAATCTGATTTCAGGTTATAATCCGGACAGGTTAGTTGACATATACGGGGTCGGAGGTATCGGTCAGGCACAATGGAAAACCGAGGCTTTCAATGCTGCCAATGATGAGCTGATCAGGCAAAATGGTTATGATCCGGCGACTCAGCAGCCCGGTGGACCCGGAACAGAAAAAGGATTCGATACCAGGACCATGGTGATGGAATGGCCTGCCGGGCTTGGTGCGGCCTTCCATGTTGCACCCAAACTGGACATTACCCTGGAAGCACAATTAAGGTTTGTCGATTCAGACCGGCTCGACAATTTTAAGAATGGCAATATGATGATATACAGGGATATGTATTCATATACTTCCCTGGGTCTGACCTATAAATTCGGCAGAACTGATCCACTGAAGAAAATGACGAAGGAATTCGATAATGTTGTTTTCAAGGCTGAACCCGATCCGCTGGAAGCACATGGCGGAAAAGTCCCTGTCAAGATCACCGGAACGTTCCCGAAAGATTACTTCCATCCCAATGCGGCCATGTATATCACACCTGTGCTGAAATGTGATGATGGCAGCGTGACCGAACTGGAGCCGATCCTGTTGAAGGGAAGTTCAGTAAGTGGCCCGGGAATTGTCATTCCCCAGAGCGGCGGTTCATTTACATATGAAACCGTAATGGATTATGAAGATGGCATGAAAGCCTGCGACCTTGTGGTGGAATCCATCGCTTTCGTCCCGAAAAACGGCATACCTGACGGAATGACTAAGGATGGCATCCAGGAATTCAAATATGTAAGACTTCCCGATCGTAAAATTGCCGATGGCATTCTATATACACCAGCACGTTTTGCTTTCAAGAATACGGGCCTTTTTGCCCCACACGGGTATGAAAAGGTAACAATTCTGAGTAAAGAAGCTAAACTGTATTTTATTGTCAACAGGCATGACCTGAACTGGAATGTGCCGCTCAATAAGGTTCCTGAAAACAGGGCCAGGCTGAATGAACTGTATGATCACATGAAACTTGGTTACGCAATCAAAGATATCAACATCGATGGTTGGGCTTCCCCCGAAGGTGAAGAAACCTTCAACCAGGGATTGTCGGCAAGAAGGGCCAAAACAGCAAACGATTACTTGGTCGATGAGATCAGAAAACTCATCAGAGCCAAAGGATCGTTGCTTACCATCAAGGATGCTGCAAAGGATATCCAATACAATGTTGCCCATCACGGTCCCGATTGGAATGGCTTCCTGTACCATGTCCAGAATTCGGATATCAAGGACAGAAACATAATCCTGAATGTGATCAATTCTGCCGGCACACCAGCGAAAAAAGAGCAGGAGATCAGGAATATGGTCGTTATTTACCCTGAGCTCGAAGAAATACTCACCAGGCTAAGGAGAGCCGAAATCGTGGTGAATGGTTATGAACCGAAAAAAGCCGACGAAGAGATCGCCACGCTGGCTACCAGTGACCCGCGCCAGCTCGACGAAAAGGAACTGCTCTACTCTGCTACTTTGACCGAGGATAAGAATACGAAACTGGATATTTATAAGTCAGCCATCAACATTTTCCCGGAAAGCTATAAAGGCTATGCAAACGCCGGTGTTGTTGAAATTGAACTGGGTGACCTGAATGCAGCCAAAGCACATCTTGAAAAAGCCGCCAGTCTGAATCCAAATAATGGTGAGGTGCACAATAACCTTGGCGTGATCTATGCCCTCCAGGGTGATCTTGTCAAAGCCGATGAACATTTCACCAAAGCCAGCCAGCTTGGCACGGATGAAAAATATAACCTTGGTATCATGGCTATTCACAAGGGCGATTACTCAAAAGCCATTAACCTGTTTGGCAACACTACCTGCGATTATAATGTTGCCCTGGCTTATATCGCTTCGAAGAACTACCCGCCTGCGGAAAAACAGCTTGAATGCGCCGAAAAAGATGCCCAGACACATTACCTGATGGCCATTCTCGGAGCCAGGACAAATAACACTTCCATGTTATTTGAGAACCTCGGAAAAGCGATTGGGATGAACCCCGCTTACAAAGCTGAAGCAAAGATCGACAGGGAATTTATCCAATACTTCTCTGATCCGAACTTTACCAGCCTGGTCAACTAGACCCGGTCATAAAAATACAAGAGGTTGCTTCATCAGGGGCAACCTCTTTTTTTTAAATAAATATCCGGTGTATGCCGTGGTCAAAATCTTGTTGAATGGTTGCCAGAAAGGCCCGGTAATCTCCCTCTCTTTCCATGAAATCGAGGTGATTGGTATCGATGATCAAAATAGGCATTCCACTTAAAGACCGAAAATGGTTTAAATACCCTGACTGAATTTTTTCGAGATAATCAGGCATGATCAGTTTCTCATAATCACGTCCCCTTTTCCGGATGTTTTCCTGCAGCCGGGGGATATTCAGATAAAGGTATACTAAAAGATCAGGCCTGGGCAGGAATGCGCTGATGATATGAAACAGCCTGGCATAGAGGTTGAACTCATCAGCTTTCAGGTTATTTTTAGCAAAAATCAACGACTTATCGATCAGGTAGTCCGAAATCGTGAAGGTCTTGAACAGCTCCTGCATTGTAAGCTGATCTTTAAGCTGTTGATACCTGTCAGCCAGAAATGACATCTCCAGCGGGAAAGCATAGACATCCGGCTGTTTGTAAAACTTGGGTAAAAAAGAATTATCTTCAAATCGCTCCAGGATCAGTTTTGCTTCGAACTCATCCGCCAGCCTTTTGGCCAAAGTTGTTTTCCCGGCTCCAATATTTCCCTCAATGGCGATAAAATTATATTTCAAATCTGGTATTGCCATGCCGGATCATTTACCCAGGTAACAATTAACCTTCAGCTGATCCGGGCACTCGCTGACGAGCTGCCCGATTGTCTTATGAGAAGCTGGATGTGTCATCATGTGGTCAATTTCCATAAGAGGTATCAAAGCAAACATCCGCTCCTGCATTCGTGGGTGGGGTATGACCAGGTGTTCATCCTGGATAATCTCATCATTATAAAAAAGAATGTCGATATCTATTGTTCTTGGCATGTATCCTTTGAACTGCCTGCGCCTTCTGCCCAGGTCTTCTTCTATTTTTAATATTTCACCCATCAGCTCAGCAGGCAGGTAATCTGTTTTGATCCTGATTACCTGGTTTAAAAATAAATCTCCGGATTGAAAACCCCAGGGCTCGGTTTCATAAATAGAAGATTCGCGTGTAATTTCACCGATCCTTGATTGAATGGCTTCCCTTGCAAGCCTTAACATGCCTGTCCGGTCATCCATGTTACTGCCCAACAGAAGGTAAACGATATTCATGCAGGCAAGTTACACAAATTTACCAATCAGTTCAACGAGCCGGGATGCATACCCCATCTCATTATCATACCAGGCGACAACTTTCACCAGTTTATTCTTTTCACCGAGCACTGCAGTAAGCCCTGCGTCAAATACGGCAGAGTGCGTATTTCCAATAATATCGACCGAAACAATGGGATCTTCGGTATATTCCATGATACCTTTGAGCCGGCCCTCGGCGGCTTCCCTGAATTTTTGATTAATCTCCTCACGGGTGGTGCAATGCTTCAGAGTACATGTCAGGTCTGTCAATGAGGCATTCGGAACCGGCACACGGATTCCCGCCCCGCCCAGATTTGCCTTCAGGTGAGGAAAAATTTTCCCTGATGCTTTGGCTGCGCCGGTTGTTGTTGGGACGATGGAAACAGCCGCCGCCCGCGCCCTGCGCAGGTCATGGTGCGGGGCATCCAGCAGATTCTGATCCCGTGTATAGGAATGTACCGTGGTAATGAAGGCATTATCAATACCCCAGTATTCATCCAGTATCATGATCAGCGGCGCTACATTGTTGGTGGTACAGGAAGAATTGGAAATAACAACGTCATTTCTGTCGATAATGTGATCATTCACACCAAGCACAACATATTTAATATCCTCGCTTTCCTGGTGTGCGGGTGCAG
>JAHYJL010000156.1 GCA_019429045.1 Bacteroidales bacterium
TGAAAAATAATCCTGTCATAACAGGATAGCGTATTGCTAATTTTACCCGTGTAGGTTTGTGTTAATGTTTCCATAGGCCAAACTTACGAATTCTTGCCTTTTTGGTTCTGGCTTGTCCAGGTTAGGTATTGGGTATTGGGTTTTAGGTATTTTGTATTGGTTCTTGGTTCTTTGAACACGGAACACGGAACACGGAACTCGGAACTCGGAACTCGGAACTCGGAACACGGAACACGGAACACGGAACCCCTTATCCCGAAGGGATGTCCGACAGTAGCCCGCCAATTTATTGGCCGGGGAAAAGTCGGATGGTGCAAAAAACCCCGTGCCGAAGGTACGGCTGAGGGTTTTAACCGACGGGTTAACCCGTTGGTTAATCTGTGAGATCCATCGGATTGAAATCCTGAATCTTTCATTCGTCCCTTCAGGACTTGCGTTGTCGCTGCCGCCTCCTTTACCCGCCAATAAATTGGCGGGCTACTGTCAGATGTCCTTTCAGGACAGGCTTTATCGAAGAATGCCTTCATAATTCCAATGTCTACCTAATGTCCACTTAATGTCCACTTAATGTCTACCTAATGTCCACTTAATGTCCACTTAATGTCTACCTAATGACGCGAACGAAGTGAGCTAATGACAACCTAAATTTACATCCTCCCGGACGGCAAAAGGGAACAGATGTATGAATGATGGGTTTGGATGTATGAATGCCGGGATTTTCGGGATGAACGCAGAAAAAATTATTCCCGGGTAATATTTTTATCTTAATTTTTTTCTAAATTTGCAACTGTTTTTCAGTTGCATCAATATGAGCAAACGCGAAAGAATGAAAGCCCGCTTTTTGTCCCGCCCAAAGGACTTTACCTATGCTGAACTTGAATCGCTGCTGAAAATACTTGAATACGAGGAAATTAAAACCGGAAAGACAGCAGGGTCAAGGAAAGCTTTCATCAACCGTAAAACAAAGCATATACTCCGGCTGCACAAACCTCATCCGGGTAATGAACTCAAGGTTTACCAGATTGATTATATAATTCAGGAACTTGAAAACAGGAAAATATTATGAAAGATATCCTTAAATACAAAAACCATATAGGTTCGGTCCGCTTTAGCGCAGAGGACAAGGTTTTTTATGGAAAGATTGAAGGGATTGATGACCTGGTGACTTTTGAAGGCAGGAGTGTTGAGGAGTTGGTATCAGCTTTTCAGGAAGCAGTGGAAGATTATGCCGAATTATGCGAAAAAGCCGGAAAACCTGTCAGGAAATCTTACAAAGGAAGTTTCAACGTGAGGATAGACCCCGAGCTTCATAAAAAAGCCGCCAATCTCTCAGTAGACCTCGGCCTTTCACTCAATCAGCTTGTCGAAGAAGCCATCCAGAAGTATCTGTCTGCAAAGGAATTACTGTGAATTACAACCGAGTGTTGCTCGAGCAGCGAGGGATCGGCGGCCGTTGGTTCCGGGTTCCTGGTTCCTTGAACACGAAACACGAAACACGAAACACGAAACACGAAACACGAAACACGGAACCCGGAACCCGGAATCTTAATGTCCACCTAATGTCGCTCACGCAGCGAGCGAATGTCCAAGTATGCAAAGGTTCAATTTATTAATTCATCAAAAAAATAATTTATTTCATACTTATATTACACAATTTTACGTATATTTGTGCATTATATTAATTTTATTGCAAACATGATCAGAGATATTATTTTAACCCAAAAGAGGGAACTGGAGCAGAAAATCAAAGAAAAATACATCAAACGCAATGTTCCTGATGCAAATATTCCGGGGGGAATGATCCATGTGATTACAGGACCCAGACGGGCCGGCAAATCATTCTTTGGAATGCACCAGCTGCTGCAAAAGGAGCCATTCGGTTATGTAAATCTTGATGATGAAAGGCTGGTAAAAGTTCAGAATTTTGATGAAATCCTTGAAGCCGTCTCGAGCGTCTATTCCAATCCCCTGACCTTGCTGTTCGATGAAATCCAAAACCTTCCCGATTGGGAGCTGATCGTAAACAGGCTGCAACGCCGGGGCTACCAGCTCATCATTACAGGAAGCAATTCAAACCTGCTGAGCAGCCAGCTGGCTACTCATCTCACCGGCCGCCATTTGCCCATTCATATTTATACCTTCTCATTCAACGAGTACCTTTCAGCATTTGAACTGGAATTGACCGATGCCGAGAGAATGGAAAAATTTAACGACTTCCTGGTTAATGGCGGATATCCTGAGCCATTGATGAAATCCATCGATTACAGCCAATATCTTCAAATCCTTTTCGATTCCATTCTTTTCAAGGATATTGTCAAAAGATACAAGATCAGGAAACCCGGTTCACTGGAAAATATGGCGAACTGGATTATATCAAATATTTGCACCGATTTTTCATTACAATCCCTTTCAAAGCAAATCCAAATATCAAGTGTCCATACTATCAAACGATACCTGAGTTACCTGGAAGAGGCATTTGTATTCTTCACCCTGCCCAGGTATTCATTTAAGGTCGGTGCACAGCAGCAAGCCAACCGTAAAATTTATTGTTATGATAACGGTTATTACAAGGCAAAAGCTTTTCGATTCAGCAATGATTGGGGCAAACTACTTGAAAACCTGATCGCAACCGAATTAATGAAACGGCGAATGGCCAACGGGTCGAAACTGTATTACTGGAGGGGAAGGAACGATGAAGAGGTTGATTTTGTTATTCTGGAAGGCCAGAAGGTAACCCAACTGATACAGGTATGCTGGAATTCCCGTCAGTCAAAAACACGGGAACGGGAGGTCAGGGCCCTGCTCAATGCCTCCAGGCAAATAAGCAATCCCAGCCTGATCGTATTGACCCATAATGAAGAAACGACAGAGAAGTTCAGTTGGTTCGGACAAGAGGGGCTGATCAGGTTTATCCCCGCCTGGAAGTGGCTGCTGGAAGAACCTGCCTGAAGCACATGGCCAATGTCGCGAGCCGGCTAATCCGCAACATCCACCGGATTGAAATCCTGGATCTTTCAATCGTCCTTTCAGGACTTGCGTTGTCGCTGCCGCCCCTTTACCTGCCAATAAATTGGCGGGCTACTGTCGGACATCCCTTCGGGATTAAACCTTCTCCGAAACCATACCTGGCTATAAATATTTCACGCCTACGGCGTGGGCCAAATGTCCACCTAATGTCGTGAGGCGCGCAGCGCCGAACTAATGTCTATGAATGACGCGAACGAAGTGAGCATATGACACGAGCGCAGCGAGCTAATGTCGCGAACGAAGTTCCAGGATCAATGCCGTTTCAGCAGGAATATACATCTTTTTATCTAACAGGAATTCTGCCCCCGAAACAACATCCCTTCCTGATGAATAATCCTTCAATACCTCCCGGAACCGGCCCAGCACAATCTCCCGGGCCTCTTTGTTCTTATTGATCACCACCATCACTGCATCCTGCATCGTATATCGGAAATACACATAGATCCCATCCTCCGGGATGAACTGCTTCAACCTGCCTGAATGGATCACCTCCGCAGATTTCCTCCAGTTCAACAATGTCCGTAAATACTCAGTTGCATCCGACCGCTTACCGGGATCCCTCGCTTCGCTCGGGACGTCGCTTCGCTCCGCCGCCGACCGGGATCCCTCGCTTCGCTCGGGACGTCGCTTCGCTCCGCCGCCGACCGCCGACCAGCTTCCCAGCGGAAAATCCTCCCTGATAAACCCGTGCCCCTTGTGCTCCTCGCCGGTCATCAGCAGCTCCGTGCCATAATAGATCATCGGGATGCCGCGGGTTGTCAGTATAAACGCCATGGCCATTTTGAACTTGTTGAAGTCCTCGCCGATGCTGGTGTAAAAACGGTCCAGGTCGTGGTTGTCGGCAAAGATCACGTTATTGAAAGGATCGGCATAGATGAGATCCTGCGCCAAAACGTAATAGAGCCGGTTGAGGCCGGTGGTCCAGCCCTCTTCCTGGATAAAAGCATCGCGCAGGGCATAGTGCAAAGGAAAATCGGTCACATAGCTCAGGTGCGACACATAATCACCGCTGAGGGGCGAGCCGTCCTGCCAGAAAGCAGTGTGTGTCTCTTTCTGCAGCCAGGTCTCCCCCACCACGCTGAAATGGGAATACTCCTGCCTGATCCGGTGCATCCAGCCGGCCATGAAATCCTTGTAGGAATAAGGATAAGTATCCATCCTGATGCCGTCGAGCCCGGCATACTCTATCCACCAGATGCTGTTCTGGATCAGGTACTGCGCCAGGATCTCGTTCTGCTGGTTCAGATCGGGCATGGTTTTGTCAAACCAACCGGTGAGCATCCGCTCGCGGTCGAAATCGGAAGCATAGGGGTCCATGGCCGTTTCGGCCCGGTAATTGGAGCGGGTGAACTCCGGAAACTGGTGGATCCAGTTGCCCATGGGCATATCCTTCATCCACCAGTGATAACTCCCGCAATGGTTGAATACCATATCCATGATCACCTTTATCCCTCTGGCGTGACAATCCTCAATGAGTTTCCGGTAATCCTCATTCGTGCCAAACCTGGGATCGACGCGGTAGAAATCGGTGATGGCGTACCCATGGTATGAATAAGCAGGCATGTTGTTCTCCAGCAAAGGATTGAGCCATACCGAAGTCACACCCAGATCCGAAAGATAATCCAGCTGCTGCCGGATACCTTCGATGTCGCCTCCATGACGCCCGTTGGGATTCGCAGGATCGGATTTTTCCAGCATCCCCTCCATGTCGTTGTTACCCGGATCGCCGTCAGAAAACCGGTCGGGCATGATGAGATAAATGACATCTTCCTTTCCAAAGCCCTTTCGCTCCGCCGATCCTTCTGCCCTGGCTTTCAACTCATATTCCAGCGAAAGAAGCACCTCCCGCTGATATTCAAAGATCAGCCTGAAACCGCCGGGTTCAACCTCATTTCCAATCTCCAGGTCGACAAACAGGTAATTGGGATTATCAGACCTCCGGACCTTGCTGACCGTGATCCCCGGGCTATCGGTCAGGATATTGGCTTCGGCCATCCCCTGCCCGTAAATTATCAATTGCAGCGATGGATCACTCATTCCCGCCCACCAGAACGGGGGTTCGATCTTCGGAAAAGAAATTTGTGAAAAAAGTGTTGTTGAAAAACTCAGGATGATTAATATGACAACATTTTTGAGCAGAAATTTCATAGGAAATTTTATTGAAATTTGGTGTATAAAAGTAGTGAAAATTAGACAATCCCAAAGAATAAGGGTGTCTCAAAAGTCTATGATATCGAATGACTGTCTGGAATTTTATTGTGCTCCAACGACTAAAGCCGTTGGTTCCAAGTATGTTACAAAGATTGGAACCGACGGCTTTAGTCGTCGGACTGTTAAAAAGAGACTTTTTGACTTTAAAACAGCCTCATTTTTATACCCCTTCCCCCTTTTCAACATGCCCCGTTTGATAAAATTTTCATTTTACCATAATAAACCAGTTTTATTTGACGTAAACTTACAGCGGAATTCAAAATGGCCATTTATGTTCCAGGACCGGGTTGCTGTTAGAGTCAGATCTTAATAGCCGAGAAACTCCCCGGTCTGTAAAAAGCCCTCTGCAATAGCCGGGGGCTTTTTTATTCAATCTTCCGGCCGCCCGGCTGCAGAATAATTCCTATTTTTGTAACAGGAAAAACACTGTATTCAGTCAAACATACTGCCAGTCAATCAGTAATTTAAGAATAATATCATGAGAGATCAGTATTCCAAACTCGCCCTGATCTGGAACGAATTGTATCCCGGTGAACCCACCGGCATATTTGAAGATTTTATCGATGAAATGCGGCAATTTACTGCCGGTTTGTCGATGCCGCCCCTGGAAGAGGAGTGGTACCGTGATACGGTGGTTTACTCGCTGTATGTCGACCTGTTCAACAACGACTTCCGCGGGCTGG
>JAHYJL010000157.1 GCA_019429045.1 Bacteroidales bacterium
CTGTTCTTCCGCAATGCCGGCATTTCAAGGTTCGCATAGACGTCTTTTTTAACGTCTACGTAATCCACCATTTTTAGTGGCATCATTCTATGTCAGGAAGTGGTACCGGTTTGGTTCGGGACGGAAATCCAAACATTAAACCGACGGGTTAACCCGTCGGTTGCATAGGCTTTTGGCACGACCCAAATCCAAACATTAAACCGACGGGTTAACCCGTCGGTTGCATAGGCTTTTGGCACGACCCAAATCCAAACATTAAACCGACGGGTTAACCCGTCGGTTGCATAGGCTTTTGGCACGACCCCAATCCAAACATTAAACCGACGGGTTAACCCGTCGGTTGCATAGGCTTTTGGCACGACCCAAATCCAAACATTAAACCGACGGGTTAACCCGTCGGTTGCATAGGCTTTTGAGATGCCCCCTTTCTATTGTAGTCCGACGACTGAAGCCGTCGGTTGCAACCTTTGTAACATACTCGGAACCAACGGCTTTAATCGTTGGAGCACGACCCAAATCCAGACATTAAACCGACGGGTTAACCCGTCGGTTGCACATAGCGGTGATTTAATGAACTAATTTCTTAGTTATATTAAGGAAAAAAATTATTTTTCTTCAGCTTTGGGTTTTCCGTCGAGGACAAACTTAACCGGCAGGTTGAACTGAACGTCGACGGCTTTGCCATCATCATTGCGTCCAGGAACCCAGTCGGGCATGTTTTTCACTACCCGGAGCGCTTCTGCATCCAGCAAGGGGTCAACGCCTCTCAGTACCATAGGTTTGATAACCTGGCCGGTACTTGTGACAATGAATAAAACGAAAACTGTGCCGGTAACGCCATTTTTCTTGGCTTCATCGGGATATTTTACATTTTCAATCATATAAGCAAACAGTCCTTTGTGGCCTCCTTTGAATTCAGGAGGGGTTTTAACCACAGTATAAACTGTTGATTCTCCATCTGATATAATAAAATCACTTGAAGCCGGAGGCGGTGGTGGAGGCGGATCCTGTTTGCCACCGGTCTGGGCTTTTTGGGGTTCTTCCTGGGCCATGGACAGGTTCACCGAGGTGGAGAACATGATTACCAGGCCCATTACCACCGGCAGGGCCATCGCGGCCTTCCAGCGGTTTAACTGTTTCGATCTTGCTTTTGTCATCATCATAATCCTGTTTTTTAAAAGTGAATGATTAAAATTATTGGTCATATCGTTGACCTGTATTCCAAGGCTTTGATTCATCAGCAGTTCCTGGTAGCCGGTTCTGTCAAATCCACGGGTCAGCACCCCCTGGTCGGCCAGGTATTCATGCACCGACTTCAGGGAACGCCGTAACTGCTTCGTTCACCATATCGGGGGTAATGGTAATGGTCTGAAGAAGATAAACATATGCCGGGCTGTCAGATCCGATGCTGATGTTCCAGCGGAAAAGTGGGAAAAGCAATGAAAAGAGAATGGATGCTGTCAAATAGGTCCTGTTCACGGAAAAAAAGGTGTCTCTTTCCAAAAACAGCCGGTATATGATATAGAGCAGGATGATGCTCACCGTCGACTGCAACAGGTATGGCAAAATGGATTCCATATCAGGTTTCTTTGGATTTTTTAATCTGCTCTTTCATGAGTTTTCCTATCTCTTCCATCTACTTCAGGCTGAAGTTCTCTTCTTTGGCAAAAAAGGAAACCATTTCCTTGTAAGAATTCCCGAAATAGTTTTTCACGATCCGGCTGAGATAGGTACGCGTATAATCCTGTTTGGTGACAGCCGGATAGTACTGGTGTGATTTCCCATAATCATTATGGCTGACAAATCCCTTCCGCTCAAGGATACGAACGATGGTAGATACAGTGTTGTAGGCCGGTTTCGGATCGGGGAGCCGGTCAAGGATGTCATTCACAAACCCCTTTCCGATCTTCCAGAGGATCTGCATGATTTGTTCTTCGGCTTTGGTGAGTTCCCGCATAATGATTGATTTTCTCTGTAAATATACAACTAAATATTTAGTTTGTCAACTAAAAACATAGTTTTTTTTTATTTTCCCTTGCGGAAATCGTGGAATAATGTGACAGGCGAATAGCTTCTTTTGCGGGAATAGCGGAAATAGCCCTCTTTGGCTGTTTTAACATCTTCGATGGTGATAAAGGCATGCGGGTTGTGCTCCTGGATGAGGCCGAGCAACTCCTTCAGATTTTTTCGCTTGACGATCGCAAAGATCATTTTGAGCTTGCCGGTCATGCCCTCAATATCGACCAGCGAAGCGCCGAATTCCCTTTCGCGCATGTGCTTGATCAGGTTGGTCGTGTCTTTCTTGGGGACAACCCTGACCAGTACGGTCCCGATCGACAGTTTTTCATCGAGATATATACCGATGTAGTTCCCCGTGGCAAATCCGAGTCCGTATGCCAGGTAACACATGAAATTGTCGAGGTGCTGCATGATCTGGCCTATGGCCAGCAGCCAGATGATTACTTCGAAGAAACCCAGGATCGGAGCGTAAAACTTGAACCCTTTCGATACAAAAATAAGCCGCAGGGTGCCGATGCTGACATCAAGGATACGGGCCAGGAAGATGAGCAGCGGAAGGATGATCCAGGTGAAGGCCCAGGAATCGGTTAGGAATGTTGTTTCCATCATGTGCAAACTTTTTTAATTTTGTTTTGTATAAGGTCTATAATTAATTCGTTGTGAATAACGTTAAATTGTAAATCTCCTTCCATTGCAAATTTACTACAAGAAAAAGAGATGGAAATGGCTTTTGTTCGGTGTGGCCGTGCTGATCATCACCGCTTCGCTGTGGTATACCAATATCCTGGTGCGTGAAATTGCCGAGGATGAAAGGATGAGCATCAGCATATGGGCGAACGCAATCGAGCGCAAGGCCAAACTGGTGAACTACACCAAGGAATTCTTCGACCAGATCAAGGAGGAAGAGTACAAGCGGGCGCTCCTGCTGGCGGAAGCTTACCGTAATTTCCGTTTTGAAGAGGAGTCGCGGACGCTGGAGTTTTACCGGCAGATGATGGAGTTCAATACCAACATCCCGATCATCCTGACCGATGACGAGGACAATATCCAGTTTTATAAAAACATTGATGAGGCCGATATGGCGGACAAAGCCGTGATGAACGACAGCCTGAAGGTGGAATTTTCATCTTTCGAACCGATCAAGATCATCATCTACAGGGATTACTATAACCTGCTCTATTTCAAGGAGTCGACCATTTTCACCGAGCTGCGCCAGGTGCTGAACGACTTGGTCGAGTCTTTCTTTTCGGAGGTGGTGGGCAGTTCTGCCTCGGTGCCGGTCATCATCACCGACAGTACCCGGCAACAGGTGATTGAGTCGGGCAACATCGACAAAACCGATCTTGAAGACCCCGGTTACGTGAGCGATTTGATAGCGAAGATGGCTTATGAAAACACCCCGATTGAGATCAACCTGCCCGATTACGGGAAGAGCTATATCTACTACATGAACTCGGCCCTGATGCGCCAGATAATGTACTACCCGTATGTCATGCTGGCGGTGATCAGCGTCTTTTTATTCATCTCCTACCTGCTTTTCAGCACTGCCCGCAAATCGGAGCAGAATTTGGTCTGGATCGGCATGTCGAAGGAGACGGCTCACCAGCTCGGCACGCCGTTGTCGTCGATCATGGCCTGGATCGAGCTGCTGAAAATGAAGGGGGGGAATGCGGAAGAAGTCGTCGAGATTGAGAAAGACATCAAGCGGCTGGAAGATATCACGGAGCGGTTTTCCAAGATCGGCTCCCCGGCAAAGCTGGTGGAGCAGGATCTGCTGGAGGTCCTCCGGGAAAGTATCGGTTACTTGCAGCCCCGCATTTCTAAGAAGGTTATCTTTAAGATCAACACCACGGAAAACCAGCCTATCATCGTTCCGCTGAACCGGCAATTATTCGAGTGGGTTATTGAAAACCTCAGCAAAAACGCCGTGGATGCCATGAACAATGCCGGGACGATCACCATCAGCATCGAGGAACTTCGCCGGCATGTAGTCATTGATTTTGAAGATACCGGCAAAGGCATTTCCAAGTCGCAGCACAAGGCTATTTTCCGCCCCGGTTTCACCAGCAAAAAGCGCGGCTGGGGACTCGGGCTTTCGCTCTCCAAACGGATCATCAGCGATTACCACAAGGGGAAGATCTTCGTGAAATCATCGGTCATTGATAAGGGGACGGTGATCAGAGTGGTGCTGAGGAAGTGAAGAGTTAAAAAGGAAATTCCTCCTGGTAATCAATCTCCCCTTCCAGGGCTTCTTCCGTTGGTTTGTCAGCCTGCAGGTGCACCGGGTTTCCTTCCACGTAGATTGATTTTGGGTCGGTGGGGCAGGCATATTCGCAGGCGCCGCAGCCGATGCAGATATTTTCCGTCACTTCGGGGATTCTCAGCTTTTCAAGATACGGGACCATATCGACCGCTTTGGTTGGACAGTGCTCTGAACAGGCGCCGCAATCGGTATGCTCCGTGTAAACAATGCAATTTTCTTTGACAAAATGTGCTTTTCCGAGCTGGATCAGTTGTTTGTCGACCCTTTTGAGCGGCAGGATGGCGCCGGTCGGGCAAACATCTCCGCATAGGGTGCAATCAAAATTGCAAAAGCTGGTGATATAATCCATCCTGGGCTGCAGGAACCCTTTCAGGCCGTACATCAGGTAAGCGGGCTGCAGCACATGGGTCGGGCATGCCGAAACGCACAGATGGCAGGCGGTGCAAAGGGAGTTGAACCTGGCCTGGCTAAGCGAGCCGGGCGGTGTAACGGGGTGCTCCCGGATCACGGGAACAGTGGCGGGGATCACCTCCTTTTTCTCATTGAACTGCGCCAGGGCGGCAGGTCCCCCGATGACGGACCCGGTGAGCACCAGGCCGGTCTCTTTCAGGAATTTTCTTTTAGAAAGGTCACGGGACTCCATCCCTGTTTGCTTCCGGTTCCATGCCGGGACAAACTTCACCCCTCCCTCGGGGCAGGGCGACAGGCAGTTCATACAACCGACACAGCGACTGAAATCGATCTCCTGGTTTTTGGGATCGATACATTCCGCCTTGCAGACCGCGGAGCACTTTCCGCAACTGTTGCAAAGGCTTTTATCAAGGCTGATCCGGTACAGCGACGCCCGGGACAAGACGCCCAGTACCGTACCGACGGGACAAACGGTATTGCAATAGAGCCTTCCCCGTGTCACAGCTAGGATCACCAGCAGGAGCGTCCACGCCAGGGCCAGGGCCAGTGCCGCTTTGTTCACGCTGATCCATTGCACCGGATGAAGAAAATAATGGCCTTGCGCGTTCAGGACTTTGGCGGCGATATTATTTCCCATGATATACAGGGGCCGGAACATATTGTGGGATATCTTCCCGAAAGCGCTGAAGGGGTCCAGGATATTCAGCAGCAGGATGCTTCCCGTCAGCAGCGATAGAATGACCAGTCCCGTTATGCCATAGCGCAACCAGTTCAGCGGCTTTTTGAATTTAAAACCTTTCCTGCGCGGCGCCAGTTTCCGGTTCATAAAATGGAAGATGTCCTGCAAAGTGCCCAGCGGGCAAAGGGTTGAGCAATAGACCCTGCCGAAAAGAAGCGTCAGCAGAATGATGATGACAAAGCCCAGTGCCAGGGGCGCCAGGGTGGCAATAAACTGCAGGATGGAAGGGATGAACTGGAAATGCACTACCGCGTACAGGGCGCTCTTGACGACCTTTTCCGTAAAATCAAGGAATAACGCCAAAATAACGACGAAAAATAGCAGTGAAAGAATTACCCGTAACTTCTTCAGC
>JAHYJL010000158.1 GCA_019429045.1 Bacteroidales bacterium
ACGCATCTCTTTGAATTTCAGCTTACATGAAACCTCATCCGGAAACTGCTCTAGAAAATTGATTAGATTCATATCAAAAGATTTTCCCCTAAGATACATCTTTTATTTATCTTTACCGACACTCATATTTTGTTAAACAAAATTCTCCTCTTGTTTTAACAGTCTTTAACATTCAGGAATAAAAATATGATGTTTTTTATATTTTTAAAATATTGATAATCAGTATAAGTTACAATATTATTTAGAATAATTCTAAAAAAATTGTTAAAAAACTTGACAAGGGATGATATTTATGTTTAACTTTGCTGTATGAAAATTAAACAAAGAACCTTATAGACATGACAGCAATAGAATTCAATTATAAGCTCATCGGTATGCAGACATACCTTCAGTATTTCGCAAAGAAGCTAACTTCCCATGAAGAAGACGCCAACGATCTGGTGCAGGAGACCAATTACAAGGCGTTGCTCTTCCGTGAAAAGTATGTTCACCATACTAATTTCAAGGCATGGTTGTTTACCATCATGAAGAATATCTTCATCAATAATTACAGGCGGAATAAAAAGGCACAGACTTTTATCGACACCACAGACAATCTCCATCATCTGAACAGCCGGATTGATGCATTTCCAGTCCTTCCAGATTCAGAACTGCGTGAGCAAGAAATCAGAGGGGTCGTCGACAGCCTGGAAGAAGAGCACCGGATTCCTTTCGTTATGCACACGCAGGGATTCAAGTACAAGGAAATTGCCTACGAACTCGATATTTCGATCGGAACGGTTAAAAGCCGGATTTTCTTCAGCCGCAAGAAGCTCATGGACCGTCTGGAGGGCTATGGAAACTGATAGTAAAATTTCTCATACGTTTATATATATTTCCAGCAGGGGCCGAAAGGTTCCTGCTTTTTTTTGAGAGGATAGAAGTTAGAAGTTAGAATATAGAAGTCAGTAGACAGGAACCAAGAACCAAGAACCAAGAAACACTCTTCAGTATAATTCGGCGATTTCGGCTTTGAGTTGTTCGATGGCGGACTGGATCGGATTTTTATCCCAATCGGATGATTTTGAAATGATCAGTTGCGCGAGCTCATTAGCGCTGGCTTTGGAATCTGTTTCGGCAGATGCAGTATTGATAAGACGGATGATCTCCTCCTTCGCCGATCTGATGAGCGCCCAGCAATGAGTTGAAATATAAACCTGCTGAGCAGCATTGTGTTCGTATTCCTCCCGGATACTTTGTGTTAAAATGATTTGAAACTGCAAAGCGCTCATGCCCTGCTGAAGGTTTCTGGAAACAGACTGTTGGGGCGACATTCTTTCAAGTAAAAGGATCAAACGCTCATAGGCTTGTAAACGCAATGGCAATATAATCTCCCTATTGCCTTTTTTCAATTCGGATTCTCTCTTTAGATTTTCATTCCGCAAATATGCCAGGACTATCATCCTGGCAATAAAAAACAAAATAACCGCCGGAAGCAGATAAGTCAGCACCTGAAAAATCATTGGAATAACCATCATTCATGAATTTGGGATCAAAGATACAATATTTGGTTTCGTGTTTCGTGTTTACTGTCTACTGACTTCTATCTTCTGTCTTCTAACTACTCTTTCAAAACATTATTTTTCTACCTTTGTGAATTTCTTAACAAAAGGTAATCTTCTATGGAACTATTGGCGCAAAGGATTCACAATCTGTCTGAATCAGAGACACTTGCTATGACGAGACGCAGCCGTGAACTGGCTGCCCAGGGGATCGATGTCATTAACCTGAGTATTGGCGAACCTGATTTCAATACGCCGGAACATATCAAAGAGGCAGCCATCAGGGCGATCCATGAAAATAAAACGCATTATCCGCCGGTACCGGGCTATCCTGAACTCAGGAAAGCCATTTGTCAAAAACTCAAGCGCGATAACAATCTCGATTTCACACCAGAACAGATCGTAGTGTCGACCGGCGCCAAGCACTCCATTGCGAATGTAGTGATCAGCCTGGTCAATGCAGGAGAGGAGGTGGTGCTCCCGGCCCCATACTGGGTATCATATAAAGAGATGGTGAAACTGGCCCGTGGCGTGGCGGTATATGTCCCCACGACCGTCGACACGGAATTCAAGATCACACCTGAGCAACTTGAAAAAGCCATTACCCCGAAGACGAAAGTGCTGCTATACAGCAGTCCCTGCAACCCGACCGGCAGTGTTTACACAAGGAAGGAACTCAGGGCGCTGGCAGAAGTGGTGGCCCGCCATCCCCATGTAGTGATCATTTCGGATGAAATTTATGAACTGATTAACTTTGACTGCCATCATGAGAGCATCGCCCAGTTTGATTTTATCCGCGACCAGGTGGCGCTGGTAAACGGCGTATCGAAGGGTTTTGCCATGACCGGCTGGCGGCTGGGTTACCTGGCAGCCCCGCTGTGGATCGCCAAAGCCTGCGACAAGCTGCAGGGGCAGATGACTTCGGCTACTTCTTCCATTTCGCAATATGCGGCCCTCGAGGCCATGATGACCGATCCGGCTACTTCAGAGGATATCCGTGATATGGTCTTTACCTTCCGGAAAAGGCGGAATAAGATGCTCGAAATGCTGCAAACCATTCCGGGATTGATTACCAATGTACCGAAAGGCGCTTTTTATTTCTTTCCGGATGTGACCCATTACTTTGGAAAGGGTTATAGCGGACATACGATCATGAATGCTACCGACCTGGCCAATTACCTGCTGGAAGTGGCCCATGTCGCCCTTGTGCCGGGTGATGCATTCGGCAACCCCGATTGTATCCGGATTTCCTACGCCACCTCCATGGAGAAGCTGACCGAGGCAATGGACAGGATAAAAAAGGCGCTCGCCGATCTGCAACCCATTTCTTAATATTCTATCTTTACGGCAGATTTCTGCATTATGTCCGGAAGAAATTACCAGGATGCTTTGAACCGCTTTCACGATCTTCGCGTGATGGTCATCGGCGATGTCATGGTCGATGCCTATTTGTTCGGTCAGGTCGACCGGATATCTCCAGAAGCGCCCGTGCCTGTGGTTTCGGTAACCAGGAGGACCAGCCGGCTGGGCGGCGCCGCCAACGTAGCCCTCAATCTCAAGGCTTTGGGCGCTGAGCCGGTATTATGCTCTGTCATAGGGAAAGATGCCAGGGGAGAGGAATTCCTGCAACTCCTGAAACATGAGGATCTACCGGGGAATGGCATAATCTCCAGCAACCGTCGCATCACCACCACAAAATTCAGGGTGATCGGCAATAACACGCAAATGCTTCGCGTCGATGAGGAAAATACGCATGACCTTGATGAAAGCGATCAGCAGGATCTGCTGCAAAAGATCGGTACAATGCTGGGAAAAGAAGAGTTACACGCTATCATCTTCCAGGATTACAACAAGGGAGTTCTGACGTCCGGACTGATTGACAGAGTCATGGCCATGGCGGCTAAAAAGAATATCCCGGTCTGCGTTGACCCAAAACAAAAGAACTTTCTTCAGTTCAAAGGGGCCTCATTATTCAAGCCTAACCTGAAAGAGCTCAGGGAGGGGCTTAATCGTGAGATTAGTGCTGATGACAGGCAAAGCCTGGAAGCCGCCGCCGCCTTTTTTCACGAGAACCAGGGAACCGGCGTATTTATGACGACTTTATCGGATAAAGGGGTTTATATCAGCCGGCAATTACCGGGAGGGAAAACCGAGCAGCACCTGATCCCGGCGTATGTACGTAAAATAGCCGATGTTTCCGGCGCCGGCGATACGGTGATCGCTGTGGCAACCCTTTGCCTGGCTGCCGGAGTGGATGCTTACGGAATTGCCGCCATCTCCAACCTTGCCGGCGGGCTGGTCTGCGAAGAGGTCGGGGGCGTGCCCGTCAATCGTGAAAAGCTCATGCAGGAGGTCATATCGCTGATCTGACTGCGGCCTGATGTGATGCACACCTTCCTTATTTTATTAAAACTTTTCACTATGTTTGCACCCGTTAAAAAATAAAACCATACACCTGCCGTTAATTTAACTAACAAATCAAAAAGCTTTGAGAAAGGTTTTTTTCATTTTCGCCCTGTTGATTTTCTTTTTTCCGGTTGCTGATACATTTGGGCAGAGCCGCAAGGTGATGAATCTCCCAAAGTATGACTATGCTGATTATCATTTTGGGTTTACTCTGGGCCTTAACCAGATGCTCTTGACTGTCAAGCCGGCATCCGACCTGAACACAAGGGTATTTACACAGCTTCAAAATCCTGACATTAATGTTGACTCATCAATGCTGCTGGGGGTTAATTCAAGCCCGACCTTTGGCTTTATCATTGGAATTGTTGGGGACAAGCACCTGGGGCAGCATGTGAATGTAAGGCTGGTGCCCGCCCTGGTTTTCGGCGAACGGTATATTAATTATTCTATCCTGGGTTACCGGGGAGAAAGCACCAGCCTGATCGATGTGGAGAAGAACGTCGGCTCTGTTTTTATCGATGTTCCAATCATGTTCAAATACAAATCAAAACGGCTCAACAATATGCTGGCATACATAACCGCCGGCGGCCAGTACAGTTATGATATCGCATCCAATGCCAAGCGGAAAGAACAGACAGAGCAGGTTGTTGTCAGGCTGAAACAACATGATTATTATGCTGTCGTCGGTGTGGGGTTTGATTTCTATAATCCATGGTTCAAGCTTGGCGTTGAACTGAAGATGGCCTATGGGCTCATGGATATGCAGGTCAGGGATAACACGATCTATACACAGGGGATTGAAAAGCTGAATTCCAAGATATTTCAGCTTTGCGTCACCTTTGAATAGATCTTCAAATATTTGAATTATGTCATCCTCCCCGGGGCAAGACCTTTTTCAGGTACTCAATGAAAAAGGCAAACTAAAACAGGTAGTTTACAAAAACACCCTCGGCTCTTTCCATTTGATCCGTCAGGTGATCATGGACATGCACAAGGAATACCAGAAAAAATATTCCAGCGACAAACAGGCCATCCCATTCATACACCAGGACCATGGAGAGTTTGAAACGCACCTGCAGTTTGCCGGTGATATATTGATCTTCCTGATGCACACCAATGTCTTCGAATTCTCACGGTATCATGAGGTAATGTCGACCAATTATATCCGGGAAGATAAAAGCCGTTCATACTGCGGAATTATTCATGTTTACAATTTCCTGGCCGACTCCTTCAAGTATAACCGGGTGAACGACGTCGGTTATTTAATCGGAAGGATTTTCATCAACAAGGACAAATGCTACTTCATTGAGGGAAAGCGCGAGGTAGGACTACTGTACAACAATTTCGGGCAGGAGATACTGGATGAAAAGACTGCCCGGCGCATCGTGGAATCATCCATCCTTTACACTATTAATTTTGATCTATTGACGCCGCCCTATGATGCATTGAAGGAGATTTCCCTCGGCGATCTGCGGTCGATCGTCGACAGTTACGCGCTGAAAACAGGCAAGCGCCTTGGGTTTCGGTTCCAGGCGGATAAGGCGGAGGAGTGAAAGAGTCGATCCATTAATGTCTGATTCCTAGTGCGCTAAAGGTACTTATATGAAAAATCAACTTCTCCCTGTTGTTAATTTGAAAAAAATACCTAATTTTGCACCCACATTTTTTGGCCCGTTCGTCTAGTCAGGTCAGGACGTCAGGTTTTCATCCTGGTAACAGGGGTTCGAATCCCCTACGGGCTACAAATATTTGAAGTTAAACCGGTGTAAATGAATACTTTGCACCGGTTAACTTTTTAAAGGGGGACGGTAGGGGGGACGGTAAAAGGCGTTTTAGTGAGAAATTCTAACTTTAACATTCATCATTGCAAGGCCTT
>JAHYJL010000159.1 GCA_019429045.1 Bacteroidales bacterium
TGAACAGATGTTGGAGGATGGAGCGTATATCATTGATATCGGGGCGGTATCGACCAGGCCTGGTGCGGCTGAGGTCAGCGTTGAGGAAGAAAAACGAAGGTTGATGCCGCCGTTGAAGGAGATACGAAAGAGTTTCCCCGAACTGATCATCTCCGTAGATACTTACCGGGCTGAAATCGCCCGGATGGCCGCCGGCGAGGGGGCCGATATGATCAACGATATCTCAGGCGGCACATTTGATCCGGAAATGATACCTCTGGTATCAGAACTGGGAATCCCGTACGTGATTATGCATATCCAGGGTACGCCGCAAAACATGCAGGTAAATCCTCAATATCAAAATGTTACGGAAGAGGTATTCGCCTTCCTTTTGCAACAGGCAAGGAAGCTGGAATCAACCGGCCACAAGAAAATTATCCTTGACCCGGGATTTGGATTCGGTAAAACGGTAGACCATAATTATACCCTGCTAAGCCATCTGGACTGGCTGACGGCTAACGGTTATACGGTTTTGGCAGGACTATCCCGCAAATCGATGATCAACAAGGTTCTTGGAATAAAACCCCAGCATGCCCTGAACGGAACGACAGTGTTGAATACGATCGCGCTCCTCAAAGGCGTCTCCATCCTGAGAGTACACGACGTGAAAGAAGCGTTGGAAGCAGTGGAGCTGGTGGAGCATGAAGCGATGTATAGAAGTAACATCGTAACATGAATTTAATTACTTTTGCCTCCTCATGCTCAACCTGCTGATCACCGGCTTCCTGCATATCCGCTTCCTCGATGTGATCGATATCCTTCTGGTTGCTTTTATTTTATACGAGCTCTATATTCTGCTGAAGGGTTCGGTTTCCATCAACATCTTTTTTGGCATAATGGCCATATTCTTCATCTGGCGTATCACCGACGCCCTGCAAATGGAGCTGATGCGGGAAATCCTGGGGGCCTTTTTCAGCGTCGGGATCATCGCCCTTTTCATCATTTTTCAGCCTGAGATCAGGCAATTCCTCCTCACCCTCGGAAAGCCCGATTTCATCCAGCGGCGGAGACGGCGCTTTTTGTTCTGGCAGTTTTCAGATGCCAGTGTATATATCGTCGATGTTGACAAAATCGTCCATGCCTGCCAGAAAATGGCGAACATCAAGCAGGGAGCTTTAATCGTCATCACAAGGATGCATGAGCTGAAAACCATTAAAGAAACAGGTAATTATATCGGTGCAGAAATCTCAGTGGAGCTGCTGGAAAATATTTTCTTCCCGAACAGCCCGCTGCACGACGGTGCCGTTATCATCAGCGGGAATAAAATCGAAGCGGCCCGGTGCATCCTCCCTATCTCCAGGAGCCAGAACCTCCCTGCCCATCTGGGCTTAAGGCACAGGGCTGCCGTAGGTGTCACCGAACAAAGCGATGCTATTGCTGTCGTGGTTTCCGAGCAAACTGGAAAAATATTCTGCGCCGAAAGCGGTATACTGTTAAAAAACATGCAACCGGCCGCACTTAAAGACTTCCTTGAAGAAAAACTGCATGGGAACACCCCCGGGGAGAAACCGGCAGTCACGCCCGTCCCGGAAAATGGTTAATCATTACTTCAACGCCGCTTCCATCTGTTCGACCGACTCAGGTAAAGTCAAGATGGTATTTGTTCCGGCATCCACCAAAACCATGACCGGGGTGGCCAGGATAAAGTAACTGTTGGCTTCCGTGCTGTTCACGCCGCCTTCGGTAAGGATATGTTTCCATCCGGGAAGGTGCATGATGGCCTGCCGCCATTCAGCCACTTCGGTATCGGTTTCATCCAGGCTGACCGCCAGTACCTCGACTTTTTCCTTATGGCCAGCTTGCTGATACCAATTACTCAGCTTATTCACCATCTCAAAACAATGTTGGCAATCGGCCGACCAGAAGAGTAACAGCTTATAAGGCTTACCGGTATTGTAGTTGTGAAAATTCACATCCTCGCCAGCATCACCGGTGAACACAAAATCGGGAGCGATAGAGCCGGGAATCAGCGTTTTCATCCCGTCCAGCCTTTTTTGGATAGCCTGCCGTTTCTGGGTCATGCAATTGGGGTCGCTGATATACAAGGCCAGCATGGCAATACCCTGCTGAATGTTGAAACTTTCGTATCCCCTGAAAAAATAATCGACCATCCAGCCATAAACTTCAGGATGCCCGGGTTTTGCCTTCTCAATGGCATTTTTACCCGCTGCAGTGAAAAGCGAATCCCTTAATGCCGTGGTTGTTGCCTGCTCACCGTATATATTCACATACTGGTCCATCCATGACTTGAAATCACGGGTATTGATCAGCAGCGAATCATTGAAATCGATGAGGTCAAAGTAGTGATCGATCAGGCTTTGCTTTCGCTCCTGTTCACTTCCCCGCCACTGGATATCCGGAACGAGCTGGAAACGGAAAAGGGTGGCTGCAAAAAGACCGCTGTATGCTTTGATCTGCTCCCTGATCCAGGCATTATGACTAATACGCCGCTTCTCATATTCCCGGATTCCCTCTGAATAAAAGTCCGATTGATTGTCGTCATAATTTAAGAGAAAATTCTGTAACATCCCCAACACTTCTTTCTGCCTGTAGTTTTCAGTCATGAATGCTAACATAGCAGCATTTTCACGTTCCCCATCCATGTACCAGGTACTGTCGGTATTATTGCTGAACATGGGATGCACCCAGAGTTCAATGTCCTGGGTACTGATAATGAGATTTTTTTCAGATGGATATGGCTTTGAAGCTTCATTCTCTTTATAGTCAAACCTGATGACAAACTCACCCGGCAGATTTTCAGCGGGGATCGGAAAAAGAACCGTTTCACCATTTTTGATCCCCTCTTCCGAAAGGATCGGCTGCATGGTATAGGTTCTGGAAAGTGCCAGGACACTGATCTTGCTCTCATAAACCCCGCGATGATGAATGGTAAGGTTGGTTCCGCCGGGTAATAATTCCTGTGAAAAAATATGAAGGGGAAAAATTGTTGTATACAACAATATGAACAATGTTAATCGGGGCCAGATCATTCGGTTAGTCATAGTTCAATTATATAATATTATGTTATTAGCAGAGTGAAAATGATCCGCCTAATCTTTCTTGATTTTCCGTTCCACTATCTCCAGTATTTCTTTCTCCTTTTGAATGGCAAGTTTTTCAATAGCTTCGCCCTTCCCGATCATTTCAGAGGCAAAGGACTTGTTCCCCAAACCTGCCGCGTTGATCTTCACATTCAGGAAAGCTCCCATCACAGCGGTCCGGGCACACAAAGCGCCCACGCCAACATCCGAAACAGAAGCCTCCAGGCCTGTTTCTGCCATGGCTTTCATCACCTCCAACGACTCAAGCGATTTCTCCATCACCCGGAAGGGCACCTGGATGGCATATTTGGAAGCCTCTTCTATAGCCGCCTTGCGTGCCTTTTTCTCCTCATCAGAGGCTTTTGGCAAACCAAAGGCATCCATGATACGGTTGAAGGCACGGGTATCTAAATCGACCAGGAACAGCAACTCTTCCTTCAATTTCTGACCCTTTTCCGCCCAAGCGGAGAACTCTTCCCAGCGGTCGTCCCAACCGGCTTTGTGCGATGAAAGGTTGGCCACCATTGTCCCCAAAGAAACACCCAGGGCTCCCGCGGCTGCCGAAACCGACCCGCCGCCAGGGGCCGGCGACTCTGAAGCAGTTTCATCCGCAAAACCCTCCACGGTCATGCCGATCAATCTCTTATCGGCCGGATCCTCCAGCAAATACTCGATAATCTTCTCCTGTGGATTGAATGGTTTCAGGTCATCCAGGCCAAGCGACTTCACGGCGATCTTAACCAGTTCTTTCTCTGAAACCCCTGCCGATCGCTGTTGTTTGCGCAGGAAATATTTCCCGGCATCGGTCATGGCTTTCAGGGGAATGAGCCCTACCAGCTCCGAGCCCGTCACACGCACTCCCCTCTCCTGCGCTTTCAGCGAAGTTTCCTCGAAAGCGATATGCACCGGCGTAATGCTGATATTGGTCAGGTTGATGGATATCTGGGCAATGCCGTATTCTTCAATGAACCAGCCTATGGCCTTGCAGGCCTTCATTGAGCCTGGAATCCAGATTTCATTGCCATGTTCGTCTTTTTTTATTTTGCCGGTGATAGGATTGCCTTCACGCATCGGCCGGCCTTTTTCACGGATATCAAAAGCAATGGCATTGGCCCGGCGCGTGGAGGTTGTATTGAGATTCACGTTATATGCCACCAGGAAATCCCGGGCTCCAACAGCCGTAACACCTGTCATGGCAACCTTCTCATTGAAAGCGGCCGGCCCGAAATCAGGCTTCCAGTGCAGATCCCTGAGTTTCTCCGGCAGTCCTTCATATTCCCCCGCCCGGCAATTGGCCAGGTTCCGCCTTTCTGCGGTAAAGGCGGCATTCTCGTAACAATAGACCGGTATGCCAAGCGCACTGCCAATCCTCTCAGCCAGTTTACGCGCCAGCGCGGCAACCTCATCCATGGTAATGTTCCTGATGGGTATCAGCGGACAAACGTCTGTCGCACCAAAGCGGGGATGCTCACCCTTGTGGGTCCGCATGTCAATGATCTCCGACGCTTTTTTTACGGACAGAAAAGCAGCTTCCAGCACCGCCTCCGGCTCACCGACAAAAGTTACCACCGTACGGTTCGTCGCTCTCCCCGGGTCAACATCAAGTAGCTTCACACCCTCCACGCTTTCTATCTGGTCCGTGATCTGTTTCATAATCGTCATATCCCGCCCTTCACTGAAATTGGGCACACATTCGATCAATTGCTTCATTATTATATTGTTACATTGTTTTATATATCTTCCCATTCAGCACCACCGTCTCCACCTTGTTGCTGCCATAAGCGTAAGGCATATATTCGACAGATGGAATCGGCTTAGATATAAATACATTGGCTGTTTTGCCCGCCGCGATGCTGCCCAGCTCCTCCTCCACGCCCATCGCATAAGCGCTGTTCAGCGTAATGGCATTGATAGCTTCTTCGGGGAGCATCCTGTAAACGATACATCCCATCGACAGGATCAGTTGCATATTACCTGAAGGTGATGAACCCGGGTTAAAATCGCTGGCCATCGCTACAGGCAGACCCGCGTCGATCATCTGCCTGACCGGCGCGTAAGGTATCCCCAGGAAAAAGCTGGCCCCGGGCAAAACCGTTGGCATGGTCTCCGTTCCCCTCAGCGCTTCGATCTCCTCTTCTCCCATGTGTTCCAGATGGTCCACCGAGAGGGCATTGTATTTGACCCCCACCTGCACCCCGCCGGTTCGCCCCAGTTCATTGGCATGTATCTTGGGCCTTAAACCGAATTTCATCCCGGCATTCAGGATCCGGTCGGTATCTTCCACGCTGAAAAAACCGCGGTCGCAAAACACATCGATGTAATCTGCCAGCTCCTCCGCTGCCACCATGGGGATCATCTCATTGATAATCAGATCGACGTACGTGGCCGGGTTTGATTTGTAAGCCATTGGAATGGCATGCGCCCCCAGGAAAGTGGCCCGGATGGTCAATGGAGAAGTTTCTTTCAATCGCCGGATCACCCGGAGCATTTTCAACTCACTCTCCGTTGTGAGTCCATAACCGCTTTTGATCTCCACTGCGCCGGTGCCAAAGGATATAATTTCATCCAGTCTTGCACGTGCCGCCTGAAAAAGGGCATTTTCCGACATGTCCTGCATCCTCCCGGCTGAATTTAAAATCCCACCGCCCCGCCGGGCAATTTCCTCGTATGACAATAGATCGGAAGAGCACAC
>JAHYJL010000160.1 GCA_019429045.1 Bacteroidales bacterium
AAAAGTTCGTACTCAATGGTGCGGATGTAATCATAAAGGAGGAGACAATCACAGTACAGCTGAAAAAGAAAAGAAATCTACCACTGATCCTTGAGGTAATGTCCAATTATTCCAGATTTAAATACCCCTGGCTTAAAGGCAAGAATGTTATTTTTGAAGGTGCATCCTACTCGTAGTCAAAAATACGGGCGATTGTTTACTGTGAAAATCTGTGATATATATTATTTTTGTCAAAATTTAGTCTAAATAAAAATAAGAATCGCATTATGAAAACATTGATTCATTACATGTTTGGGACAACGCTGTTGTTCTTTGTATTACTATTTCAGAATGCAAATGCAGACATTTGGGTAGTAGAAACGTCAGATGCTGGTTTTGCACCGGCAGATATTACGGGAATTCAGGTTGGAGACACTATCCGCTGGGTGTGGATTGCCGGAATCCATACCACCACTTCAGCAATCATACCGGAAGGGGCCCAAGCATGGGACAGTCCGCTAACAGCTGAAATCGCGGTATTTGATTACATTCCGGTTGTATCCGGTACCTATCATTATGTGTGCACTCCCCATGTGCAATTTGGGATGATCGGGTCCTTCACGGTGATGGGACCTTCCGATATTTCGGAATTGGCTGAAAAGCAGCCGGTATTGATATCCCCGAACCCTTTCAGGGAGAAGGTAACGGTTTATTTTAATGACAATCATCAATTGTACAGAGAATTAAAGATTTATGACGGTAACGGCACGGAAGTGCGCAAGCTGTCATTTTCCCCTAAGGCTACTCTCACAACTGCAGAGATACAACTGGGCGATCTTTCACCAGGCCTCTATATTTTTAAATTCCTGGGCGATAACAACAATGTTATGCATGTAAAGGGTATCAGGGAGTGAGGAATTAAGAATTCATCTTACTCGTATTCCTCATACCCTCGTGCAACATAAAAAGCGGCCCTGTCGAAGAACAGGACCATCCTTCGTTCCAGCTCCAGGGAAACATAAATGTCTATCGTCCGGGTATATACCTGGTTCGACAGGGCAAATTCCCAGATATGCTTTCGGATCAGGCTCAGGGCGCTGAGCACTTCACTCAGCAGGAAGCCTTCCGTTTTTCTTGCCTTGCCCAGTTTCTTGTAAAAATCCCTGATCTGCTGGTCGCCGTATTCCCCGCCGAGCCATTTGCTGAACTGACCGATCACATTCATCGTCCGGTCATAGGTCCTTTTTTTATCCGAAATGCCATAGGTCCGGGTTGTCTTATTGCTCCGGACATCGGCAAGCCACCTCAGGCCAATGGTTTCAGCGTTTTCTTCTATAAACCTCACCAGTTTGTCGGAGAGATACTCCTCACCGATCACCGCCGACAGCCTGGCTGTCCTGGCGAATGAATCGATGATAGCCCAATGGTCCTTCTTCGATCGCAGGAAGGCCGCCACCGATCTTTTATTGGCTTCAAATGCCAGTTCGGGCATACCGTTGAACGGGAAATACCCGACCTCGCTGGCATCGTCGCCGGCCTTTGGCGTGCCGTCGGCGGGTTCAGCCTCGAAAGTAATGAAGATCAGGTCGCCGTACATCTCGCTGTAACCGGAGGTGACATCCACCAGGCCCAGGATATTACCCCGGATCCCTGTTTCCTCATGCAATTCCCGCAATGCTGCAGCCTCAATGCTCTCCCCCGTTTCAGCAAACCCCATCGGCAGGCACCACTCCCCCTTTTTTGGATCGAATTTTCTTTTCACCAGCAGCAGGTTACGGTCTTTCAATACTATGGCGGAGACGACCGGCAGGGGATTGTCGTAGAAATACCGGTTGCACCGCTCGCAATAATCACGCATGACATCTCCTTCAGCCCTGGTCTGGAGCGGGTGACTGCAAAATGGGCAATATTGCCTTTTGCCCGGTTTTGTCATCTCTTTTAATGGTTTGGTACAGATAAAGATAGTATCATTTTTTGATATCCTGAAAGAACCATCCTTGTGGATGATATCTTTCACTTTCTTCAATATTGAACCAAAAGGCTTTTTCCCGTCGTCTCTCCCCGAAGGCAGGAAGAGCGGTATCTTGAAACGTATAAACGCTTCAAATGCAGAGAATTTTAAATTGTCGAAAGCCAGTTCATTAGGAAAATCTTTCATGGATATGGAACCAAAGCAGGGGGTGAGCAGCGCCATTCCGTTTGCATCACAAAACCGGTTGATCAATATTTCATAGGGAAGGAGGACTTCTTCCGGGATTTTGCCGGGGAGGAGAATTTCTTTGACAATGTCTGTAAGCTCCTTAATATGAGGGATGTTATGGGTGATGGCTATAAAGATGCCATCATTTTTCAGTATCCTGGAAATTTGGGGGATGATCTCTGGAAAGAAGTAGAGGGAATAACTGCAAACCACCAGGTCATAAGCATTCTCATCAAAGTGTTCCAACACCGAAATCCCTTCGGATATGAACCGGCCATTCACTCCTGCTTTCTTTGCAGCGTTAAGATAGGGCTCGCGATAGTCTTCATATTGTTCGATCCCGATGACCTCTGCTTCATGGCTTACCCTTCCGGTCAGTCCGGCTGTGAAAAAACCAAACCCGCAGCCGATATCCAGTATTTTCCTGCAACCGGACAGGTCCAGACCTTCCAGGGCGACATGCCTGACGTCCCGGTCATGGGTCAGCTGATCCTTAATTATCCCGGAAATTTTTATATGGGCCGGAACATTCCGGAAGGTATCAGACATGTTGCTGGTATCGTTTTTCGATGAATTTCCGTTCATCTGTTATCTGAGTGGAATCAAAATCCCATTTTGATCATCTTCCTGCTAACCGACTGAACGTCTGTTCGCAGAACGCAAATATAGATACCGCTTCTAACTTTCATTCCGGCCCCATCGGTTCCGTTCCAATGAACAGCGTGATTCCCTTCTGGCTGATACGAATCCACCAGCGTATTGACCAACCTGCCATGTATGTCGTAAATATACAGTGATACGCTGGAAGCTTTTGCGAGTTCAAACTCAACGGTTGTATATGACTGGAAGGGATTTGGGGAAGCGCTGAGCGGCAATGTAAATAGATCCGGCCGCTCTGCCACTTGCACTGTCATCCCCTCTAATGCATAAATTTTTACATCATCGATATTCCATCCGCAGTATCTCCAACCCTGGTCAGTGGTACCCATGGTCCAGCGCAGGAAAACCGTTGCCTGGTTATCGGCGATGGCAGAAATATCGTGGCTGGCCTCTTCCCACTCACCTGCGGTCATCTCTGCCAGGTTAGCCCATACAGTCGTCCAGGTGGTCCCATCGTTGCTGATCCTGACATATGCATGGTCAAATTCTGACGATTCCACGCCAAGCCAGCGCATGAATTTCAGGGTAACTCCATATAGATTTGAGCAGTCGATTGCTTCAGAAGTTAAGTGTCTCTCTGGCATATTGTTAGGGTAATCACCTTCCAGATTATAACCGTAAACAAAGTTGCCGATAAAACCTGCGGTTGGATCCGGAGAGCCATGCTCTCCACCAAGGCCCAATGGTTGGCCAAAAGCCCAGTCAGCTTCTGTCGTCCAGCCTGGATCTTCATTTAACGGCCATTCGTAGTATAACTCACCATCCCCGGCTATCAGCGTCACCTGCCTTTCAGTATCGCCGATGTGATCTGTCGTATTGACAAACTGTATTTGGGCCAGGTAGGCGCCTGGTGCCATCGCATTGGCATTACTATTGATTTCCACGGTGATAACAGCATTCTCCCCGGGGGGGATCGTCCCTTCCAGAGTGCCGGTCAGCGTGATCCATTCTGGCATAGGATCCATGGAAACCTGGTAATCGATGTCGTAGGTGTTTTTGTTTTCTATGGAGTAATCCATGCTTCCGGGCTCAAATGGTCCGCCTGCAGGTCCCCGGGGTTGGAAACCCTGATTGGGAGATACTTTCATCCCGGACATATTTGCCAGCACCTTAATGCAGAAATTTCCCGTATTCAGAAAGCCGGAGGGATCATCGAAATCATAAAAATCCAGCCATTCACCATTGAACAGGTAGTAGCTTTCATCTTCGCTGGCGGAAGATTCCACAATGGTTCTGTAGGAAGCCCCAAGTAACACGGGGACGTCCGAAGTCCTGTCGTAGGCATATCCGCCATCCGATAATACCAGGTACACATAAAAATCTTCGCCTTCGGTCATGGGGACTGGTGCATCCAGGTTGATGGTATGCATTCCCCTGATTTCTATGCTGCCACTTTTTGTGGACAAGACATTCTGAAGTACAGTGCCATCAAAGTCATCATAAATAATAACCGTATATTCTACATCGTCAACGGCCGTAAAGAAATTAACCGCAGTGAGGTTTTCATTCCCTCCGCCAATGAATTTATTGAATACGGCAGAGCACCCGTTAAGGGTGTCCCGGAAGCCATGGTAATCATGATAATAGACATGTTCATATTGCATAGGCTCAACATTTCGGAATGTGATAGCTCCCATCTCCGGGTGATGACCGCAATGTTTGTCATAATATGAGATCCAGAAATAGCCGTTGAACCCCCAGGTGGCTCCCCAGCTGTTTTTGCAGAGCCAGGCCCCGGGAAGAGGAGCCTGTGTCACTTTGTTGTCATCCCATCCGATGATGGCAATTGCATGATTCGGGTCCTGACTGGAGGAGGGGGGCTGGTAATGGATGTAATTTGAGATAAAGGAACTGCTGTAGCACATACAGGTGCCCATCACCCCATTGTCTATGATGCTTTGTTTCACCACATTTATGTTCTCCAGGTTCTCTCCTGCGGTAAACCATTCGATATCCCTTGGATAATAGTAATGATAACTGTCAAGATGCCTTGGGGGAGGGGTATTGTATGATTGCCCATCGATATCTCTCACGGCGCCTTCTCCTCTTGAAAGATAAGCTGAAGTGACAAGATAGTCGCCTCCCTGGTGCACTTCGAGCCCGCTGCCGGATGGCGGGTCAATATCGTCATTGTTATGGTCGTTAAAGCCATTCCACCAGTCCAGGTGATATTCTGCCAGGTTTGGCTCGCCGGTCTCGCCGGCAGCTGCCCAGGCGCCTGTCATTATCAGGTTGCCCTCCATTGCTGCCATGGCGCCAAACGTCCAGCACGTCCCTCCCTGCTGGTTTTTCACGGAGGTGACATAGCTCTCTCCGTTAACATTGCGAAGATCAAACGTTAAGGGAAGTTGTGAATAAACCGAAAAGCTTCCCAAAAAGGCTCCCAGGAGTAAAATTCTTCTTGTCATGTGAGATAAATATTGACTGAATTAAAATAAGCCTCTAAAGTATTAAAATATTTCCAGAAACTATTGACTTTGCTTAGATGATTCCGTATATTTACGGCATTAAATTAACCGACTTATTAATCAAATTTCTTATGCCATGAAAAAATTATTTACATTGGTTTTAATGTGTTTTGCCGTTATGGTTTTTGCACAAAACCAGGGCCATGTCTCCACCGGTACTGATCCTGAAGGAGGCGGCGGGACAAGATCGCTTACCGGATCATTTATGAACACTGACCAACCTCGGGAAACCCCTGATCATTCCGATGGACCGGCCGATTGTATTGTCGGCTGGATGGACATTGCCACAGAGCCTGACAACGGGAGGATGGACAATGTGGTGGTGTCGTATAACGGTCTGATCTGGAGCATTGCCGGATATGGGAGCAATAATGACG
>JAHYJL010000006.1 GCA_019429045.1 Bacteroidales bacterium
TAATCTGAGGTCTCGAGCGGATTCGAACCGCTGTATACGGTTTTGCAGACCGCCGCCTAGCCACTCGGCCACGAGACCGGCGGGTGGCGATTTGCAAAGATATGTAAAAATTATAAAAATTGAATTGCAGTGGGATATTTACTCGCTGCGCTAATGTCCACCTAATGTCCACCTAATGTCCACTTAATGTCAACTTAATGTCCACCTAATGTCACTTATCTGATGGTCATCTCCTCCACCAAATGCCTTGCCCCGGCGAATTTGTCGATGATGAACAGGACGTAGCGAATATCGACATTTATCGTTCGCTGCAGCAGGGGCTCGTAGGCGATGTCGCCGCTCATGGCTTCCCAGTTGCCGTCGAAGGCCAGTCCGATCAGCTCGCCTTTGGCATTGATGACCGGGCTGCCGGAGTTGCCGCCGGTGATATCATGGTCGGTCAGGAAACAGACCTTCATGACGCCGTTGTCGCCATATCTGCCGTAATCCTTTGCCTGGTAAAGCTCTTTCAGCTTTTCGGGCACCACGAATTCGTAATTCGTCGGGTCTTCTTTCTCCATCACCCCTTCGAGGGTGGTGTAGTAGTGGTAATATACCGCATCGGCCGGGTGATAACCCCGCACGGTGCCATAGGTAAGGCGCATGGTGGAGTTGGCGTCGGGGTAGAATGTCCGGTCGGGGTGCATCTCCCGAAGCCCGGCGATGAACATACGGTTCCCGCGGGCCAGCTGCACGCTGGCATCAGATGTCGCTTTCCGGATCTCCTCCGCTTTTTCGGAAAAAGCTTTGTAAGCCTGGTATGCCGGGTCTTTCTGCAGGGTTTTCAGTCTTGGCTTATCCAGGAAAGCATTGACTTTTTCCGGGGTTGTGAGTACCGACCTTGCAAAAACATCGGCTGCCCAGCGGTCATAATCGCCCTTGAATTTACCCAGGGTGGCGGCTAAAAATCCGGGTTGCTGCCCGATGGGGACATCCTCGTGGAACAACCGCATCATCGAGGCAAACATGTTCCGGTCGAGCGGCAGGTAGTAATCTTTGAAATGGGCTTCGATCCTTGCTTTCAGCCCGCTGATGATCTGGTCCCGTTTTTCCCTGTCCGGTTTGCTCTTTCCCAGTTCATCCTCCAGGGCTTTGAAGCCGGCGGCAAAGGAGATGATCTCGGGGCCGCGCAAGGCCGCTTCCCGGTAATATACGTTCGCCAGGGCATATTGTGATATGACCTTGTAGGCATCTTCGATCAGGAGCAAGGCCCGGCCGTATTTCTCCCTTATTTCGGGAGAGGACTCCACCCATTTCCTGAAATCATCTTCAATGGCCACTTTCTGCTCATATACCTTCAGCCGCTTCAGTCCTTTGGTTTGCCCGATGAAATATTTCCAGTAATTCGAAATGCCGGCGTCCTTGGAGGCATACTGAATTCTTACGGCATCGCTCTTCGACGTTTCGGCACGGATAATGTCGAGTTTTTCCTGGCGGATCTTCACGATCGACATATTGGTTGTATTGAGTCCCTGTTCCACCCCATAAGAGGTACGATAGCGGTCGGTGCTGCCGGAATAGCCCAGGATCATCGAAAAATCGCCCTCTTCGTAACCTGCCACCGATACAGGCAGGTAATGCTTCGGCTTCAGGGGGATATTGTCTTTGGAATAATCTGCCGGCTTGCCATCCGGTCCGGAATAGACCCGGAACAGGGAGAAGTCGCCCGTATGCCGAGGCCACATCCAGTTGTCGGTGTCGTCGCCGAAGTTCCCGATGGAAGAGGGAGGGGCGCCGACCAGCCTGACATCTTTAAAAATCTCAAAAACAAAAAGATAGAATTCACTGCCTCCGAAAAAACTCCTGACGGCACATTCATAGTGCGTGCCCTCGGAAGCCTGTTTTGACAACGCATTTGATATTTCGGTGATTTTCGCATTGCGCTCGCTTTCGGTCATATCAGCGGTTAATTGCGATGTTACCCGGTCGGTCACATCTTCCATGCTGACCAGGAACCTGACGGTCAGCCCGGGGTTGGACAATTCCTCTTCGGGGCTCATGGCCCAGAAACCGTCTTTCAGGTAATCGTGCTCCACGCTACTGTGGGCCTGGATCCTTCCGTAACCGCAGTGGTGGTTGGTTAGCAGCAGCCCCTGTCCGGAGATGATCTCGCCGGTACAGCCCCGGCCAAACTGCACGATCGCATCCTTCAGGCTTGAGTTGTTGATACTGTAAATCTCTTCGGCTGTAAGCTTCAGCCCGAGCTTCTGCATATCTTCGTAATTCAGTCGTTCGACAAGCATGGGGATCCACATTCCCTCATCGGCCTTAACTGCAGTATTGAAGGCCAGTAATAGCGCCAGGATTGGCAGCAGGCATAATTTTTTCATAGTTACTATATATAATTGTTATTAATTTCTCACAGATTTTCACAGATATAACACACAGATAACACAGAAGTTCCCTAATTCAAAATTCAACATTCAACATTAAACGAATCTCTCTCCCTTCTGCATCCGCACATCATTCACGATCTGCCGGATCTGCTGTTCATCCTGCTTGCGGCAGATCAGCAGGGTATTTTCATCTTCCACTACGATATAATCATCGAGCCCCTGTATAACAACCAGTTTATCGCTGGGCATATTGATGATACTGTTCCGGGAATCGTATGTCAGCACGTGTTTGCCGGTAACGGCGTTATTGTTTTCATCTTTTTTACGGATTTCATGGAGCGATCCCCAGGTGCCCAGGTCCGACCAGCCGAAATCGGATTCGATCACGAAGACGTTCTGCGCATGTTCCATGATGCCGTAGTCGATGGAGATGCTTTTACAAACGGCGTATGTATTTTTAACAAAAACGTGTTCGGCGTGGGTGAAGTATGCGTCGTTCCCCTGGTTGAAGAGCTGGCTGATCTCCGGGAGATAATCGTCGAAGGCCTTCAGGATGCTTTTCAGCGACCAGATGAAGATCCCCGAATTCCAGAGGAATTCACCGCTTTGCAGGAAGGTGACGGCCAGGTCATGGTTGGGTTTTTCGGTGAAGGTTTTCACTTTAGAGAGGCCCTCATACCGGTCGTCGGTGATGTTTTTATTGAACTGGATATATCCGTATCCCGTATCGGGCCTGGATGGTTTGATCCCCAGGGTGATCAGCCAGTCGTTTTCTTCGGCAGCACGGATCGCCGTATTGATTTTTTCGGTGAATATATCTTCCTTCATGATAATGTGGTCTGAAGGGGCGACCACCAGGATCGCATCAGGGTCTTTCTTTTTTATCTTATAGGCGGCGTAAGCGGCGCAGGGAGCGGTATTGCGCCGGCAGGTCTCCAGCAGCACCTGGTCTTCGGTGAGTTCCGGCAGTTGTTCGAGCACCAGGTTTTTATACAGTTCGTGGGTCACGACATATATGTTCTCAGGCGGGCAGATGTTCTTAAAACGCAGGAATGTCTGCTGAATAAGCGTGGTGCCTGTTCCGAGGATATCGATGAACTGCTTGGGTTTTGCGATCCGGCTCATAGGCCAGAAACGCGCGCCGATCCCCCCGGCCATGATGATGCAGTATGTATGGTTCATAGAGTTGTTTCGTGTTTCGTGTTTCGTGTTTCGTGTTTCGTGTTTCGTGTTTCGTGTTTCGTGTTTCGTGTTTCGTGTTCCTAATAAATACCCAATACCCAATACCCAATCACTTAATGCACAAAAATATAAATTAAACCTTAACCGCCGGCAGGAACCACCCTTGTCACGGGACTGATGCGGTAGATTTTCTTATTGTGGAGGTTCTGGCAGCGGTACCAGGTCCTGAGTTTTTGTTGTTTGACGAATTTACGGCCGTCGGGAAGATGGAAAACGGCGTTGTCGGGAAGGTCTTCCAGGAAGATGCCCTTTTGACTGGAGTTGTAAGCATCCAGGCCGCGGACCAGGTGTGCATTGCTTTTGCTGTTCGCCTTTGGCTGTTGCATATGCAACCGGACGAGCGGTTTGAGATCGTCCGGGAAGATGTTCATGCCGGTCAATTCGTTAAGCAGCGTGCCATAATGGTATTGCCATGCTTTGCCATGGGGCTTGCGCTGCCGGCCGTATTGATCCCACACCAGCATATGGGCAATCTCATGGGTCAGCGTGAGGAGAAACTCATAGGGGTTCAGGTCGTGGTTTACCGAGATCCGGTGAAAAGGGTCTTTCACGGGCGGGCGGTAATCGCCGAGTTTGGTGGTGCGGCCTCTTGTAATGCGCAACAGCAAAGGAAACCCCTTCACCCAGTTCATCACCAGCGGCAGGCTCTCCGGCGGGATATACGTTTTAAGCCCTTCCTGCAGCGGTTGTTTCATGGAGATGGAGATAATAGGTGTTTATCACCCGATTATTATAAGACCAGCGCGAGCAATCGCATTTCTTTGGTTTCCTGGGCTTGTATTTCTGATAGGGCGCCCGGCGGGAAGCGCAGGAAGTTGCCATAAAATAGATTATGATAAGCAGGAGTGGTATTAATTTTGAATGTTGAATGTTGAATGTTGAATTAAGCATCTGGTGGCTTGTATTATATTTTGAAATCAAAATTAGGTTTAATAACGATATCATTAATATTGACATTGTGTTCTGTCTGAAATTCATGCTGTGATTCTCATAATCTTTCCTTAACTTTGTTTCTGCGTTACCTGCAAGGCTAAAATGACAGAAACGAAAAGAATAAAAAGTTTACTTAAAAATGAAAATATTTTCTCTTATTATATTGGTTTTCCTAATTCTAGTCACATCTTGTACTAAAGATTTACAAGAAGTTACCTTGCACAATGATCCTGGATCAGAAAATGAATTCCGAAGTGCATCTGTTGAAATGATCCAGCTTGGCAGGCAATTGCAAAATCCATACAGTGTTAGTAACATGCAGGCTGCGTATGATAGCCTTAAAAGAATTTACGGAACTAAAATCCCGAATTTAACCATTACCACGACTCATAAATATATTAAGTTCACACCTGATAACGATGCAGAATATCTTGATTTGGTTTCTGATACTCTGATGGACCTGTTTACCTATCCATTGGATTATGAAATTCTATCAACCGGTGGGCTTTACTATCATGACTCAAGCATTCCAGACAGTCTTCCAACATACCACTATACGGCAATCAAGGCAAACTACACTCCCAATACCACTGTTGATTATGTGGTGCTTGAAAATTTATGTATTCCCGAAATCACACCCTATTATACGCAGAACCTGAACGATTCTTTAATAGATCATTTGATTGATATTGCACTCTTGTTAACAGACAATTACGACAGTGACACTTCTACATTAAAGTCTGGAGGCAGAGGGAGTTACCATCCCGAAGGTCGCATCACTGTGCACGATGATGTTGTTGATGACAATATTGTACCTGTTGAAAACATACAGGTATGCGCCAGACGCTGGTTTATTGTCTATACTGACATAACAGATTCAAACGGGGATTTTTATATGAATGGCACATTCAAACGCCCCTGTAATTATAGTTTAGTTTGGTCAACCTCAAGGTATTACATTACAAATGGCATATGGTATCCCGCTGTTTACAATGGTCCGAAAAAATCAGAAAGATGGGATTTACATATCGATAATAATGGTAAATCTTTTGGTTTTGCTACTACATTTAGGGCTGCTCACAGGTATCATGAAAAAAATATTGGAGGTCTGAAAAGACCAAATGTGTGGACGAAATTGAAAATAAGCTATTTGCACAACGCAGGACCGGCCTTAGGCATGAATATAGGAAATTATTGGCAAATGTTTGTTGTCGGTTGGCCGGGCATCCCGAATATTTTGGTTTGGGGAAAAGATGACAATGGGAATATCCTGGACTCAGATGATATATTTAGTACAACCATACATGAATTAGGCCATGCTTCACATATTTCGCTATTAAGTGAAATTCAATTTATTCAAGTTGATCCAATAATATATGAAAGCTGGGCAAACTGTGTTGAATGGTATATTACAAAAATAGAGTACAATGAACAAGGTGAAGAGGATTATGATGATCCCACTATATTTTTAGACGGTGATCATATGCAAGATTGGAATTTGCCAGCATCGGACTATGAAGAGACTTATACCCCAGTATTTATTGATTTATTCGAAAACTATAATCAGTCTTTAGACATTAACAGAGGAACGATGCCTGCTGATCGGTGCCCTGATGGTGGAACATTTGATGGAGCTAATTGTTTTGTAGTTCAGCCACCATACGGTGAAAATGTTTTCATTTATAATTACAATTTCTATTACACACCTCAAAATTGCTGCGACTGTCCTATTCCCGGGACTTACTATGACGGGGCAAACTGTTTTGTATTGGCAGTGCCGTCAACGTCAATACCATTTATTTACAGTGGTAAAGGGTATATATTTCCTGCTGGCGACTCAAACTATCCTTATGACCAGGTTAAAAATTACGATATCAGTAGCTTTGAACAAAATATTTTAAAGCATAGCTATGGTTTGAGCAGCCTGAAAACCAAACTGAAGGAATATCTGCCGGCAGGCATGACAGAACGGCATATTGATATTTATATGGATATATTTTTCAACCTTTAAAATACATAATTATGAAACATATTTTAATGGTGGTTATGGCAAGTATCATTATACTTTTAGGATCATGTGGACCTAAAGAACAATATTATTATGTAACCTATACAATACTTAATAAATCTGACCACAAAATTGAATTATTAATTATCAAGGACAACACTGTAAATGACACAATTATCCTTGCCAATTACGACAGCGATACGGTGATAGAAGCCAGACAAGAAGGCTTTGTATCAGATCCTCCTCCATTTCTATCAGCCTCTGTTAGGGTTACCTATGATGATTCTATTTCTGTTTTTCATTATCGGACTGTAGAGCAAGACGTAGCTCGCAGTATTTTGATTAGAGAATCATGGACCGGAGGTAGTACAGGAGATCAAGATTATAAATGGGAATATTTGTTTACCAATGATGATTATGAGGAAGCGGTTTTGCTTCAATGAAGGCAACATTCAAAATTTAATCTATGGTTTCTTTGCTCGGCAAATATCTCCTCCTGATGATCCAGGTTTTCAGGAAACCGGCCAAATGGAAGGTTTTCTGGAAGCAGCTGATGACTGAGTTTCAGAAGATCGGCGTGGAGTCGATGGGCATTGTGGCCATCATATCTGTTTTTATGGGAGCGGTGGCGGCCATGCAGGTGGCTTTTAATATTGACAGTCCTCTGATCCCGCTGATCACGGTAGGTTTTACCGTCAGGCAGTCGATCATCCTTGAGTTTTCGCCTACGGTCATCAGCCTGATCCTGGCGGGTAAGGTAGGCTCCCGGATCGCGTCAGAGATTGGTACGATGCGGGTGACCGAACAGATCGACGCCTTGCAGACAATGGGGGTGAACAGTGCGAACTACCTGATACTGCCGAAAATGGTGGCCGCTTTGCTGTTCAACCCGGCGCTGATCACGATGAGCATGTTCCTGGGCCTTGTGGGCGGGCTGGTGGCCTGCGTTTCGCTCGACCTGGTGTCCTATACGGTGTACATTGAAGGTCTCCAGGCCTGGTTTGATCCCTGGTCGATCACCTATGCCCTGATCAAAACGGTGATTTTCGCTTTTATCATTGTATCAGTCTCGGGCTTCAACGGGTACATCATCAAAGGCGGTGCGCTCGATGTGGGGAATGCCAGCACCAAAGCGGTGGTGCAAACCAGCATCCTGATCATCCTTTTCAACCTGATCCTTACCGAAATCCTTCTCTGATGATCGAAGCGAAGAACATATCGAAAAATTTCGGCGAAACCAGGGTGCTCGATGATGTCTCATTCGTTTTTGAGAAAGGGAAGACCAATCTTATCATCGGCCAGAGCGGTTCGGGGAAAACAGTGCTGATGAAATGCCTTGTGGGTTTGCTGGAGCCGGACGAGGGCGCTGTCATTTATGATGACCGGGATTTTTGGCGGATGGGGACGGATGAACGCCGGGAGCTGCAGCAGGAAATCGGCATGCTTTTCCAGGGAGGGGCGTTGTTCGACAGTATGACGGTGGAGCATAACGTGATGTTCCCCCTGAACATGTTTACCAAAATGAGTTTTGCCGAGAAGATCGACCGGGTGAATTTTTGCCTGGAGCGTGTGAACCTGGAGGGAAAGAGCAAATTGATGCCTTCGGAGCTCAGCGGCGGGATGATCAAGCGGGTGGCCATTGCCAGGGCTATCTCCATGAATCCCAAGTATCTCTTTTGCGATGAGCCGAACTCCGGGCTCGACCCGATCACAGCCGGGGTGATCGATGAACTGATCAAAGAGATCACCGAAGAATTCCATACGACGACTGTGGTGAATACCCATGATATGAATTCGGTACTGATGATCGGGGAGAACATTGCCTTTATCAACAAAGGTAAGATATGGTGGAACGGCAACCGGCACCAGATCCTACAAACCGACAACGAGGTGCTGAACGACTTCATTTTTGCCACGGAACTTACCCGAAGATTAAAGAGATGAACCTGCTTGACCTGCTTATCCTGGTACCGATAGTGTGGGGCTGCATACGGGGTTTCAGCAAAGGCTTTATCATCGAACTGGCCACGCTGGCAGGACTTGTTCTGGGTATCATGGCGGCTTTTTATTTTGCTTCGTCAGCCGCCGCCCTGCTGCGGGAATATTTCACCTTCAACGAGAACGTGGCCCGTATCACCGCCTACGTGCTGATCTTTATCACCGTCATGCTGTTAGCTTATATTATCGGGAAGATCATTGAAAAAGTGGTTGATATGATGGCGCTGGGGTGGCTTAACAAAATCCTGGGCGCTCTGGTAGGCATCGTCAAAGGAGCCGTGGTCGCCAGCCTGTTGCTGTTTATCATTGTTACCTTCGATATCAACGAAAAGATCATCCCCCGGCAGACCAAGGAGCGGTCGATGTTCTACCAGGCGGTTTCGAAGGTTGTGCCGTTTTTTGTTCTTAAAGAATGATATTCGCTCGCTGCGCTCGCGACATTAGGTGGACATTAGCTCGCTAACGCTCGCGACATTAGGTTGACATTAGGTTGACATTAGGTTGACATTAGGTGGACATTAGGTGGACATTAGGTGGACATTAGGTGGACATTAAGTGGACATTAGGTGGACATTAAGTGGACATTAGGTGGACATTAGGTGGACATTAGACATTAGGTGGACATTAAGTGGACATTATGATGAATAAATTTAGACTCCTTTTTTGCCGGTTGTTTTAATGAAATTGTTGAGTTTTACTCCCAATCTATTGATCTGCTCCTGTAAGGTTAAATAATCGGATTCTTCTATTAATTGACGTGAATGGGCCTTTTTGAGCCAGGTTTTTGTTTCAAATAAAGATCCCCTGGCGAAGTAAAAGAAATGTTTGGCGTCTGCATAGTGATACCGGCCGAAACCCTCGCTTATATTCGCAGCGATAGAATCGGCTGATCTTACCAATTGTTTTCCCAGGGTGTCTTTCTCAAAATATTTCCAGGAACTAACACATCCCCAAGCTTTTTCTCCTAAATTCATTGAGATTTCATAAATCTCCAATTCTTCCAGATCCATAATTAACCGTCATTTTATGATTAATCCGGAAAAAGCTAAAAATATACCCGCCCTTGAGCAAATTTTTTTCAAAATCACAATAAATGTCAATGAATGTCCACCTAATGTCGCGAGCGCAGCGAGCGAATGTCACGAGGCGCGCAGCGCCGAGTAAATGTCTACATAATGTCTACTTCTTAATCGCCGCCACTCCCGGCAGCTCCTTCCCTTCGATATACTCCAGCATGGCTCCGCCGCCGGTGGAGACATAGCTAACCTTGTCTTTCAGGTTGTATTTGTTGATGGCCGCTACGGAGTCGCCGCCGCCGATCAGCGAAAAAGCGCCTTTTTGGGTGGCTTCGGCCACGGCTTCGGCAATGGCTTTGGTACCTGCTTCGAAATGAGGCATCTCGAAAACACCCATCGGGCCGTTCCAGAGGATGGTCTTTGAATTGAGGATCACTTCGCGGTATGCCCGGATGGCTTCCGGACCGATATCCAGGCCCATCCAGCCTTCGGGAATATGCGTGGATTTGCTTTCCGATCTGGCGGCGTCATTGCTGAATGCATCGGCAATGATGGTATCCTGCGGGATGTACAGCCTGACATTGTTGGCTTCCGCCTTGTCGCTCGTTTCGCGGGCCAGCTGCAGGAGGTCTTCTTCTACCAGGGAGCTGCCAACCTCTCCGCCCAGGGCCTTGATAAACGTAAACATCATCCCGCCCCCGATCAGCAGATTGTCGACTTTACCGATCAGGTTGTTGATGATCTCTATTTTCCCTGAAACTTTGGCGCCGCCCAGGATGGCCGTGAAAGGGCTTTCGGCATTTTTCAATACTTTGTCGATGCTCTTCACCTCGTTCTCCATGATATAGCCGAACATCTTGTTTTCGGGAAAAAATCTGGCGATAATGGCAGTGGAGGCATGCGCCCGGTGCGCCGTGCCAAAAGCGTCGTTGACATAAACATCACCCAGGGAGGCTAATTTTGATGCAAATTCCTCATCTCCTTTTTCTTCCTGTTTATAAAAACGAAGGTTTTCGAGGAGAAGGATCTGGCCTCCTTTCAGATTGGCAGAAAGTTGTTTGGCCTCCTCTCCAATGCAATCATTGGCAAAAAGCACCTCAGTCCCGGTCTTTTCCTTAAGATAAGGCAACAGGTGTTTCAGCGAGAACTTTTCCGCCGGGCCTTCTTTTGGCCGGCCGAGGTGTGACATCAGGATGACCGAACCGCCATCCTTCAGGATCTTCATTATGGTGGGTATCGCCGCATCAATGCGCATCGTGTCGGTAATATGAAAACGCTCATCCAGGGGAACGTTGAAATCAACCCTGACCAGGGCTTTCTTTCCATTAAAATTAAATGATTCAAATGTCTTCATGATCGGATATGATTAAGATCAGTTATGTGCAATAATTCGTATTTCAGTCAAACGCATGCAAAATTAAAGAAATTGCCATCAAGGGCGTGAAGTTTTGATTAAATTTGTGGCAATGACGCAAGATCTGACCGTAACACTCGTACAGACTTTTCTTCATTGGGGCGACCGGGAGAAGAACCTGGCCCATCTGAGCGGTAAGCTGGAGGATGTTCCCCCAACTGACCTTATCATTCTTCCCGAAATGTTCACAACCGGGTTTATCACCGATCCGATTGGCCTGGCCGGGGAGATGGATGGGCCGGTGATGCAGTGGATGGAGGGGGTGGCGTCCCGGAAGCAGGCATATGTACTGGGATCATTAAGTATGAAGGTGGGGGAGAAGTATTTCAACCGGCTGATATGCATGGCCCCTGATGGGAGTTATACACAGTATGACAAACGGCATCCATTCCGATTGGGGGGCGAGCACCTGAAGTTCACCAAAGGGAACAAAAGGGGGATCTTTTCTTTGAAGGGTTGGAACATCCTGCCGCTGATCTGTTATGACCTGCGCTTCCCGGTCTGGTGCAAAAACACATTCTCTGGAGGAAAGCATGCCTTTGACCTGATTATTTGCGTGGCCAACTGGCCCGAGGTGAGGAGCCAGGCCTGGAGCCTGCTGTTGAAAGCAAGGGCGATAGACAATCAATGCTATGCGATCGGGGTCAACCGGATCGGAGAAGATGGCAACGGGGTTAATCACAGCGGTGATTCGGCCGTGTCAGATCCCCGGGGAAAAATCATCACCCATATCCAACCACATGCCGAAGCGGTTGTCACTCTTACTATCAACCGGGAGGAACTGGATGAATTCCGGACAACTTTTCCGGTGGGGCTGGACTGGGATACGTTCACCTTTCCGGGTATCGAATGAATAAACCGCTGCAATAGTAATAATTCCCCGTAAATTGATGTATTTTTGCACTCCGAATAAATCATCCATACGATGAGAATAGTCATAGCCGGCGACGGCGAGGTGGGTCTTTACCTGGCCCAGGAATTAACCAGGGAAGACCATAACATTACCATAATCGTTCCTACCGAAGACCTGGTGCAGACCATCGAGTCGCATACCGACGTGCTGGCCACCATTGGCGATTCTACCCTTATCTCTGTGCTGAAAAGAGCTGATGTCAAGAAGGCCGATCTGCTGATTTCTTGTTTACATCAAGAAAGGATAAATATTTTGACGGCTTTGCTGGGCAAGAAGCTCGGTGCAGATAAAACCATTGCCCGCGTCAATACCCTTGAATATCTTTCTGATGATAACCGGAAGATGTTTGAAGATATTGGTATCGATCACCTGGTCTGTCCGGAGGAAATAGCGGCCTTGGAGATCATCGACCTTTTGCGGCAGACAGCGGCTACGGAAACATTTGATTTTTCGGAGGGTAAGCTTTCGCTTTTTTTATTCCGGCTGGAGAAAAATGCCCCCGCACTGAACAAAACCCTCGATCAGATCGCCAAGGAGTTCGTACACTTGCATTTCAGGGCTGTGGCCATTCACCGGAACCGCCACACCATCATACCGAAGGGCAGCGATATGTTCTTTGAGAATGACCTGGCATATGTGATCACAAAGCCGCAGGGAATCAGCGACCTGCTGAAGCTGGGTGGCAAAACGCGGTTCAATATCCGTAACCTGATGCTCCTTGGCGGGGGAAGGGTCGGAAAAACGGTGGCCCGCAGGCTGGAACATGACCTGAACATCAAGATTATTGAGAAAGACAAGAAGAGGGCGATTCAGCTCGCCAATTTATTTGACAACTGCCTGGTGATCCATGGCGATGCACGCGATATCCAACTGCTGGAAGATGAAGATATTGCAGGCATGGATGCTTTCGTGGCGCTGACCAACAATTCAGAGACCAATATCCTGGCCTGCCTGCACGCCAAGACATATAGCGTTCCACGTACCATTGCCCTGGTGGAGAATATTGATTATATCGATATCTCTCAAAACATCGGGATTGGTACTATTGTATGCAAGAAACTCAGCACGGCCAGTCACATCATCCGTTTTACGATGAATTCGGAGGTTACCTCCATCAAATGCCTCAGCGGGATCAACGCCCAGGCGCTTGAGCTGGTAGCCAAACCTCATTCTCCGATAACAAAATCTGCCATCCGCAAACTCAATTTTCCCAGGAGCGCTATCATTGGCGGGATCATCAGGGGGAACGACAGTTTTATCGCGGTAGGTGATTTCCAGATAGAGGCCGGCGACCGGGTAGTGGTTTTTGCATTGCCTGACGCGGTTAGGGCAGTTGACGATTTGTTCCATTAAGAACATCTCTTTTATGCTTGGCAAGGCAGAACTGGACATCAGGCTTATCCTGAACATCATGGGGTTTCTCCTGATGATGGAAGGGATTTTTATGCTGCTGGGCCTCCCCTTTGCTTTGTATTACAGGGATCCTAACGCCTGGACGTTGCCGCTTTCCTTCCTGATCACCTCAGGCACAGGATTGTTGCTGTGGTACCTGACCCGTCATAAAAGCAGGGTGCAAATCAACAAGCGGGAGGGGTTCCTGGTCGTCAGTATGGCCTGGTTCATCACTTCACTTTTCGGCACATTACCATACCTGATCAGCGGCGCCATTCCATCGTTCACGAATGCTTTTTTTGAAACCATGTCGGGTTTTACTACAACCGGAGCCACTATACTTACTGACATAGAGGTGCTTCCAAAGGGAATCCTTTTCTGGCGCAGCATGACCCACTGGATCGGCGGGATGGGGATCATTGTGCTTTCCGTGGCCGTCCTCCCATTCCTGGGTATCGGAGGAATGCAACTATACAATGCCGAGATGCCGGGAATCACCAAGGATAAGCTGCATCCCCGTATCACTGAAACTGCCAAACGTCTCTGGGGGATTTATCTTATCCTGACGCTTGCCCAGACCGCATTACTGATGCTGGGAAAAATGAACCTTTTCGACAGCCTTTGCCATGCCTTCGGTACCATGGCCACGGGTGGATTTTCTACCAAAAACGACAGCATAGCCGGCTTTTCACCCTATATCCAGTATGTCATTGCCTTTTTTATGATCCTGGCCGCCACGAATTTTACACTGCACTATATTGCATTCCTGGGGAGATTCGGGAAGGTTTGGAGAAATGAGGAGTTCAGGAAATATATCTATTTGCTCGGTATCGTCACGGCGATTGTCACCATACTACTTATATGGAAAGCGGGGATTTCAGGGGAGAAGGCTTTTCGCGATGCGTTATTCCAGGTTGTTTCAATTGTGACAACTACCGGTTACATCACTTCCGATTATCTGGCCTGGCCCGGTACGATATGGTTTTTTATTTTCCTGCTGATGTTTATCGGCGGGATGTCGGGTTCGACGGGCAGCGGCACAAAAATTGTCCGCCAGATACTGCTCTTCAAGACGGCAGGCAAGGAGATGAAAAGGGCCATGCACCCGCAAGGGGTCATACCCGTAAGGCTCAATAACGAGGCCGTTTCACAGGATATTATCTTCAAGGTGATGGCGTTCATTCAATTGTATATCCTGATTTTTGCCTTTGGCGTGATGGTAATGGCCTTCCTGGGGCTCGATTTTGAAACGGCCATTGGCGCCACTATTGCTACACTGGGGAATATCGGCCCGGGGATTGGTGATGTTGGCCCGACAGGAAATTATGCATTTATCCCGACCCTTGGAAAATGGTTCCTCTCTTTGCTGATGCTTCTGGGGCGACTGGAGTTATTCACCGTGCTGATACTCTTTTCTTCAGCTTTCTGGAAAAAGTAACCTGGCCCCACCTGGAGTTTTTTATTGAAATACTTTCTATCTTCGCTTAATAATTAGGGCCTTAAGATATTTTAATGAAAGATAAAAATCTCATTCTCTGGCTTTACTATTTTGGCATTGGGTTGATGCTGACCGCACTGCCATTTTCTAACTACTTCATGAGCATTTCACAGTTTGTCCTGTCCGGTGCATTGGTCCTCGATGGGATGAGCAAAGCGGACGTTACCCGCTTCTTCAAAAAATATTCGCCGGCCACTGTCGTCCTCTTGATCGTTCCGTATGGTTTGATGTGGATTTTTCAGGCTATCGGTCGCAAGATTAGGGAGTTTTTCCGTGCGGAAAACGCACCTGCATGGGTATTTGCCTCCATTTACCTTATGCACTTGTTGGGTTTATTTTTTACCAGCGATTTTAATTATGCATTGAAAGACCTCCGGATCAAATTGCCCATCCTGATCCTGCCGCTGATCCTGTCCACAACCTGCCTGACTGACCGGCGGTCTTTCCGCGTATTCATGTACCTGTTCATCGCTGCTGTTGTTACCGGCACTATCATCAGCACTTTTATTGCTGTCAGCCGGGACCTGACCGACAGCCGTGAGTCTTCCATATTCATTTCACACATCCGCTTCAGTATGCTGATCGATATCGCCATCTTTGCCGTGGCTTACATTGTGTTCAAGAAAAGCGATATATCCCGGTGGATCAGGGTAGTACTGGGTGCAGCCGGTCTGTGGATGGTTGCCTTTCTGATCATTTTCGCTTACATGACCGGGTTGGTGATACTTATCATCGTTGCCATCATCATGCTCTTCTATTTGGCAATGGTAAAAGGCCGGCTGATGGTAAAACTGGCCGTTGCCGCCGGAATTGTTCTGATCTTATCAATAACGGTGTTGTATATCAGGGATATCGGCAGAGATATCAATCGAATTCATCCGACAGACCTTTCTTCCCTGGAAAAGGGTACAAAAAATGGAAATCCTTACTATCATGATACACTAAACCTTCAGGTTGAAAACGGGCACTATGTATGGATATATCTTGCAATGGACGAGATGGCGGAAGCATGGGACAAGCGAAGCACATATCATTTCGAGGGAAAGGACAAAGCAGGGCAGGAAATGAAAAGTACACTTATCCGGTTCCTTACCTCCAAAGGATACCGTAAAGATGCCGAAGGGGTAGCCCGTCTGACCGATGAAGAAGTAGCCATGGTTGAAGAAGGTATTGCAAGTACTGTATATGTTGAAAAACCGAACCTGTATGTCAGGATCTATAAGATATTCTGGGAATACCAGCGGTACCAGGTTACCCGGAACCCCAGCGGCCATTCGGTGATGCAACGGATCGAGTACTGGAGGGCTTCTGTGGCATTAATCAGGGATAACTGGCTGACCGGTGTAGGTACCGGCGATATCGAATACGCATTCCAGGAAAAGTATTATGCAATGGGCAGCCTGCTCAGCCCGGAGTATCGCTGGCGGGCGCATAACCAGTTCCTGGCGATCTTTGTTATGTTCGGTGTTTTTGGGATGGCCTGGTTCCTGTTTAGCCTGTTTTTCCCGGCTGCCCGGCTGGTAAAATTCCATGATTACTATTACCTGACATTCTTCATTATCATAATCCTTTCCATGCTGACCGAAGATACACTGGAGACCCAGGCGGGAGTGACCCAGTTTGCCTTTTTCAGTTCCTGGTACCTGTTTGCAAAAAAATTCATTGACATTATCTGAATTGAACACACAAAAAATGACCCATGAAACAGCCGGGGACGACCGGTGGCTGGTGATCGTGAACCCAAATGCCGGAAAGCAGAAGGGAGAAAAGGACTGGCCTGTTATTTCCACCCTCCTGACAGAAGCAGGATTTGAATATAAACATCTATTTACCAGTAGCCGGGGGCATGCCATGTCCCTTGCCGAAGAACATATCCGGGAAGGATTTCAGAAGATCATTGTTGTCGGTGGCGATGGCACCCTCAACGAGGTGGTCAACGGTATCTTTCGCCAGGACCGGTTTGACTCCACTGATATCACCCTGGGAATGATCATGGTCGGAACCGGAAATGACTGGGGAAGGATGTATAACCTTAAGCATAAATACCAGAAAGCGGTGAAAATCCTGAAAAAGCAGCGACTGTTCATTCAGGATGCGGGGGTCGTGAAGTATTATGACGGGACGAATGAAATGGAAAGATACTTCGTGAATATCGCCGGTCTTGGGTATGACGCGCTGATAGCGCAGATGACCAATAAAATGAAGGACAAAGGAAAAGGCGGCACGATGGCTTACCTGATAAACCTTTTAAAAGGATTGTTCAGGTATAACCACGCCTATCTTGAAGTAACGATCGACGGCTCGACTGTATACAAGGGAAAAGTCTTCAGCATGAGTGTCGGTATCTGCAAATACAATGGCGGTGGCATGATGCAACTGCCTTTCGCAATACCCGATGACGGACTGCTGGATGTGACGATCTTTAAAAATGTCACCAAGATAAGGGTGGTCAGAAACCTGAATAAACTTTATTCAGGGACCTTCACTACACTGCCTTTTGTTCAGACCCATACAGGCCAGGTGGTTTCTATCACCTCCTCCACCCGGGAGCAGTCGAACCTGGAAACCGACGGAGAGTCGCTCGGACATTCCCCCTTTATTTTTTCCATCCTGCCTAAAAGTGTGAAGATCATTACGGGTAAGAATTGGAATATCTAACTTTGAGTAAAATAAATCGGGGAAAATGCAGTTATTTTCCTACAATACCACCATTAGCATTATGAATAAAATTACAATCATCCTAATTTTCCTGTTATCGGTCATTATTCAATACAGGGGCGTTTCCCAGGAAGTAGCCATCGGACAGTGGAGGGACCATCTGCCCTACGACTATGCCACACAGGTAGAAGAGTTCAAGACCGGAATCTATTGCGCCACCCCATATAGCATGTTTTATTATGACCGGGAGTATAACAGCGTACACCGGCTCAGCAAGGTCAATGGTCTTTCTGACCTGGGTATTAGCGACATAAGCCTGAACCAGGAACTTTCCATTCTTGTGATCTCCTATTCCAATACAAATGTCGACCTGATCCTGCCGAATGACAACATCATTAACATCCCTGATATCAAGCGCAAGGAGATCCTGGGGAACAAGACCATCAACAGTATTATGAATCATGGCAAATTTGCTTATCTATCCTGCGGGTTTGCCATCGTGGTGCTCAATCTGGAAAAAATGGAGGTGCGGGATACGTATTATATCGGTCCGGAAGGCAGCAGTATCAATGTGTTGAGCATGACTTACAATGACACGGCATTTTTTGCCGCTACTGAGAAGGGGATTTATTATGCTGATAAGAACGATCCTAACCTGGCCTATTTTGCCAACTGGACTGAAATGACCGATATCCCCTATCCGGAAGGTTTTTATAGCCTGATATACTATTTCAACGGAAAGCTATTCATCAATTACAGGCCCAGTGTTACAAACACTGATGAATTATATGTGCTGGAGAATGGGACATGGATTCTTTTTGAATCGGAAAGTAATACCCGGATAAACAGTATGCGTACCAGCGGTGATAAGATGGTTGTTTCATTCAGTTACTATGTAAGGATATACAATCCGGATCTGACCGAATATATTAAGATTTATACCTATGGTGACAGCACTCCTATTCCTTCTGATGCATTTATCGGCACGGATGGTAATTTCTGGATTGCAGACCAGAGTAAAGGGCTGGTTAAGTCGTGGGCGGGAGGCTTTGAAAGGCAGTTTATCAAGCCCAGCGGAGCCCCGACGGCCGATATTTTCGATATGGCAGTTCAGGAGGACAAGCTATACCTTGTTCCGGGCGGAATGACCGGCACCTGGGGAAATACCTGGAGAAGCGCCAGGATGTACTCCTTCATCGAAGAGACCTGGAAGACTTATGACGCCTTTAATTCACCCGGTCTGGATACCCTGCGGGACTTTATTTCGGTCTTTGTTGACCCGTTAAACAGCGATCATGTTTTTGCCGGATCATGGAACAGGGGCATGGCGGAATACAAAGATCAGGCTTTCGTGCAGATCTATAATGCAGATAACAGCTCTATGATGCCGAATATTATTGAAGGATACCCGTCCGTCAAGGTCGGTGGGGGAGCCTTCGACTCCCAGAACAACCTCTGGGTGACGAATTCAGGGGCAGAAAAGATCTTATCGGTGAAACGGCAAAATGGGGACTGGGAGGCTTTCGGCCTTGGTTCGGCTATGATCGGCATAGATGTCAGGAAGATCATTGTCGATTCTTATGATCAGAAATGGATCCTGACCCGGACCACGCAATCGAACCCAAGCCAAATCCTGGTTTTCAACGAAAAGAATCCTGCCGGCAACCAGGTACGTGGCCTGAGATCGGTCGCCGGGCTTGGAAACCTGCCGGGATCAAATGTTTACAGTATTGCACAGGACCTGGATGGATATGTATGGGTGGGGACCGACCAGGGTGTGGCCGTTTTCTATTCCCCCCAGAATATGTTTACAGGGGATAATTACGATGCGCAGCGGATCCTGGTGAATATCGACGGTTATGTCCAGTATTTACTGGAGACGGAAGCCGTCCGGGCAATTGTGATCGATGGCGCAAACCGCAAATGGATCGGTACGGAGAGGGCAGGGGTTTTCCTGCTGTCGAAGGATGGAACACAGCAGATCCATCATTTTACGGAGGATAACAGTCCGCTTTTTTCCAACAACATCACCAGCATGGCTATTAATGGAAAAACGGGAGAGGTGTTTATTGGTACAGCGAAAGGATTGATCTCCTACAAAGGGACAGCCACTGTGGGGGGTGACACAAATACCGACGTGTACGCCTACCCTAACCCTGTCAGGCCGGGCTATACCGGTACCATTGCCATCAACGGGCTGGTGAAAGATGCCATCGTGAAGATCACCGATATCAATGGGCGGCTGGTTTATGAGCCCCGTGTGGATGGGGGGCAGGCTACATGGAACGGTGCCGATTTCAATGGCCGCAGGGTGAATTCGGGTGTCTATCTCGTCTTCATTACCAATCGTGACGGTAGCGAAAAAATGGTTACCAAGATATTGTTTTTAAACTAATTACGGCTATCAAGCCGTCACAGGGCCGCTTGAAGCCATTGGCCGATTCCTATGTATCTCTCAACCCGTGGCATTGTTTTCCGGCAAACCAAATATTCTGACACCAGCCTTGTCGTCAGTATTTTTACGGAGCAACTGGGACTCCGTCCCTATATTGTCAAAGGGGCGCGCGGACCGAAAGCAAAAACAAAAGCTGTCCTTTTTCAGCCGCTTACATTGCTGAATATGGTGGTTGACCAGCAGGACAGACGTAACCTGAATTACATCCGCGAAGCAAACCTGGCTTATCATTATCAAACCATCCATAAAGAAATCCGAAAATCTTCCATACTTCTTTTCCTTAATGAATTGCTGACAAAATCAATTCAGGAAGAATCGGTTAACCCGGAAATGTTCCGGTATATATATGAACACCTGGTTTTGCTGGACAACACACCTGACATCCCGGGCCATTACCACCTGGCATTCGCGCTCCACCTGACGCGGTTCCTGGGTTTTTTCCCGCAAGGCAACTATCTTGGTGATAGAAGCGTTTTTGACCTCGAAGAAGGCAGCTTCGTAACCGGAATCCCGCTGCACGATCAGTATATTTCCGGGAATAACTGTTTGTATTTCAATGAGTTGATTCAGATAGCCCCCAGTGATTTCTCCGGTATGATTATCCCTTCTTCTGCCAGAAATGATTTACTTGCGAAAATTATCCGTTACTACCAACTTCACCTGCCGCTACAGGGGGAGTTCAAATCCCCGGCCATCTTACATGAAGTGTTGCAGAAATAGGAGATTGCATTATCTTTAACCCGCCGTTTATTCAATCGTAAAACTGGGCTGGCGGTATGAAAATCGACAAAATCTACATCTATTATTTCTTCCTTTTCCTGACGGCCTTTGCCGCTTTGCTGCCGCTGATCCTGTTATGGCACCCGCTGAAATATGATGCCATCGACCAGGCCTATCCCTGGAAATACCTGATCGGGGAATGCCTGCAGGAGGGGATCCTTCCATTGTGGAATCCATATCAGCTTTTAGGCTCACCAATGCATGCCGATCCGCAAAGTTCAGCCTGGTATCCGGTAACCTGGTTTTTCGGGTATTTCTTCGGATATGATATCCGCATCCTCTCGGTCGATTTCTTCCTGCATATTTTCCTGGCCGGCATGGGGATGTTTTACCTGGCAAAACAGCTGGATTTCCGTCATGAATCTGCCTTTTTCATGGCCGTATCCTACATGCTGTGTGGTTTTTTTATTGGCAACGCCCAGCATTTCATGTGGGTCATCAGCGGCACCTGGATACCTTTTATCATCGGGGCATTTATCGCTTTGCGAAAATCCCCCTCGCTGAATGCCGCGATCACACTGGGCCTGGCTTTCTTCATGATCATGACGGGCGGTTATCCGGCATTTATCTTCCTGCTGTTGTATTTGCTGGTGGCCGTGTTCATCCTGTTTGTCGTTGAATTTTGGCGCAGGCATGACAGCGCAGTGCTTTACCGCTACCTGAAGTATCTTGCTGCAGCCATGATTTTTACGATCCTCGCTGGAGCGGTGGTCATTATTTCGGTCTATTTCCTGCAGGGAGAGATGACGCGAAGCGACGGGGTTACCCTCCGTCAGGCGCTGTTCGGGGCCTTTACAACGGAAAGCCTTATCTCCCTTGTGCTGCCGTTTGCTGTCATACGCAATATGGACTATTATGGCACCGATCTTTCGATGTCGAATGGCTATTTTGGACTGGTTACCCTGGTATTTTTCCTGGCTGCCCTGATGATTCGCCGAACGAAACTGGTGAATCTTTTCCTGCTGTGGGGATTATTCTGCCTGGCAGCGGCTGTCGGCAGCGCTTTGCCGGTCCGGGAATTTCTCTATCATCATATACCGCTCATGAATTATTTCCGGTTCCCGGCGCTTTTCCGGGTCTTTTTCATCGTGAGCTTTATCATTACTGCCGGTTTTGCATTCAATGAATGGATCAACGGGAACAGCAAGATGACATGGAGGCTCAGGGCGGCCCTGGTCATCGTCATGGGGATCACGGCCGGCCTGGTGATCTATCGCCTGATCGCCGGTACTCCCGGCATGAAGGATTTCATCCGCGGGGAGCTCTTTATTTTCTCCGAAAGATCGACCATAGCCCAGCACATGCTTTTCCAGGGGCTTATCCAACTGATCATCTTACTTATCTTAGCCTGGCTGATTATCGCCTGGAAACGACTCCGGCATGGCATGATCTTCCTGCTGGCCCTTGTCAGCTTCGACCTGGCGCTGGCGGCCGGCCTGAACGGGCCGTATACGGTCTGGTCCCATATTTTCCGGTCGAAAGAAGTGCATGCGCATGCACTGACCTTTCCAAAGGGCTTTACCGTTCCGGATGACACGCCTGTCATCCGTAACAGGGACAGCGGCGGACTGGTATTCCAGACACTCTGGAGAAACCTCAACATTTTTCACAAGCAGGTCTCCTTGCAGGGTTATAACCCGCTGCATCTCAAAGGTTTTGAAGTGATGGCAGATGATCATCCCGAGCTCTTTGCCACCATCCTGCGAAATCCGCTGGTTTACCTGGCCGGCACCCTCAGCCCGCTCGATTCGCTCGGCTTTCACGAAGAAACGGACGATTATGATCCTTCCCGCATTTATCTTAACATGGATGATTATGTTGATTTTCAGGGCCGTCAACCTGGCCTCCATCCCGGAGATACAGTATATGTCACTGGTTTTTCCCCCGTGAAGATCACGGCCAGGAGTGTAACAGCAGGTGATGCATTGATTAATTTGCTGCAGAATAACTATTACGGATGGAAAGTTCTTATTGACGGCCAGCGGACAAGGGTATTTACCGGGAACATGAGTTTCATCTCGGCATTTCTGCCGGCAGGTGAACATGAAGTGGTCTTTTTGTATGACCCGAAAGGGGTGAAAGTGGGTTTTTGGGTGTCCCTTGTAGCTTTAACCATTGGCCTGATGTTCCTCTACGCCAAGGGTTTCATAAAGACACGCCCTTAGCAATAATTTCACCTTTTCCATATCCTGTTCCCCTTCCAGTTCTTTAGCCATCGAGGTGACCCCCTTGTCTACAAACCCACAGGGGTGGATAAACCGGTAATACGACAGGTCGGTATTGACATTGAAAGCAAAACCGTGCATGGTTATAAAACGGCTGGCTCTGACACCGATAGCGCAGATTTTCCTGGCCGACGAGGGTGAATCGGGATCGAGCCAGACGCCGGTGGCTCCCGGGAGCCTGCCGGCGGTAATGCCATAGATTTTCAGCAAACGGATCACGGCCTCCTCCAGCATCTCAATGTAGGTTTTTATGCCGAGTTTCAGTTGTTCCAGGTCCACGATCGGGTACCCGACGATCTGTCCCGGCCCATGGAAGGTGATATCGCCACCCCGGTTGATCCGGTAGAACGCTATCCCGCGCTTCGCCAGCCCCGGTTCGTCGATCAGCAGGTTCCCGGTTGAACCGCTTTTACCCAGGGTGAAAACCGGCGGATGCTCGCAAAACACCAGGTGTCCCGGGAATGCCGCAACGCCGGCCAGCTTCTGCCGCATCAGCTCTGCAAAAAGCTTTTCCTGGTAGTCCCAGGTTTCTTTATATGGAACCAATTGCAGGTCGTGGAAAATTATATCAGGTTTTGAAAGGGACATTAGCTCACTTCGTTCGCGACATTATGTAGACATTAGGTGGACATTAGCTCGCTGCGCTCGCGACATTAGGTGGACATAAAGGAATTTTAAATTTTAAGTTTTGAATTTTAAATTTGTTTGTAATTTGGAATTTGGAATTTGGAATTTGTTTGGAATTTGTTGCTTGGAATTTGGAATTTCACAGAATGTGCTTCTCTGCATGGTACGACGACCTCACGAGGGGGCCGCTTTCGACATGCCGGAAGCCTTTTTCGATTCCAATTTTCCGGTATTTTTCAAATAGCTCCGGGGTGATGTATTCCTGCACGGGCAGGTGCCTGGTTGTGGGTTGAAGGTACTGGCCTATCGTCATGACTTCACAACCGACCGACCGCAGGTCGTCCATCACTTCGATCACTTCTGTTTCCGTTTCGCCCAGGCCGAGCATGATTCCCGATTTCGACCGGATACCCGATTGGGCTATCCATCCGATCACCTCCAGGCTGCGTGCATAAATGGCGGCCGACCTGACCTGCGGGGTGAGACGCCTTACCGTTTCCAGGTTGTGGGAGATCACTTCCGGCCTGGCATCGATCACCTGCTGAAGGAGCTCTTTCCTGCCCCTGAAATCGGGAACAAGGGTTTCGATTGTAGTGCCCGGGCTTATCTCCCTGATGGACCGTATGGTGGCCGCCCAGATGGCCGCCCCACCATCCTCCAGGTCGTCGCGGTCGACGCTGGTGAGCACGCAGTGTTTCAGTTTCATCAGCCGGACCGATTCCGCCACCCGGCCCGGCTCGCTCCAGTCGACCGCTTGCGGGCGTCCTGTGGCCACCGCGCAGAATTTGCACGACCGGGTGCAGATGTTGCCCAGGATCATGAACGTCGCCGTGCCCCGCCCCCAGCAATCTTCCTTGTTCGGGCACTGCCCCGAGGTGCAGATCGTATGCAGCCGGTTGCGGTCGATCACCTCCCGAACACCGATGTATTCCTTCCCCTTCGGCACCTTGATCTTCAGCCAGTCAGGCTTCCTCCGCTTTTTAGTTTCCTCCATTATTTCGATAATAATCCTGCAAAAATAGACACAATTGTTCTATGGCTCAATTGTTCAATTGTTATTACTTCGGATAATCACCTGTTCATATTCTTATATTTTCCTTTACTTTTGGTTTTTCAATGAAAAAATCGGACAACAACACCTCAACACCTCAACACTTTAAAACCTCAACACCTTAACACTTAAGCTATGGAGTTATCAGAACAAGAACTCATCCGGCGGAACTCACTGCAGGAGATCATTAACCTGGGGATTGATCCTTATCCGGCAGAGGGTTGGGAGGTGAATGCCACCATAGGGGAGATCCTGGAAAAATTTCCGGGCGACAACACCCTTTTCCGGGAGGTCAGCCTGGGCGGGCGGATCATGAGCCGGCGGATCATGGGGGCGGCCTCTTTTGCGGAGATACAGGATGCTTCCGGCAGGATGCAGTTCTACATGAAACGGGATGAGATCTGTCCCGGAGAGGATAAAACTATGTACAATACTGTCTTCAAAAGGCTTCTTGATATCGGTGATATTATCGGTGTGAAAGGTTTTGTTTTCGTCACCCAGATGGGGGAGACCACCATTCATGTGAAGGAGTACAGGCTGCTGGCCAAAGCGCTGCGGCCGCTGCCCGTTGTCAAGGAAAAAGAGGGCGAAGTGTACGATGCCTTCACCGATCCCGAGCAGCGTTACCGGCAACGGTATGTCGACCTGATCGTCAACCCGGAGATCAGGGATGTCTTTACGAAACGCACCAGGCTGATCAATTCCATGCGGTCGTATCTTGATGGAAGGGGCTACCTGGAGGTGGAGACGCCCATTCTGCAGCCATTGTATGGCGGCGCGGCGGCCCGGCCTTTCAAAACCCACCACAACTCACTCGACATGACCCTCTACCTGCGCATCGCCAATGAATTGTACCTGAAAAGGCTGATCGTCGGCGGATATGACGGGGTGTACGAGTTCTCGAAAGATTTCCGGAACGAGGGGATGGACCGTTTCCATAACCCCGAATTTACGCAGATGGAGCTTTACGTGGCCTATAAGGATTATGAATGGATGATGGCCCTGGTGGAGGAGATGGTGGAAAAGATCGCATTGGACCTTCATGGCACCTCAAAGGTTCAGGTGGGGGACCATATGATCGAATTCAAGCGCCCCTGGAAACGGTTCACCATGTTTGAGGCCATCCGGCATTTCACCGGGATCGATATTTCCGCCATGGATGAGACCGGGCTGCGGCAGACTGCGAAACAGCTCGGTGTTGACATCGATCCTACCATGGGCAAGGGCAAGCTGATCGACTCGATTTTTGGTGATAAATGTGAGCCTTTTCTCATTCAACCTACATTTATCACCGATTACCCGGTGGAGATGTCGCCCCTGGCCAAGAAGCACCGCAACCGGGAGGGGCTGGTGGAGCGGTTCGAGGCCATCTGCAACGGCAAGGAGATCTGCAACGCTTTTTCGGAGCTGAACGATCCCATCGACCAGCGGAAGCGGTTCGAATACCAGCTGGAGCTGGGAAAGCGCGGCGACCAGGAGTCGATGGTGCTGGATGAAGACTTTCTCCGGGCGCTGGAGCACGGTATGCCGCCCACCGCCGGTTTAGGCATCGGCATTGACCGGCTGGCCATGATCATTACCAATTCCCCTTCCATCCAGGATGTGATCTTCTTCCCGCAGATGAGGCCGGAGAGGAGGGATTAATTTTACCCCACCCCCGGCGAGGTTGTATCAAAAGTCAAATTTTTTATTAACCACAGAGGTAACGGAGTATGCGCAGAGAACACAGAGAATTGATTATCAATCACTAAACACTCTGTGTTTTCTGTGCCTTCTCTGCGATCTCTGTGGTTAAAGAACTTTTGATACACCCTCAAAAAGGGAGGGGGTATTCGTATTTCGTAATTTTACGAACAAAAGTATAAAAAAAATTATATACGCCAGAAATTTTTAAATAATTCTCTGGCAGCATTCCAATTTTCGTGGTTGATGCAGTACCTGATCTTGGGAGCTTCAATCTCGCCCTGGATCAGGCCTGCTTTTTTGAGCTCTTTCAGGTGCTGCGACAGGGTGGATTTTGCAATAGGCAATATATCTGAAAGGTCGCCGCTATAGCAGCAGGATTGTCTGGAAAGCAGTTCCAGTATATAGATCCGCACGGGGTGCCCCAGGGCTTTGGCAAAACGAGCAGTTTTTTGCTGGTCATTGGTGATGGTTTCTTGCATCAGAGATGGTTTTTATAAGGCAAAGATAATCGAAATCAGGGAAAATCAGTGATCCAGCCGTCCCAGCCTTCACTGTCGAGTGGAATGCAGGGTGTTTCTTTCCGGCAGCCCCAAAGGAAGATCTTCTTTCCCTCTCTATGCACCTGATCCGAAAACCACATGTTGAAAAACCGGTAGTGCATATTGATGGACTCTACATAAGCATATTTGTTCATGCTGAAACGAGTCATCCTGCCATCGAAAACATAAGGGATAAAGCGGTATTTGAATACAATCAGCTTATGCAGGACAATCTCGGGCGCCAGTTCATACATGGTTTCCAGGACTTTATCGTTAAAAGCCTGCACGACACACCAATCAGCCGCTTCGTATTTCCTGATCAGCCGGACTACTTCCGCTTCGATACCTTCGTTCTCCTTTCCCTTCCTTTTTATTTCGATCAGGAGTTTTGCTTTCCCATCAATATGACGGATCACCTCTTCAAGGGTCGGAATTTTCACCCCCCTGAAAGGCTCACCGAACCAGCTTCCGGCATCAAGGGATTGGATATATTCTGCAGAAAGTTCCCGGACTTTGCCTTTGCCATTGGTAGTCCGGTCAACCGTGGCGTCATGAATGACGATCACCTTGCCATCGCGTGAAAGATGCACATCGATCTCGACGTAATCCACACCGGCAGCCAGAGCAGAATCGATAGCAGGCAAAGTATTTTCAGGAGCTGTTCCCGAAGCGCCACGATGGGCAATGAATAAAGGTTGGAGGCTACCGCCGCCGGGCGTGCTGTTGGAGAGGCGAACCGGTACGAAAGTCAGTGCCAGGATCATCGGCAAAAAGATAATGACGGCCAAAATTTTAACAATTATTTTCATCTAAGATAGTGATTTCCTACAATTGGGCGGTTTCCTAAATAATTATAAATTTGAAAACTGGTAATAAAGGTACAGCAAATGGCACTATCCAGACTAAAAAACCCCGGGAAGAATTCTACAACAAATTACAAATTCATTTCACTGAAAACTTACAACTGGGAAAGCCCGAACAACAATATCAGGAAATAATATTTACAAGTCGCTGGGCATCCTTGAACGGGGGCACCTTGTAGAATCTGATGCCAGCGACCTGGTAGCCGGTTACCTGGGCCAGACCGGAATGAAAACCAAGGAACGCATCAATGAAGCGATGGGGGGCGTGCTGTTCATCGATGAAGCTTACTCACTGATGGACGGGCAGCATCCCGACTTTGGCAAAAAGGCCATCGATACGATGATAAAGCTGATGGACGATAAAAGGGGAGAGTTTGCCGTGATTGTTGCCGGCTATCCAAAGCCCATGCAGCAGTTTCTCGATTCCAATCCCGGCATGCGGTCAAGGTTTGATCATACTTTTACATTTTATGATTTCACGGTAGAGGAGCTCGATACCATTGCGCTGAACATGCTTTAAAATGCAGGACTGACCCTGGCCCCTGATGTAGTTTAAAAGATCCGGCGGGTGACGGGGGATAATACCAGGCAAATTCCAAATCAACATCGACACATCGACCAATCGGCCAATCGGCCAATCCTCAAATCGGCAAATCCCTCTCCCCGCCGCCCTTCCGCAATGCGCCAACAGAACCCTCACCCGCCTGACGGCGGGTTCGGGATGACGGCTGTTGGTGCGTAAAAAAATGTATAAGTGCGGCGCGCTGCGCGCGCCGCACAATGGTTGTTATATATAAAAAGCCGTCATCCCGATCCGCCAAAGGCGGAGAGGTACCCGTTTTTTTCACGTACCGCCGTCATCCCGAGGATCCCGCCGCCAGGCGGAAGACGAGGGACCTGCTGGCCCAATCAACAGATCCCTGCTTCGTCGGGATAAAAAAAAGGCCGCCACCTGGGTGACGGCCTAGTAATGCTAAAATAAATATGATATTAGTCTATGCATTTGCGGACATCAAGATGTATTACATAATAATCATAACCAAAAATATCTTCAATATTTAGGCTATTACTCTGATAAAGCAAATCATTTTGATTTTGTCCAGGGTTGGGTTTCACAGCGGGTGGATTTTCATTGTATCCGAATACTTTAACAGCATCCCACACATCCTGGAGTTCCCAACCACCTGTCAATGTGATAACCAATTCTCCATTAACAAATTCAACAGTTCCAACTTCGATTGTCTGACCTGCCCAGATAATTTCAGCTCCAACACCGTCATAATAGAACCACCAGGCGTTGCCTCCACCTTCAGTTTCACCGCCAAAAGCGGTTTCTGTTTGCCAATTTTCGCAGCTGCAATAATCATAAAGCTCATATGTAAAGAATGCAGGAGTGCTTGCTGTGCCCAGCCATACCGGCTGCCCATCTCCTTCTGCCCTGACAGTATAAACCATCTCGGTGCAGGCTTCCCATCCTTCAGGTAACGGAAAAGCTTGAATATACTCAGTGGCTGTCTCTACGATATCAGGCGTTTCCGAATTATCCATGCTGTAAGTATATACTGTCCCATTTAATGTAATAATAACTGTTTCAAACGGATAATTATTATATGTGGGGTCTAATAGGGTCCAAATACCGTCAACTTTTTTCTGGTCATACTGATAACCAAAAACATTTGTTTGAACATAAAAATACTCGGCATCATTCCAGGTAGATACGACAATTTTTTTGTTGTTTTTATAATATCCAGGGAATTGGGCCAATGGTCCCCACTGACGCGTAAAAGAGGTAGTGATAAGGTAAAACGGCCCATCCTCAAGGCAGCCTTCATCACAAAGAGGCATTACACCTGGATTTGGGACATCCTTCACCACCATCGTACCCTGTTCTTTCACAGGTTGCATCGTCTCCTTCTGGCAGGAGTGGAAGATTGCGCCGGCGATAAGGATCGTTGCGGCGGCCATTAAAATTTTCATTGTTTTCATGATTTTCGGGTTTTAAAAGTTGGGTTTAATAATTAAATGCTCTTCGCATATATATTTATTTTTTTAGATACGTATCCCTGTTAAGTTGATTGAATAGTGATAAATAAGGAAACTAGTAAAATTTGGTATTATAAAAATGCTATTAAGCCGTGCAAATATAAGAAATATTTATAAAATAACAAGACGGGCTAATTTATAATCATTCTAAATAATTTACCTCCCCACTCCAACCAACCCCATCTATTTATACACATCTAATTCAATACTAAACACTAAACCTAATACCTGTAAGCCATCGCATTGATATTCATCCCTGCTCCCACCGAGGCAAACATGATCAGGTCGCCCGGTCTGAGGCAATGGCCTTTCTCATCCCCTTCTCCCTTCCGGACCTGGTCGAACAGTGTCGGAATGGTCGCCACCGAACTGTTTCCCAGCTTATGGATGCTCATGGGTGTAATGCCTTCGGGCACTTCACGGATCTTATAGAGCCGGTAAAAGCGCTTGATGATCTCATCGTCCATTTTCTCATTGGCCTGGTGGATGAATATCTTTTTCAGGTCATGCACATCCGCCCCGATTTTGTCAAGTGCAGCTTTCATGGCAGCCGGGACATGAGTCAGGGCAAACTCGTAAATTTTCCGGCCAAGCATCTTGATATAGCGTATCTTCGGATCGGCGGTGGCATTATTGCTTTGTCCGAGATAGAGATAATAGGCTTCCTTTTTAGCATAGGTTGCCGATACCGAAGATAAGATGCCTTCTTGATGATCACCTTCTTTGAGTTGGAGAACACATGCCCCTGCACCATCGGCATAGATCATCGAGTCGCGGTCGTACATGTCGATGACCCTGGACAAAGTCTCGGTCCCAACAACCAGGCAGTTTTTAGTCTGGCCGGCACGTACGAAAGCTTCTGCCTGGATCAGCCCCTGCAGCCACCCCGGGCAGCCGAACAGCAGATCGTATGCAACACAAAACGGATTTTCTATCCCAAGCTTTTGTTTGATGCGGGATGCCAGGCTTGGCACAGTATCTGTCTGAATGGTATGTTTCCTGACATCGCCGAAATCATGTGCTACAATGATCTGATCAATCTCTTCCGGATTGATTGCAGCATCTTCTATAGCCCTTTGGGCTGCAATGGCACCGATATCAGATGCCACCTGGTTATCACTTGCATAGCGACGTTCGATAATACCAGTGATGGCAAGGAATTTTTCTGATATCTCTTCATGACTTCCCGCAAAAGCGGTCCCGTCCATATCATAAAAGACAGTGCCGGCGAAGTCTTCATTTGTGACAACACCGATAGGGATATAGCTGCCGGTGCCGGTAATGATGATGTTGTTATGTGTTGCTGTGGTCATGTGTTGCTCTGTTTTAACCGACGGGTTAACCCGTCGGTTTTCTTACTATTTACTGATAATTATCTTCAATTTCTTTAAAAATTCTTTCTACCTCTTCCAAAGTGACCGCCTCCATCAGGGCGACGCGGTACGGTTTGAATCCCGGGTAGCCCTTGAAATAGTCGGCGTAGTGCTTGCGCATTTCCAGGACAGCCGTGCGCTCACCTTTCCATTCGACCGATTTTTGCAGGTGCAATTTACAAATCTTTATCCTTTCATGGATGCCGGGCGGCGGTAGTTTTTCGCCGGTGGCCAGGAAGTGCTTTATATCCCTGAAAATCCAAGGGTTTCCGTAGCTGCCGCGGGCGATCATCAGTCCATCTACACCATAATTTTCTCTGAAAAATTTTGCCGCTTCGGGTGTAAAAACATCACCATTGCCGATAACAGGTATGCGCATGCGGGGATTTTTCTTTACTTCACCGAGCAATGTCCAGTCGGCCGGTTCGCTGCTGCGTGTCACGCGTGTCCGGGCATGGATGGTGATGGCCTGAATGCCCACATCCTGCAATTTTTCTGCAATTTCCACAATTTCCTTCCGGTGATTGTCATAACCCAGCCGCGTTTTAACCGTAACGGGCTTTTTCACCGCGTTCACCACAGCCTCGGTCATCTTTACCATTTTAGGGATATCGTTCAGTATACCTGAGCCCGCCCCTTTGTTGGCCACTTTTTTCACCGGGCAGCCATAGTTGATATCGATGATATCCGGATCAGCTTCTTCCGCAAATTGCGCCGCTTTCACCATTGACTGAATATCATGTCCATAAATCTGAATGCCAATGGGGCGTTCGAATTCGGTGAATTCAAGCTTTTTGACGCTTTTGGCCGCTTCGCGGATCAGTCCTTCCGAAGATATAAATTCAGTGTACATGATATCGGCGCCGTATATCTTGCAAACATGGCGAAAGGGAGGATCGCTCACATCTTCCATGGGAGCCAGTAAAACCGGGAAACCCGGTATCTCAATATGGCCTATTTTAAGCAAATGAGCAGAGGTTTTTCGTCTGCAAATTTACTATTTTTGAAGTTTTCAATAACAGATTATGTTTCGAGAGCCCCCTTTACTGCATTTTTCTCCGTTTCTGAAGATCCTGTCACTGATCATGATCATGATCGTTGCTTTCTTCATTGTTCTGGCCATCGGAGTAACTATTTCGCTGCCATTTTTCGGAACAGCTTTGCTCGACAGCATGGCATCAATGAATAATTACGCTGATCCGCGATATATTATAGCGCTGAAATATTTCCAGATCGTAAACCAGATAGGGGTTTTCATTGCGCCCGCCATCGTTTTTGTTATCTTCACCGATGATGATTTCAGGAGATACCTTTACCTCAGGGGAAAAATAAAATGGTTCAGCCTCCTGTTCGGGGTCTTGTTGCTCATCCTTTCCCTGCCATTTATCAGTTGGTTGGTAGAGATAAACAATAACATCCATCTGCCGGAAACCTTATCCGGTATTGAAACCTGGATGCGCGATGCCGAGGACAATGCCCGCAGGCTGACAGACGCTTTTTTAGCCACATCGCACTGGGGCGGCTTCCTGGTGAACCTGCTGATGATAGCAGTACTGGCAGCTATCGGGGAGGAACTGGTATTCAGGGGCGTCCTGGTGCGCCTGTTCAGGGAGTGGACACATAACATCCACCTGGCCGTTATCATAACCGCCTTCCTGTTCAGTGCGTTGCACCTGCAGTTCTATGGTTTTTTCGGGCGGTTCCTGCTGGGTATCCTGCTGGGTTATCTTTTCGTATGGTCCGGGTCGCTCTGGGTGCCGATATTTGTGCATTTTATGAACAATGCCATAGCGGTGTTGATTTCATTTTTAGGTCAGCGGGGCGTCATCGACACTGATCTGGATACATTCGGCTCATCGCAGAACATAATCATCATTACGGGCAGTTTTTTCCTTATGGTATTTACCATGGCGCTGATTTACCTGCATGAGCAGGGGTACTTCAGGAAGAGGGCCCGGGACGCAGCCGGGCAGGAGTAAACCGATGGCTTTAGCCGTTGGACTACTAAAAAAGGTCGTGCTCCAACGACTAAAGCCGTTGGTTCCGAGTATTTTACAAAAGTTGGAAGAGGCTGTATCAAAAGTCGTTCCATACCATCTTTTTGGTGCTCCGACGGGTGAACCCGTCGGTTCCAATTTTTGCAACATATTAGGAACCAACGGGTTTACCCGTTGGTACAAGAATAATAAACGGCATACAACAATGTGAAAACGACTTCTGATACACCCTCACTACTAAGATCAGTTCCTTTTGGAAGCGGCTTTGCGGCTGGAATAGTTAAGCTTGAAAGCGCCGGCTTTCCTTAGTTCCTGTTTGATATCGGTGATCACGCCCATCCGGGTCAACTGGTCGGCTTTGATGGAGGTCGTCAAAAATTTGCGGTCGACCTCATCGCGGGCTTCCCGTTCGCGGGCTATGAATTCCTGGATATCGGCAATGGTGGCAAACTGGTCATTCAACTGGATGCGTGATTCTGTCCCATAAAGGTAACTTCGCACGGGTTCCCCCACGTAGATATAACTGACCAGTGATTTCCTTTCCAGTTTCTGGATTTCCGTTGCTTCCGGCAGTTTTATCTTGACCAGCATGGTAGTTTCCCGCATCACGGTGGTAACCATGAAGAAGAACAGTAGCATGAAGATGATATCGGGCAGCGAGGCGGTGTTGATCCGCTGTGGTCCCTGAGCTTTTTTCTTTCTGAAACGTGCCATAATACTACCTCCTATTTATTACCGCCGATATCTTCCGGTTCGGCTTCCGAGATGGCCACCGGAACAGCGCTTTGAATGGCTTTCTTTTGGTCATCGGTCAAATTGTCGAACCGGGTACCGAACTTATCAATGCTGAGTTCTTCGCGAAGTTCCCGGAATGCAGCCGTCAGCTCATTCTGAACCCTGATATACATGTCGTAGGATGTCCCCCGGTCATTTTTCAATGAAACAACCCCCCTGGAGATCCAGACTTCGCCCAATAATTCGATAAATTCGAGTTTCTTTTCGGGAAGATTGGGATCATTGTTGGGGTTTTTCATGAAATACTTGGTTTCATCCTTCAACGTACTCAGGCTGCCTTCCCTTCCTTCCACCAGGAGCATATCTGCACTGTTCACCAATACTTTGAAGATGTTTCGGTCTCTGATATCTATCTGCGTATCATCTTCGACGGGTGGCGGCAGGCTTCGGGTGATGCCGGTATCAACGTCCATGGTGGTGGTCACCAGGAAAAAGATCAGCAAAAGGAAAGCGATGTCGGCCATAGAACCGGCATTGACCTCCTGTAATTGTCTTAGTTTCCTCATAGCCAGGCGTTATTTAAAAATACTTGAAATCGTCGCATACACGATCGACAGCAGCGCCACGATGCCCAACAGATAGGTGATGATCAGGCCGGCTCCCACAACACGGGAAGTGGTTTCAGTGATTTTAAGTTTGACGAGTTGCGTTGCCGTATATTCATTACCGGAAAGGAGGAAGGCAATCACAGCGATCACCGCTATCATGCCAAGCATGATGAAGAACCTGATGGCCTTCTTTGGATTGCTGAAGATGTTCAGCAGAGCGGCCAGCACGGTGGCTACCACGGTCACCAGGATCAGGGCATATCCCCAGAAGAGCAACAGATTGGTATATGCAGCAGTGTTGGTGTAGAACAGCAATCCAAAGATAGCTGACAACGCCAGCAATACGATCAGGCCCCACTGTATGATTTTTGATATTTTATCACTCATGGCAGGTGTCTTTTACTTTTTGTACTTGGCAAGAATATCGATAAACGAGATCGAGCTGTCTTCCATATTATTGACCAGGCTGTCGATTTTTGACACGAGGTAATTGTAGAAGATTTGCAGGATAATGGCCACGATCAGACCGAACACGGTGGTCAGAAGGGCGACTTTGATACCGCCGGCCACGATGGACGGGCTGATATCGCCTGCAGCTTCGATATTATCAAATGCCATGATCATCCCGATAACGGTACCCATAAATCCGAGCATGGGGGCAATGGCGATGAAGAGGGAGACCCATGAAAGACCACTTTCAAGCCGGCCCATCAGCACGCTGCCATATGCAATGATCGATTTCTCAACAATTTCCAGCCCTTCGTTATAACGATGAAGCCCCTGGTAGAAGATACTGGCAACAGGTCCGCGGGTGTTCTTGCAAACCTCCTTAGCCGCTTCGATACCACTTGATTCCATGGCCGACTCAATCTTATTGAGCAGCTTCTGGGTGTTGGTGGTGGCCAGGTTCAGGTAGATGATCCTCTCTATGGCGATGGCCAGGCCGAAGATCAGCGCCAGCAGAACGATGCCCATGAAACCGGCGCCTCCCTGGATGAAGTAATCCTTGATCACGTTGTGAAAACCTTTCGGTCCAGCATCATCTGCCACCAGGGTGGCGGCGGGTTGTGTTGTTTCCTCAGCGGCTTGCTCGGTGATTTGCTCCGCTGCTTCCTCTACTTCCTCATCCTGGGCGTATAAAACGCTAAAAAAACCGAAGTTCAGAAGGGAAGCCAGTGTCAAAAATGCGATGAATCGTTTCATAATTTAACAAGATTGATTATTAACTTTAATTTGGTTTTCAGTCATTGAAAATCGCGGAGAGAAAGGGATTCGAACCCTTGAACCACTTTTGGCGGTTACACGCTCTCCAGGCGTGCGCCTTCGACCACTCGGCCATCTCTCCCTGTTTGAAAGGGGTCCACTCTCCAAAATCGTGCGCTAAAGTAATAAAAAAACTAAATAAAAACCTTTGAAACTAAAATTTATACAAAATCTAATCAACGTTTTTCATTCATTTTCAGGGGTTTCTTTCCAATGCTGCGGGTTCATATTGGATGAGTCGAGCAATGGATCGAATGAATATTATTAAAATTATTCAAACACGAAACAACAAACACGAAACAACAAACACTCACAAAGCAAACATTCTCTTAGCATTACCCGCGGTAACTTCCGCGATTTCATCCATACTAGCTCCTAATATCTCTGCCATTTTTCTAGCGATTTCAGGGAGGAATGCGCTTTCGTTCCGTTTGCCGCGATGGGGCACAGGGGCGAGGAAGGGGGCGTCGGTTTCCAGCAGCAGATGATTTAATGATACCTTTTTAAGTACTTCTCCCAGTCCCGAGTTCTTATAAGTAAGCACCCCTCCGATGCCCAGCATGAAACCCAGCGATATGGCTTTAACCGCGTCTTCTTCATCCCCGCTGAAACAATGGAAAACCCCGCGCAGGGCGTCATGTTTTTCTTCTTCCAGTATGGCAATGATCTCTTTAAAGGAGTTCCGGGAGTGGATCACCACGGGCAGGTCATACTTTGCAGCCAGGCGGATCTGTTGGCGAAAAGCGATTTCCTGCTCAGCCCGGAATGTCTTATCCCAGTAAAGGTCGATGCCGGTTTCGCCCACGGCGCAGAAGGCCCGCTGCGAGAGCCATTTTTCGACCTCCTCGAGCTGCAGGCGAAAATCGGCTTTCACGGAGGTGGGATGGAGTCCCATCATCGGGATGCAATTTTCCGGGTAGGAATCCGCCAGCGCAAGCATCCCCGGGATGGAGTCCCTGTCGATATTGGGCAGCAACATATACTGCACACCCATTGCAATAGCATTTTCAACCACAATACTGCGGTCATGGTCAAACTGTTCAAGGTAAAGGTGCGTGTGAGAATCTGCAAGGATCATGTGGCAAAATTAGGGGAATTTGCCGCCGATGTTATACATTTGTAAAAAATCTGCTTTGCCAAAGATCCTCATCATACGTCTCAGTTCCATCGGCGATATCGTGCTGACCACACCGGTGGTGCGCTGCATCAAAATGCAGGTGCCGGGCGCAGAAGTCCATTTTGCTATCAAAAAAGCCTTCCTGCCCGTGGTCAGCGCCAGCCCGTATATTGATAAGATCCATCTCTTCGATGGCAGCCTGAAATCGTTCACCCAAGAGCTTAAAGCGGAGAAATTCGATTTCATCGTCGATCTGCACCAGAGCCTCCGGTCGAGATATATCCGGCAAAAACTTGGGACTCCAACCCTGGGCTTCCCCAAGCTCAATTTCCAAAAGTGGCTGCTGGTTTGGTTCAAGATCAACCTGCTGCCAGATACCCATATTGTGGACCGGTATTTCATGGCTGCGGCACCGCTGAAAGTGAAGAACGACGGCAAAGGGCTCGACTATTTCATCCCGGAAGATGAAGTATATGATATTGCACAACTACCCGTTTCCCACCGGGAGGGCTTTGCTGCCTTTGCCATCGGGGCGAAGCATGCCACCAAGCGGCTGCCCGCCCACAAGATCGTCACCCTGTGCCTGCAGCTTGACATCCCGGTGGTTTTGCTGGGCGACCGGGAAGATGCCGTGATCGGCAGCGCCATCGCAGAAGCCTGCGGGCCGGCGGTTCATTCCCTTTGCGGCGAGCTCACGCTGAACCAGTCGGCCTCGGTGGTGCAGCAGGCCAGGTACCTGATCACGCACGATACGGGCCTGATGCACATCGCCGCGGCGTTCCGGAAAAAGATCATCTCCGTATGGGGCAATACCGTTCCTGCCTTCGGCATGTTTCCATATATGCCGGGCGACGAAGACCGGTCGGTCATCATCGAAAAGCACGGCCTGAAATGCCGCCCCTGCAGTAAATTAGGCCACCAAAAGTGTCCGAGAGGACATTTCAAATGCATGGAAGAGCTGGATATGCCGTGGGTGGCGATGCATGCGAAGCTTTGAGTTATGAGTTCTGAGTGATGAGTGATGAGTGATGAGTGAGACGGACCTACAAATTCAGCTTAATTATTTCTTCAAGTTTTTCTTTTGTTCCTTCACCATATCCTACCTGGGAGTAAATAATTCTTCCTTCTTTATTAATCAAATATATTGTAGGGTAACCGGTGATAAAACATACTTCTCATATTGATACATTGTATCATTGTTCATTACCAAATCGTAAGCTATAGAATACTGAACCGGGATTAAGTCCTTTTTGTTTATCCAAAAATGAACATAGACAGCGTATCGTCCGGCAGTTTTTTAAAATAACACATATAGGAACTTATAGAAGTATCGCTACCCGACATGTATTTCATATAATGTGTCATTTCATAATAGCCATTTTCAATCGATTGACACTTCTTAAAAGATTTCTTTAAGATTTCCGCCGCATTTGGTTGACAAGATGTAAACAGTAAAGAACAAATTAATACAAATATTAGTAGTATTGCTTTCATTTTAATTGATTTAATTGATTATTTATGATTGCCTTAGCCCTCAAAAATAAAAAAAATTGGCTTGCATGTAACTATGTTCAATCATTAAAGATAAACAACTCTTCGATTATGTAAATGAAATTATTTAGCCCCACGTCATCTTCCGGAACTCCTCCGGAGTTCTGCCCTACGCCCTATGGGAAGCCTGGTTATTGACGTTATCAATAATATTTATAAAATCTTTACGGAAGACAAATACTTCTTAATAATCAATTTATAAAAAGCGGCGGACTTTTGCAGGCGGATAACATTCAGGTGCAAATTGGTGACTTCTCACAGCCATGAACCACATCATCCACTATAAAGTCCTTTGTAAAGTCCTGAGCAGGCTGTTGTTGATTGTCGGAATGGCATTATTGATATGTGCAGGGGTTGCATTTTGGTTTGCAGAGGATATCCTGCCATTTCTATATACAGCTTTGATATCCTGGATAACAGCGATGGTTTTGAGTTTGCTGGCATCAAGAAACGGCCATGAAATGCATTTGCACAAAAAAGACACTTACCTCACAGTGACATTGTCCTGGATCACGGTGGGGATAATCGGATGCCTGCCTTACTTATTTTCGGGAGCTATCCCATCTTTTATTGATGCTGTCTTCGAATCTTTTTCCGGTTTCACCACCACCGGCTCCTCAATTCTGACAGATATTGAGAGTCTTCCTAAATCAGTGTTGTTTTGGCGAAGCCTTACCCACTGGATTGGCGGCATAGGGATCATTGTGCTGGTGATCATCATCATGCCTTCGATGAAGATCGGGGGGTACCAGTTTTTTACACTGGAATCATCGCTGCAGGACAGGGTACATCTCAGGATCAGGTCGGTGGGCTTTTTGTTGCTGATGATTTACCTGGTGCTGACATTCGCAGAAGTTGTTTTGTTGCTTATCGGGGGAATGAACCTGTTTGAGAGCCTGTGCCATGCTTTCGGAACGGTGGCCACCGGGGGATTTTCGCCAAAAAATGCCAGTATTGGCGGATATTCTCCTTACATCCAGTATGTTATCATGGTCTTTATGTTATTGTCGGGAACAAACTTTGTCATTTACTTTTATATTTTGAAGCGGGAACTATCCAAAGTCGGTAATAATGAGGAGATTAAGTTTTATTATACAGTTATCCTCGTAATAGGCATATTCATATCAGCGATATTATTCCTCGAGATGGATAAGCCGCTGGAGGTTTCGGTCAGGGAAGCGTTTTTCCAGGTAATATCGATCGTTACCTGCACGGGTTACGCCACGGCGGATTACATGCTTTGGCCGCAGTATGCATGGTTCATCATATTTTTCGCGATGTTTCTCGGAGGATGCACAGGATCGACGGCAGGCGGTATTAAAATGGCCAGGCACGTGCTATTATATAAAAATATCCGGAGGATCTTCCGGCAAAATCTTAAGCCACACGCCATCTTGCCGCTGCATTTGAACAAAATCCAGGTAAGTGACGAAACCAACAGTACAATCCTGACCTTTATCACGCTGTATTTCATTTTATTTACAGCAGGGACACTGGTCATGGCCCTGCTGGGCCTGGATATCATCACTGCCAGCAGCTCGGTGGCTACCTGCATGGCCGGGATCGGGCCGGGGCTCGGCTCAGTTGGCCCCGCAAATAACTTCGTGCACTTACCGGATACAGCAAAATTATTGCTATCTTTTCTCATGGTTCTTGGCAGGCTTGAGATCCTGACCATAATCGTATTGTTTTCAAGAAGTTTTTGGAGAAGATAGAGGTGATATTGTATATTTGATGTATAAAGAATAAAGGAGCAAGCCATTGAAGATGAGCTTCAAGCCTTACCGGTTTTTTTCTTCTGCGACCCATCAGTACCTGTTGGTTACAGTGATTATCACTTTAGCCGCCCTGCTGTGCTTTCAGCTGGCGCAAGATCTCGGATATTATATTGTTTCGTTCATCTTGCTGATCCTTGTTTCCATACTGGCCACGTTCATGAGGACAGGTCCGGTACTGCTTGCCTCGCTGATGAGCATTCTGGCCTGGAATTTCTTTTTCATCCCTCCCCATTACACTTTTCACATTGATAAGACAGAGGATATCCTGATGTTTTCGATGTTCGGGCTGGTGGTTATCATGAACGGCGTTTTCACCACGCGTGTGCGGCGCCAGGAA
>JAHYJL010000161.1 GCA_019429045.1 Bacteroidales bacterium
ACGATTTCAAGCTGAAAAATGTCGACGGGAAATGGGTTTCCCTGAGCGATTATTCTGATGCCAAAGGTTTTATCGTCATGTTCACCTGCAATCACTGTCCTTACGTTATCGCTTATGAAGACCGGATCATCGGGCTGGACAAAAAATACACCCCGCTGGGTTACCCGGTGATAACCATCAACCCGAACGATGCTACCGTTTCACCGGGAGACAGCTTTGATACGATGCAGGAGCGGTCGAAGAACAAAGGGTTTACCTTCCCCTATCTTTACGATGAAAAGCAGGAAGTTTATCCCGTTTTCGGCGCCACCCGCACCCCGCATGTTTATATTCTGAGCAAAAAGGACGGCGAGATGTTCGTGGAATACATCGGCACCATCGACAACAATTACGAAGATGCCTCGAAGGTGACGGAAAAGTATGTGGAAAGCGCCGTTGATGCCTTACTGGGCGGCAAGAAACCGCTGGTGACGAACACCAGGGCGATCGGTTGCACGATCAAGGTGAAGAAGGGGTAAAACCTCAATTCTTCGGAAAAGCCCCGAAGAGTTTCGACAGGAATCTGTGAAACTTATGGATCCCTCTGGGATCTGCGTACATCAGGATACAGGAGCCGCACACCAGTTTCACGCCATTCTGTTTGGCGATTTCATAGGCCTCTTTGGTTTCGGCCCCCTGTTGGATCCAGACATGTGTCATGCCATGATGAATGGCATTTTCCACCGCTCCGGCGGTGTTTTTTTTAGGGGTCATGAACAGGCCGTGCCTGACATCTTCAGGCAATTGAGAAACATCCTGGTAGCATTTGATCCCTTCCAGGTCGTCCATGCCAGGGTTCACGGGGTACATGTCGTAGCCTTTGGCGAGCAATTCCTTAAATACCGCCCGGCTGAACTTTTTCGGGTCGCGCGACAGGCCGATGAAAGCGAATTTCTTTGGTTCCAGGAATGCTTCGATGACGGATAGTTTGTTTTTTGCCATGGTTTGATTGGTTTTGTTTACTATTGCTTTTTTGTTTCTCGCAGATTTTCGCAGATTAAGAGCAGATTAGCGCAGATCACATAATATCAACAGGTTATTATCTGCGAAATCAGCGCATCAATCCGCGTGAATCTGCGAGAAACTCAAAAACTGTCTTTTCCAAATAATCTTGGTTAAAAACTATGTAAATTTAGTTGCAATTTTGGATTTTCACCCCTGATTGGAATTATATTATTGTTAATTGTTCCCATGCAATCCTCATCATCCGAAATAAAAGAGCTCCTGGAATTAAAAACCGCGTACTACAACCGCCCTGGGTTCATTGCATCCGACCCCATTTCGGTGCCGCACATGTTTGAGCGGAAGGAAGATATTGAGATTTCTGGGTTTATCACAGCTTCGATCGCATGGGGGCAGCGGAAAACCATCATCGCCAACGCCAAAAAACTGATGGGGGCGATGGACTTTGCACCTTACGCCTTTCTGATGCAAGCCAAAGATAATGATCTGGCCTCGGTTTCACGATTCACACACCGGACATTCAACCCGGCGGATTGCCAATACTTTCTACTGTCGCTGCAGAACATTTACCGGAATCATAGCGGACTGGAAGCAGCTTTCAACAGGAGCCGGGAAAAAGATATCCTGCACCGCATCTTGGCTTTCAGGGAGCTTTTTTTTGAACTGCCCGGTCCGGAGCGGGTGAAGAAGCATGTCGCCGACCCCGCGGCAGGCTCCCCGGCCAAACGGATCAACATGTTCCTTCGGTGGATGGTAAGGAAAGACGACCGCGGCGTTGATTTTGGCTTATGGGACTCCATCCCGCCATCGCAGCTCATGTGCCCGCTGGACGTTCACTCCGGCCATGTTGCCAGGAAGCTCGGTTTGATCACCCGCAGGCAGAACGACTGGAAAGCGCTGGAAGAACTGATGACGCATCTGAGAAATTTCGATCCGAAAGATCCCGCAAAATATGACTACGCTCTCTTTGGATTGGGTATCTTTGAGGGGTTTTAAATTATCAACCCCTCAATCCCGGAGACAGCGGAGCGTACTTCCGGAAGCCTTATAGCTGGCGTACATGTAGCAACTGCTGCTACCGAAGGTCAGGTACCGGCCGTAGGAAGTATCGTTCTGTGTACTGCTCCAAGAGTAGCCGAATGAGCCCCTGACGTACAGCGAGCCGTCGCTGAAGCTGAGGTACCCGGCCGCATGGAGTTTCAAAACCGAATTCCATGGGCCTTTCCAGCTGCTCCAGTCCCCTGCCTTCATCACATTGATCCATTCCGTATAAGTCGGTATCCGCCATCCGCTGCCCAGTTCGATCGTGCAGGGATCGTTTGCCGCCTGCCAGCTGGAATTTTCCCTGATGCTGCTGACCCAGGCCGTATTGGGCATGCGCGTTGTTCCGTCGTGCTTATACCCCTGCTTGCGGTTGAACTGCCAGTACCAGCCCGCCGGGGCTTCCGCGGCCTCACTCACCGAGGTGGCCTGGCGGTCGGCGCCAAGGTTCTGGGTGATCCAACATTTGGAAGGTTCGCCAGGGATATTGGTCACTGTGCCGTATGTTACTGTCTTAGTCACAGCGGCAACGTCACCCGCCCTATGGTTCACAGTGATGGTTTTTCCGCAGTCAAAGCCGCTGATAGCTTCCACTTTAAACTTCACATCCCCTTGAAGCCTATCCTTTTCTGCCAGCACGTTCCAGGTGATTTTTTTATTTGTACTGGCTCTTTGACCTTTTCCAACCGCACCGGTAACCTGTGTTAAAGGATTTCCCCATGTGACACCACTATCCTGACTGCAATAAATCTTCACATCATATTCACCATCGCCTGACAGATCATAATAAACATGAATCATCTTTCCTTCCTGCTCAAAGCGAATATTGGATACTTCCTGAGCATTAATTTAATAAGAAATCAATGCGATGAGGACGATTATTATGAATCTCCAATAGATTAGCATGATTGCTATTTCAATGACCAGTTCATCCAGGTATTATGTACAGCAGGGCTTACCATCACCTCCGGGTCCTGTGCCTTACTATTTTCGCGCAGGGAGATGATACCCACTTCTCTTCTCAGGTATTCGGATAAATCGCCATAGGTTATATTACCGCCTGTTTCCTGTAGTTTTTTCAGAAGGAAGAAGGTGAATACTCCGTGTTTCTCTTTGTGGTAGGGAAGTGACGACTGGTCGCCAGAGGAGGCGGCAAAGACCACCATATTGCCGCTTACCGGCGCCTCTTCAGGTTTTATGCGCACGGCCCTTGCAGCCAGCAAGCCCTGGTTCCTTCCGCCACCTGAAAAACAGGCATCCAGGAATATCGTGATCCTCCTGGCGCCGGTTTCGGAAAACTTGCGGTAAACATCACTGAGTTTAATGGCATATGCCAGGTTAGCGGCATCGATATCTACCGGGATCAAGTAAGGAATCCGGGTGGCTTCATCAGGAAAACCATGACCGGCATAGTAGAAAATAAGCTCGGAATTACTGCCCATGCGCTTCAACAGTTCAGTCACCCTGTCGATCTCCCGCTTCATGGCACCGGCGGAGGCATCGAGCAAGAAGATAAGGTTCTCATCTTTCACCCCCAAAGTGTTCAGGGCATACTCCCTGAAAACGCCGGCATCGTTCCGGGCGTAATCTACATTGATCTGGGCATTCAGTGATCCGGAGGATGCATAATTTTCATTCCCGATGATCAAAGCCAGCCGGTTTGGCGCCTTGGTCGCATTAATGGGAATATTCTTATCCACGGATGATGTGAGCGATGCCAGCATGATCTCCAGTTGGGTCTCTGTCTTCCCCTCAACCACCAGCTTCTCAGAGGAAACCTGCTGGTTCATGTTCAGTGTGATGTTCCGGCGCTCAGCATACCTGCCAAATTTCTCCGAAAGGGTGAAAACGAAAGAGATCGTATTTTCTGTAAAGTTAGCTGTTGTGACAAAACTGTAATCGATCAGCCTGGTTTCACCTGGCTCCATGTTCCCGACAAAGTGATCCGTATTGTCCGACAGGCAAAACATATTGGCCGGCAAGGGAAGATTAACCTTTACCTGCTCGGCAAATCCCTGTCCCACGTTTTGTATGAGTATCTGAACGTCAAACGGTTTTCTTCTTTCCAGGGTTGTCCCGCTTTGGCTGCTTACCTTGTAATCAACCACCTTGATCAGCGGAGAGCGGAACGCTGCGGTCTGCACTTCAATCCGTACCGGGTCAGAATTAAAACCGTTGGTCTCATGAATGAATATTTCAAACTCGACCCGGCCTTCCGTCAGATCCATACTGCCAGTGACCGGTATTTCCACTTTTTTTGACTTTCCAGGGTCAAGGACACCCAGTGGTATCGATTTGATGTACGACAATCCGTTGAAATCATTTACCAGCCTGGTTTCAGCTTTCAGGTTCAGACCGGGCCCTATTCCTGAATTGGACAAATCAAATCGGATATATGCCGTTTCCCTGGCATCTATTTTCAGGTTACCGTCAGTGTCAGCAAACTGCAACGATCCGCTGACGATCTCCAGGTAAGGAGGTTTGGGCGGGTCTTTGGTGATGTTCACGTATTTGCTTTCGCTGACAGAGGAAACGACTTTCTGGCCAACGGAAGGCACGGCCAGAATGATAACAAGGATTAGTAAAATGATCTTTTTCATAGGTGGAGGGTTTGGAATGCAGGGTAAAGATAAAAAATATTACCATACAGGTTCCCCCTCTCCGATTTGGAGAGGGGGACAGGGGGTGAGGCTAAAACCCCATCAGCTTCTCCAGCTTTTCCTGGAGAATGTCGGTTCGATCTTCCAGGTTTTTGCGGATGGTTTTTTTGGCGATTTCCAAGCCGGTTTCGACATCGTAAGAAACCCAGACATTCACTTCAATGTTCTTACCAATGTCTTTATAGAGTTTTACATCGGGGTAAACCCTTCCCAGTTCCTGGGCAATGATATTTTTTGAGGCGGCGACCGTTTTGGTCACTGAAGCGGCTTCTTCGGTATTCAGTTGTGCATTTGCGATATTATTCTCAATCAATGCCGCGATATTTGATTGTATCTGTCCCGCAATTTCAAGCTTGGCCACCTCCATGGCCTGCATTTGCGCTGCAATCTGAGTCTCAGCTACGCTGCGCTGATTCGAGGTAATGTACCGGTCCATCCCGTACTGGTCGGTTTCATAACGTTTTTTCCAGAATTTTTCGAATTGTTTTTCCATGGGAAGGTCTCCCGGGAAAGTGTAATAGCCGTCTTTTTGTTGTTTTTTGGCTTGTTTTCGGGCCTCTTTACTTGCCTTGGCCGAAATATTCTTTTTCAGGTCCTTATCTGACTTCTGAGCGAATGATACCCCGCTGAAAAGAAAGATCATGGCCAGGGCGAGGATTGTTGTTGTTGTTTTCATCGGTTTGATTTTTAATTAATTATTGATTTGAATTGTTTCTTTGATCTTTAGTGACGGTGAGCTGGGTTTTGTGACAGGAAAATTAAGAAAAAAAAACGATTTCTTCTGATAATCTGCTTCGCTCATCGTGGTATTATAAGTTCTTTTGGTTCTTTGTAAAAGTGAATGGGTAAATTTACACAAAAAACTAAAAAGTAAAGTAAAATATATGTTAACCCAAAAAGAATTATTTGCCAAAGCATTGATGGTAGAAAAGCCGTGGTATGTTCATGA
>JAHYJL010000162.1 GCA_019429045.1 Bacteroidales bacterium
ACTCATTTCTGCATGACAACGTTGATTAAATGCTGGGAGGCTATATATTAGTCTCCGAGCTTCTGCCTGCGGAAAGCAGTTACCGTCAAATCTTTATCGATACCTTGCAGGTAAGCACGGATGTTTTTCGTGTTATCCTTGATAAATTCCTGGTTTAACAGGGTGCTTTCCTGGTAGAATTTGTTGAGTTTTCCCATGGCTATCTTTTCGAGGATGGCTTCCGGTTTGCCTTCATTGCGCGCCTGTTCCTTGCCGATCTCGATCTCTTTTGCTATGATATCCGGATTCACATTATCCTTGTCGATGGCCACGGGATTCATGGCAGCCACTTGCATGGCGACATCATGGGCTGCCTCTTCCAAGCCTGGCAAACCCGATTTGTTCAGGCCAACCAGTGTAGCCAGCTTATTACCCAAATGATTATAACTGGATACATAAGAAGCATTCACCGTTTCGTAACCGGATAATTCGAGCTTCTCTCCTATTTTGCCCACCAGGTCCATCAGGTTGTCTGCCACGGTGCGCCCGTTCAGGTTCAGGGCTTTCAGTTCATCCAGCGTTGCCGGTTTCCTGGCCACCGCCAGGTCCAGGACCGCTTTGGTATAATTGACGAAATCCTCACTCTTGGCCACGAAATCGGTTTCTGAATTCACCACGACCAGTGCGCCGAAATTCTTTTCGGGATTGGTCTTAGCGATGATGATCCCTTCGGTGGCTTCACGGTCGGCACGTTTGGCGGCTACTTTTTGGCCTTTTTTCCGGAGGATTTCGATAGCCTTCTCAAAATCACCTTCACTTTCAGTCAGGGCAGCTTTGCAATCCATCATTCCCGCTCCGGTCATTTTGCGGAGTTTATTTACTTCTGCAGCAGAAATAGTTGTCATAGTAAAATATCGTTATTCGTTATTAAAATCTTTATTTTTTAGGTTTGGCCAGGCCCCTGCGGGGACGTTTGGTATCGGCCATGCGGTCTTCACCGCTCTTTTCAATATTTTTTACCTTACCCAGTTTTTCCTGGTTTTTTTTGCGGAGAGCCGCCGCATCTTCATCCTCATCCAGTCCATCCACTAAAAGAGCATCACGTGCGCCATCCTCGTCTATCCGGTCATCATCCTCACCGCGGGTATCCTTGTCGATCTTCCTCTCGGCCAGACCCTCTTCGATGGCCTGCACCATGGTCCGCACAATCAGCTCGATGGATTTGGACGCATCGTCGTTCGCCGGGATGGGGAAGTCGATGATGTTCGGATCGGAATTGGTATCGACGATCGCGAAGACCGGGATATTCAACTTGCGTGCTTCGGCCACGGCAATTTTTTCTTTCAGGATATCCACCACAAAGATTGCTGACGGGAGCCGGTTGAGTTCGGCGATGCTGCCGAGCTGTTTTTCCAGCTTCTGGCGCTCGCGGTTGATCTGCAGCCTTTCGCGCTTGGAAAGGTTATTATAGCTGTTGGTGGCCATCAGTTTATCGATCGAGCTCATCTTCCGCACTGCTTTGCGGATGGTGGCGAAATTGGTCAGCATGCCGCCCGGCCAGCGTTCCACCACGTAAGGCATTCCCACTTTCTGCACAAAATTGGCGACAATCTCCTTGGCTTGCTTCTTGGTAGCGACAAAAAGGATCTTCTTGCCCGACTTAGAGATCTGCTTCATGCCGGAAGCGGCCTCTTCGATCTTGGCCATGGTTTTGTAAAGGTCGATAATGTGGATCCCGTTGCGTTCCATGAAGATGTAGGGCGCCATATTAGGGTTCCATTTTCTGCGCAAGTGTCCAAAGTGGACGCCTGCATCCAGTAATTCTTCAAAAGTTGTTCTTGCCATGAAATTTTCTGATTAATGTTTACTTTCTGATTAAGCAACTCCCGGGTAGCACTGTCACAGGGCGGGTGGTCCGGGGAGTTTAGATACTAAACACACTATATTTAGGGTGAGCGATCTGTTAACGTTTGCTGAACTGGAACTTTTTCCGTGCGCCGGGCTGTCCGGGTTTCTTGCGCTCCACCATTCTCGGGTCTCTTGTCAGTAAGCCTTTATCCTTGAGTGGTTTGCGGTAATCGGGGTTTAGTTTGATGAGTGCGCGGGCGATGCCCATCCGGAGCGCTTCCGCCTGGCCCTTGTAGCCTCCGCCGCCGATATTGGCGGTCACATCGAACTTCTGTCCTGTCTGTGTTACCTCAAAAGCTTCACTGGCAGTATATTGCAGCACCGAGGTAGGGAAATATTCCTTTACATCCCGGTGGTTTATGGTCATCTGACCGGAACCTTCCTTCAGATAAACGCGCGCTACGGCAGTTTTTCTTCTTCCGATAGTGTTAATCACTTCCATATTCTTTATTTGATGCTATTGATATCTATTTCTTTGGGTTTCTGCGCCTGGTGCAGGTGTTCCGGTCCGGCATAAACATGCAGGTTACGGAAGAGGGCGCGGCCGAGCCGGTTTTTGGGAAGCATGCCACGAATGGCCTCTTCGACCACGGCGGTAGGCTTTTTCACCAGTAATTCCTTCGGTGAATGGAATTTCTGACCGCCCGGGTAACCGCTATAAGTAACATATTCCTTGTCGGTCAGTTTCTTTCCGGTGAGTTTCACTTTCTCCGCATTGATGATCACCACGTTGTCACCGCAATCGACGTGCGGGGTGAAATAGGGTTTATTTTTACCGCGCAGCATTTTGGCCGCGTGCGAGGCGAGCCTTCCAAGCACCTGATCCTCAGCGTTCAGCAGCACCCATTCTTTCTGAATGGTCTCCTTGTTCGCGCTGATCGTTCTGTAACTTAATGTATCCATCTGGCTATGTGTCAATATATATGATTATACCTTCCGAAAATGGCGTGCAAAGATAGAAGGATTTTTTGGTTTAAACAAATCGCTGTGGATAAAATTATTGTAGTAATTTAAAAGCTTGTTTGACGTTAGCAGAAGAAAATGCTTAAAAGATTACCAGATATTTTATGGCTGACGATTTTTGCCATTGCGATGGGCTACCTTGAAAGCGCCGTGGTGGTTTACCTGCGGGAAATCTATTATCCGGAGGGTTTTGGGTTCCCATTAAAGATGATGGACGGCAGACTGGCGCTGACCGAGGTTGTCCGGGAAGCAGCCACGCTAGTGATGCTGGCAATACTGGGGATTATCGCCGGGCGGACAAGGCTGGAGAAGCTCGGCATATTTATATTTACCTTCGGCGTCTGGGATATCTTCTATTATTTCTTCCTCAAAATGCTTCTTGGCTGGCCGGAAAGCCTGATGACATGGGATATCTTGTTCCTGATCCCTGTGACATGGGTAGGCCCGGTTCTGGCGCCTTTGATCACGGCCTTCACCATGGTGATTTTAGGAGGTGGGATCATAATGTATTCGGATAAGGGCAAACAACTCACCATTCATCCGTTGGAATGGACCTTGCTCATCATCGGTTCATTGGTCATCATCTTTTCATTTACCAAGGATTATTTGCGCTTCATGCAGCAGCATATGCCACTGACTGATCTCTTCAGGTTGACGAAATCAAATGGAGTCCTCGATGTGACCAGTAGCTATGTCCCGGAATATTTCAATTGGTGGATATTTGGATTAGGACAAATGATACTTTTTACTACAGTTATTTTGTTTTTCAGGCGAGCAAGAAGATAGGGACTCCGTCCCTGAGCGCAGGGATGGAGTCCCTGTCCATAATTTTCCTATCTTCGCAACCTGAATTCAATACGATGTCAATCCGGGTAAATCATCTGACAAAGCTATACGGGAGGCAGCGGGCGCTGGATAATGTTTCGCTGGATATCCACCCCGGGGAGGTTGTCGGGCTGCTGGGTCCAAACGGCGCAGGGAAATCGACGCTGATGAAGATCATCACATGCTTTATTCCGCCAACCGAGGGAGAGGTCAGCGTCTGCGGCCATGACATCTTTGAGGAGTCTATCAGGGTGCGTGAAAAAGTCGGTTACCTGCCGGAAAATAACCCGCTTTACCTGGAGATGTATGTGCGGGAATACCTGGAGTTCGTCGCGGGAATCCATAAGATCAGGGGAAATGTGAAGGGACGGGTGAAGGAGATGATTGAGCTGACGGGACTGACGCTGGAGCAGAGGAAAAAGATCGGGGCGTTATCGAAAGGCTACCGGCAGCGGGTCGGGCTGGCCCAGGCGCTGATCCACGATCCGGAGGTGCTGATACTGGATGAGCCTACCTCGGGGCTTGATCCCAACCAGATCCAGGAGATCAGGGGCCTGATCAGAACCATCGGCGCCGAAAAAACGGTCATGCTCTCCACCCATATCATGCAGGAGGTGGAAGCCATCTGCGACCGCGCCGTCATCATCCATAAGGGACGCATCATTGCCGACGACGCCACCCGTAACCTTACGGCCTCCGCAGGCAGTAAAAACCTGGTTACCGTCGAATTCAGCGGCAAGGTCACACGTGATGACCTCGCCAATATTAAAGAAATTAGCAAGATTACCCAAAAACAACCGAATATCTGGGTCGTGGAAACGGATACACAGACCGATATCCGCGAGGCATTGTTTAAGCTGGCTGTCAGCAAAGGCGCCAGCATCCTGTCGCTCAGCCGGGAAGAGCTCCGGCTGGAGGAAGTTTTTCAAATTCTCACACGCGACTGATCCGTTTGTAAAATATCATTAGTTTTGCCGATCAAATTAAATATATAACAAAGTGAGCTATCTATTTACTTCAGAATCGGTATCGGAAGGCCATCCCGACAAAGTGGCCGACCAGATATCGGATGCGTTATTGGATGAATTCCTGAGATGGGATCCCAAATCGCGGGTTGCCTGCGAAACCCTGGTAACCACTGGACTGGTGATGACAGCCGGCGAGGTGCGGACCCGGGGCTGGGTAAATATCGATAAAATGGTCCGCAACACCATTCGCCGTATTGGATACACCAAAGCGGAGTACCAGTTCGATGCCGATTCATGTGCGGTGATCTCTGCCATCCATGAGCAGTCGCCTGACATCGCACGTGGCGTGGTGAAGAAGAAGAAATCGGAACAGGGCGCAGGTGATCAGGGGATGATGTTCGGTTTTGCCTGTAACGATATGGATAATTACATGCCTATGCCCATCGAGGTATCGCACATCCTGCTGCAGGAATTATCGGCCATCCGCAAGGAAAGTAAACTGATGCCATACCTTCGTCCTGACTCCAAATCACAAGTCACGATTGAATACGATGATAAAAATAACCCCATCCGTATAGACACCATTGTGGTTTCTACCCAGCACGATCCGTTTGATGACGATGCTGGCCGGATGCAGGCAAAGATCAGGGAGGATGTCGAAAATATCCTCATCCCCCGGGTCAGGGCGCTGGTACCGGAAAGGATAAAGCTGTTATTCCGCAACCATCACAAGTTGCTGGTCAATCCAACAGGTATGTTCGTGATTGGCGGACCGCACGGCGACACCGGTCTCACAGGCCGCAAGATCATCGTCGACACATACGGTGGACGCTGTGCCCACGGAGGCGGCGCTTTTTCCGGTAAGGATGCATCCAAGGTTGACCGTTCG
>JAHYJL010000163.1 GCA_019429045.1 Bacteroidales bacterium
GTCTAAGGTAAGCTCTTGAATAATTTCGACAAGTGAAACATCCACAATTCTTGTCTATAGGATTCTTATCAGACTTAAATTTCTCATTTGTAATGTGCATAAGTTCATAAAACTTTCCTGTATTTTTTCTTATTTTTATGGTGTCTGATTTACATGCGTCGGCTGGTAAGGGTTGTCAATCAGGGCTTTGCGCAGAAAGTCGTCATTGTTGAGGTATCGCTTGTTTACCGGCCACATATCGATGAGGATCAATGCGGGAAGGATCACCAGCACCCAGGCCAGTTTCAGTTTGTTTTTGAGATATGCCCATAGGAGACCGAAAGTAAGCAGAATGAAAACCAGCGATCGAAAAGCATCGGTGCGGAACATCCGCAGCCTGTCGTCCCGGAGCGCACTCATCAGCCAATCGGGCAGTTCCATGCGCGCATCGCCGGGAGAAGTAAATGTGAAAAGGCTTCCGGCCAGCAGGATGAAGAAAAGGAGCAATCCGCCTGTAATGTAAAGACTTAATTTCAGGTATTTGAAGATCAAATCCTTGCGCTCATCTTTTAATGCCTTGTCGAGGGCAATAAATGCCAGCAAAGGAATGGATAATCCGGCAATCACCAAAATCATGGATACGGCACGGAACTTATTATACAACGGGACATAATCGAGAAAAAACTCCGTGAGCGGCATGAAATTCTTTCCCCACGCCAGTGTAATCGACAGGACCGTTACGGCAATTCCCCACCATTTCAGCGGCCCTTTCTGGTAAATCAATGAAAAGATGAACAGGAAGATGATGATCGCTCCTGCATAAACAGGGCCCGAGGTGAAAGGCTGCGTCCCCCAGTAAAGCGGCAATCCTTTGATGATCTGGTCAGCATTGGGGATCCTGTTATCGGATAAAACGCGGTACGTCTCCGAATTTTTCGACAATGAGCCGTGCGATGACCCGCCATGAAAATTGGGGATGAGAAGGGTCATGGTTTCGGCCACGCCATAGCTCCAGGCCGTTGCATAATCCTTATCAAGTCCGCTGGTACGGTTCTCTAATTCTGTCGTCAGCTCTGTGGCACCCCGGATCGATTGTTTGCTGTATTCATAGGTGTTCCAGAGATGCGCCGTGTGTGTCAGTATTGCCAGGATCGCCGCGACGACCAGCACGGACGATGCCTTGATGAAAGCCGGGAATTGTCTTTCCCGGATATGCCGCACCAGCTCAGCGATGCCATAAATCAGGACCATGAACATCAGGTAATAGGTGATCTGCGGATGACCGCTCACGATCTCCAGGGAGAGGAAAATCGCGGTAATGATCCCCCCGATCAGGAACTTTCCACGGTAGGCCAGGATCACCCCTGCCATGACAGGGGCCATGTATCCAATGGCGTAGGCTTTGGATGTGTGTCCTGCTTCCAGGATGATAAAAAGATAGGAAGAGAAGGCGAAACCAATGGCCCCGGCAATGCTGAGCCAGGGATCAACCTTCAGTACCCGGAGAAGGAAGTAGAAGCCCAGCAGGTAAATGATCACCATCCCTATGGGCAGGTGGAAGTTCAGCCGGAGGGCTCTGTGTACATAAGTCATCAGGTTTTTATCATAATTCATCGCGATCTGGTAAGCCGGCATGCCGCCGAACATATTATTGGTCCAAAGGGGAGCCTCACCCGTCTTTTCGCGGTAATCGACAATTTCCTTCGACATGCCTTTGAAATGCACACCATCGCTGGAGGATAGTTTTTTCCCTTCCAATATTGGGGAGAAATATATAATAATGATAAGGAAAAACACGATCAATGCAACGGCATAGGGCAGGAGTTTATCGAAACCTGTACGCTTTTGCTTATTCATGGAGAACAATGATTAAATGGATGAACGGTTGACGAAAGGGCGAAAATAAACAAATTCGGTGAAATAGAAAGGGGCTGTATTAAAAGTCTGTGCAATCGAATTACTGCCTGGAATTGGGTCGTGCTCCAACGGACCTTGAATAGCTACTTTCTGCTCCAACGACTAAAGCCGTTGGTTCCGAGTATGTTACAAAAGTTGGAACCGACGGCTTTAGTCGTCGGACTACAAAAAAAAGCTGTTTATCTCGTGAAACAGCCTCTTTATTCAGTAGCTAATTTTAAAAGCTTCAATTATTTCATTTCGTCGGAAACGGACAATTTTTTTCTTCCGGTAGCACGCCTGTTGGATAAAATCTTCCGGCCGTTCCTGGTCGACATTCTTTCCCGGAAACCGTGTTTGTTCTTGCGCTTTCTGTTCGATGGCTGGAATGTTCTTTTCATGACTTTTCAAATTTGAAGGTGCAAAAGTACAACTTAATTCTGAAATTCCAAATAACAAGCACCAAAATCCAAACAAATTCCAAGCACTAAACTCCAAACAAATCTAAAATATTCTCTCACCACGAAATACCAAACACGAAACACTAAACGCTTTTAAGCGTTTCCAGTAAAAATTTCCAGAACAACCCCACGGTGCCGATGTGTACTTTTTCATCAGGAGAGTGCGGGCCGCGGATGGTCGGGCCAAAGGAGATCATATCCCAGTGCGGGTATTTCGAACCAAGGATACCGCATTCCAGCCCTGCATGGATGACCTTTACCTCGGGCACTTTGCCAAAACGCTGCTGGTAAATGGTTTTCATCACATCCAGGATGGGAGAGTCGACATTGGGTTTCCAACCCGGATATTCGCCACTGATGGTGACGGTAGCTCCCGCTTCTTCCAGGATAGTTTTCATTTTTCCGGCCAGCTCCATTTTTTTCTCATCCACGGAACTTCTCAGCAGGCATGCGGTGAATACTTTCCCATCTTTCAGCCGCACAATGGCCAGGTTGGTGGATGTCTCCACCACCGTGGGCATGTCTTTCAGCATCGAGATCATACCGTTGGGCAAAGCATCGATAGCCTGGTAAATCCTTGTCTGAGAATCCGCATCGATCACATGCTGCGGCATTTTTGTCGGAGCTGCTGAGATCATCAGCCCGGGATCAGCCTCCCTGAACATCAGTTTGGCATTTTCTTCAAATTCTGCAATAACCGCTTTGAATATTTCCTTTTTGGATTCGGGGATTACAACTATGGCAAATGCTTCCCGGGGGATGGCGTTACGCAGATTGCCGCCCTCAATGTTCGATAGCCTGGCGTCTGCATTTTTCGCGGCAAACATCAGCAATTCATTCATGATCTTGTTGGCATTCCCTCGCCCATAATTGATATCCAGTCCCGAATGGCCTCCTTTCAGCCCGGTGAGGCTGATGCGGTAAGGAATGTAAAACTCAGGCACTTCCACTTCCCTGACCGGAAACTCCGCCGTAACGTCCACGCCGCCGGCGCAGCCGATATAGAGCTCTCCCTCATCTTCCGAGTCGAGGTTGATCAGGATATCGCCCTTCAGCAACCCGGGTTGCAGACCGTTGGCTCCTGTCATACCGGTCTCTTCATCGCAGGTCAGCAGCGCTTCGATGGGACCGTGCGGGATATCTTTGGATTCCAGGACCGCCATGATCGCCGCCACGCCTATGCCATTGTCGGAGCCCAGCGTGGTGCCTTTGGCCTTCACCCATTCCCCGTCGACCACCGGGATGATCGGGTCTTTGGTGAAGTCATGCTGCGTAGAGGTGTTCTTCTGCGGCACCATATCCAGGTGCGCCTGGAGAATGATGCCCTTGCAGTTCTCCATGCCGGGGGTGGCCGGCTTGCGGATGATGATGTTGCCGACTTTGTCGCGGAGGGTTTCCAACCCCAGCTCCCCCCCGAAATCCATCATGAATTTCTGGATGCTTTCCTCATGCTTCGACGGCCGGGGTACACGTGTCAATGAATAAAAATGCTTCCAAACCTCTTTCGGTTCCAATTTTTTGATCTCTTCGCTCATGGTGATATTTGTTTCGTGTTTCTTGTTTCGTGTTTCTGGTTTCTGGTTCCTGGTTCTTATTTAATTCTTACAGTCTTACAGTCCTACAGTCCTATTCGGCAACTCCAGCCCATACTGCTTTCTCTTATCTTCCTTCTTAAGCAGGTATCCCAGCAGGACAGCCACCATGCCCAAAGCTGCAAAGATAAGCATAGGAATGGTATAATTGTACGTCAGCGATGTATCTCCCTGCCGGACAGCTTCCCGGATGGCCTCCGTAGTATATCCGTTTTGGATGGCTTGCTGAATGTTTTCTGCCACACCGGGGTTCACAGCCTTCAGCACCACGCCTACCAGCCAGGGAATGAACATCAGGCCGATGTTCTGGATCCAGAATACGAGGGCATACGCTGAGCCCAGGTAACGGTCTTCCACGATTTTCGGCACCGAGGGCCACATGGAGGCAGGGACCAGTGAAAAGGAGATTCCCAGAATGACGATGGAGATGATAGCGAGGGCCATGTTTAGAGGTGCCAGGGCGAAAGTGAGATGGGCAATGGTCATCAATGCTGCCCCGTATATCATTAGAGTGGCCCCTTTGCCTCTGCGGTCAAGGAAGTTGCCTACGATAGGGGTGAGGATAATGGTGCCGACAGGCAGCAGGCCGCTGATTCTTCCGGCTGCCAGGTTACTGATACCTAAACTGTTCTCCATCATGTTCACCGCATATTTCAGAAACGGAAATACCCCGGAATAGAAGAGGACGCACAGCAGGGAAATGAGTAGAAAGCCTCTGTTGGTCAAAATCTTTCCGAGATCGCTCAACCGGAATTCTTCTGCCGGGCCTTCGGTTATATTGGTCTTGTCCTGTTTGTCAACCTTCAAATCCATGAACACATAAACCAGGAATGTCAGGAAACCGATGGCCAGCAGGCCTAAGCCGAACCAGATCGATTTGATGGGATCTTCTCCCGGTTTTCCTGCCCCGGCAATGGCGGAGGAGAAAAAGAATGCCACCGAGGCGCCCAGCCTGGCGGTAGCCATCTCCATCCCCATGGCCAGCGCCAGTTCTTTCCCCCTGAACCATTTGACGATTGTTTTAGAGACGGTTATGCCTGCCATTTCAACCCCTATACCGAAGATGGCGTAACCTATTGATGCCACTTTTGCAGTTGCCGGCATGCTGGTCCAGAATGAGTTGAAGAATTCAAAACCGAAACCGCCTTCCGTAAAGTAAGGTGTAAGGCCATAATATTTGATCAGCCCCCCCACCAGCATCGTCGTGGCCGCTGTCATCCCTGTAAAACGGATGCCGGTTTTGTCCAGGATGATCCCTGAAATGATCAGGAAGCCGAGCACATTGAGCATGTATTCCGATCCTGAAAAGAACCCGTAGGTGTCGGGTTGCCAGGTGTACTTTTTTTCCAGCAGCGATTGCAGCGGGGCCATCATATCGACGAAGAAATAGGCCGCCAGCATCGTGAATGAGATCAGCCCCAGTGCTGTCCACCGGGCTGTCTTGGATTCCCGGAGGGTCTGTTTTAGCTTTTCAGTCATGATTCTTGATTTTTAGTTTTAACGACGGGCGAAGATAAGAAATAAATAAATCTGCAACCGGGTGTGCTAAAAAAGGTGAACCAGGATTTTGGTATTAAAGAACGGCTCGGAAAACTGGCCATTTAACTTGTGAATCTCTTGCCGTACAGCTCGATTACCCAATTGTTCCCCTCTTCCCCTCTTCCCCTCTTCCCCTCTTCCCCTCTTCCCCTCCTCCATGCCCCCCTGCCCCCAT
>JAHYJL010000164.1 GCA_019429045.1 Bacteroidales bacterium
AGGTTGGGTGTTGGGCATTTCCATGAAGGAAGTAACGCCACCGGCGACGGCGGCCCGGCTTTCGGTATAAATATCGCCTTTATGGGTCAGGCCCGGCTCGCGGAAATGGACCTGGTCGTCGATCACACCGGGGATAAGGAATTTTCCGCCCGCATCCAGGGCAGGCATCCCGCGGACCTCCTGCGCATCCAGAGGATCATCCTGCCTGATAATTTTTCTGATCAGACCATCCCGGATAATGACTCCCCCCTGGAAAACCTCTCCCTCATTGACGATCTTCGCATTGTAAATATAGTGATTTCCCGGCATACGCTGAAGTTTTCAACTAATTGAAAGTCCTGCCTGTAAGGAATGACCTTATTTGCAGTGAATTTTGTGAATATTCTGGCAACGGAGGCTGATTACTCCCAGCACGGCCTCCTTGAAAATACCGGAACTCATTTTCGACTGTCCCTCGGTTCTGTCAGTAAAAATGATGGGCACCTCGAAAATCCTGAACCCCAATTTCCAGGCGGTATATTTCATTTCAATCTGGAAAGCATACCCGATAAACCGGATCCGGTCCAGATTGATGGCTTCGAGGACTTTTCGCCGGTAGCATACAAAACCGGCTGTCGTATCCCGCACTTTCATGCGGGTAATAAGCCTGACGTAGGCCGAAGCATAATACGACATGAGGATCCTTCCCATCGGCCAGTTCACCACATTCACGCCCCGGATATACCTGGAGCCGACAGCTACATCGGCTCCCTGGACTGCACAGGCATCATATAGTCTCAGCAAATCTTCGGGGTTGTGCGAGAAATCAGCATCCATTTCGAAGATATATTCATACCCTTTGGCCAGCCCCCACTTGAATCCATGCAAATAAGCCGTGCCCAGTCCAAGTTTTCCCGTGCGTTCTTCCATGAAAAGCCTGCCGGGAAAATCTTTCATCACACGTCTGACAATATCGGCGGTCCCGTCAGGAGAGTTATCCTCCACCACCAGGACATGGAAGTCCTTCTTTAGCGAAAAGACAAAACGTATTATCTTTTCAATATTTTCCTTTTCGTTGAAGGTCGGTATGATCACCAGGCTGTCAGACACTTTTGAATAAATTTATAATATCAGAAAAAACAATGCAAGTTAGGCAATTTATCCTAACAGTATGCTTTAATAGATGATCACTTTAAAACGCGAGGCAAATGCGTCGCCAGCTATTTCAACAAAGTATACCCCACAGCTCAGATGGCTGACATCAACATTAATTTGCAATTCCTCATTAAAATTGATTTCCTGAGAATGGACTTTATGCCCTGTAAGGCTATAAAACTTCAGCATGGCATTTCCGGCCATTTCTTCAGAGAATCTCATTTGAAACAATCCTTGTGAAGGATTGGGGAAAACATTTACAACAGTGTATTTAACATGATCATAAATACCGGTTGAGCTGAAGGGAACGACTGTTACCGGCATGACATTACCGGCCAGATCGGCTATATTTTGGACAGTCAGCTCATAATCACCTCCTTCTAGCGGGCTGACCGTCAGGAAGACCTGTGATTTAACGATGGAGTGGACACTGGCCTGCTGGACGACAACATTGTTATTGATGCTGTAATTGGACAGGGTTTCTGCAGAAGCCTGGTCTACCTCTTCAGAAAACTGCAATTTCAGGACGGTAGATGTAATGACATCCAGTGAGCTAACCTGGGGAGGAATGTTATCTACACCCGACTGCACATCGGTTTCAAAGCGGAGCTGGATTTTCCATTCATCAAAGTCATAATCCAGGGGGCCGGTGATATCATAAGCGTCTCCCTCTTTCGGTTCATATTCAAACACATTGGTATTGTGAATCAGCAAATCACCTGTACCATCGTTAACGGTCCACATATAAAAGTTTGCCCAGTAATTCGGATCGGTACACGTCGCATTATCTACCCGGACCAACACCCCTTCGTAGGGTTCGTCAGCCTCCGCGCATGTGATGTTAACGGGGGCAGGCAACGCGTTATTCGCTGAAATGAAATAATAGCCGGTAATGCTTTTCATTTCCGTTTTCCCATAATACTCGGTGATGGTCCCGGTGAGAATAAGGCTGTCGCCTACACTGGGGTTCCGGCCCGGGTCGTAGATAAACAGGCCGTTCCAGGCACCCTCGCCATCCTGGAGGAAGTAATTCGTGCCAAAATTAGCCGTTACGACACCGGTAGTACTGACAACCTGTTCTGCATAAGGGCTGCTGGCAGCCTGTCCCTGAATATCATAGATAGAGGTAAGGGTCCCGGTGAAGGTTCTGGGAACATAGAAATTATAAGTAACCGTGCTAAAAGTGTTCGAACCATCCTGGGCCTCTATCCGGAAATATACCCGGGTATTTTGGTTTTGGCCGGGGATGACGGCATACAGGGAACTACCGCTGCCTTCCATGTCCAGCTCTTCGGTTAAATTCTGAAAGGAATACCCATAATATAATGTCGCATCAGTAATATTTCCGGCTGTGCTGGATATATCCGCAAAAATCGTGATGGGAACACTGGCTTGTGGCACGACCGGCTCCTGTCTCACATTGGCAACAGATATAGCGGATGGCTGGGCGCCTGACCAGATCAATTCGGCAAGATGGGGGTTGTCGATAAAAGGGTTCCTGTTATTCTGGAATGAATAAATGACATTGTTGCGGTTCCTTTCGAAATCATCCGGGGGATCCATCAGGTTCCACTCCAGCAGGGTCGACAGTCTGCCATGCTTTGGATATGGGTATGTATTTACTTCATCCACAGCCATGAGGTCAAGTTCACCGTTTTTTCCTTCATACCTGACATCCATATAAAGAATTATCCGGGCAATATCACCCTTCACCTCATCACGCGGCTCCCAGGTAGCATCGGTGTAATAACAACCGGTGGCTTCCGGATGCTGTGTGCCCCCGTTGTCAAAATCCTTATTGCTTCTGTCGATATTGACGGAAGCATCCACCGGTTTGAGATTATGAACATCACCATTCATTGGCTGAACGCCATCGAAATTACCATGGGATTTGGCCCAGACATGTTCACGGTTCAGTTGATTTGACCCATTGCCATAATCATTATTGGGATGCGACCGGCCGGTATAAACCATGATCACATTGTTCGGGTTATTGGGATCGGCATCCGAAAGTTTGAATATCTCTTTGGAGAAAAAATAGGAATATACTGTGTGTCCGCTGATAATCTCATTCAGCGCCGATTTGAGTTCTTCACCGCTTTTCCCTTCGGTACCGTTATAATAGCCGGTAGGTTGGGCTGATAGAAATGAAGTAAGAAAAACAGTAATAATAAGTGCAAAAATCTTGATAGTTTTCATGAATCAGAATGATAAAGTTAATGAAATGTTGAATCTTCGGCCCAGGCCGTAAAAAACGCCGGCAGATTTGGCGTCATTGTCTTTGGTGACCACTGAAAATGAATCATTATTGGAAGCATCAGAGATATACGTGGCATCCAAAGCATTCAGCAGGCTACCCCGGATATCCAACCGGACTTTTTGAATTTTGAAGGAATAGCCGGCGTGAAAATCCAGCAATGTATAAGCAGGAAGCATCCAGGTATCCAGCGGGTTTCCATCTTCGTCAAATCCTGCCGGATTTTTATCTGGATCGAGGTCGAACGGGTTGAAGTCGGCATAATACCGGTCAAAATATGTAAGCTGACCTTTCAGGTAGAGGTATTTGATAATTTCCCACCGGATGCTGGCGGCCATTTGAAACTGGGCTGCATCGCCGACATGAATGCCTTTGGCGTTGAAATATTCGGTGCGCGCCAATGTATTATTCTGGTTATAAAGTTTGACCGTATCTTCGGAGGTCCAGCGCCAGTCTCCAAGAGACAGCAACCCTTCCACCGTCAGGTTTTTCATGATGTTCACGGCAAAATCCACCTCCAGCCCCATATGGCGTGCATCCATGCCCTGGATGTTGCCATAACCAAATTCATTTTCGTCGATCGGATAAGATACCGGAAAACCGGGCGCATTCCTCCAGTCGGTGTAATACGTGTTGGCATTCAGCGCAATTATTTTAGTCCGGTAGGTATAGCCGATCTCCACGGCGGCGATCTTTTCATTCTCGATATGGGTTAACAACTCCACCGAGTAACGGTCATAGACATTGTTGAACCTGGGGGTTTTGGAGAGGTAACCGGCATTGATGAAAATATTCGATCTTTCGGTCAGGTTGTAATTCGCTCCGGCTTTTGCCGTATAGCCGGGTTTCCAGTACCAGTCAGACTGCTGGTATTCCAATCCCGGTGAATTTTCATCATAGACGACCCCATTGTATTCCACCGGTATGCCCCATTCGACCTTGAGTGTGGTATCCCCCACATGGATCACCCGCTCCAGGAAATAATCGATCTTTTTATAACCGCTGTAAGCGCCGGTGATGTTTACAAATGCTGAGAGGCTGCCTGTCTGGTATTCAAGCTGGCTGAAAAATCCACCCCACTGAACATTACCATCATTGTGATAATAGATCTTATCGCCTTCCCGCAGCTGGGCATTCTTGTCACGGTTATTGTTATCGGAGTCCTTGGCATATTCGCCGCCCATCAGGTTATATATCTTTTCATAGTGTTCCCCGGTATATCTTCTCAGGTCAATCCCTCCCGATAGGGTCAGCTTATCATTGATCGAGTAATTAAAGGTAGATAAAAGCCCATACCATTGGTGGTTGTTTACCTGTGCGCGAAGGAACTGGTAAGATTTCAGCTCGCCGGGGTGCAGAGGATCGGTCGCTGTTGCCGGATCGGTGTTGATATCGTAATACCGCTGCATATCGATCTGCCCTTCAGGTGTGATAAAACCCTGATCGGCCTTGACGGAACGCTTCAGCGAAGTACCTCCCCCATTTCCCAGGGATACGTAAACGATATTAGACAGATAAAGTTTTTCATTGATATTCCAGAAATCCCGGAGTGTGAACTGGGGCTTGTGGTAATAATTCACCTTCTCATTCAGGATGATTTCATTTCCGTCCTTGTCGACATATTTTCCCCAGTCCGGGTTATACCGCAGGCCTTTATCAACCATATAATTGGTATCGATGTATGTAGCGCTGAAATACGATCCCGGGGAAACGTCCACGCCTTGTTTTTCTGCATATTCAAGATCATAGGTGGCCAATGGTTTTTTAAACCGGCGCTGCCCGTGTTCCTGGGGAGCGCCCATTGCTGAAAAACTCAGGATATGATTGCCCAGTTTTTTATCGATCTTCAGGTAATAAAACCAGCCTTCGGTATAGGTCCTGTCGACCCATCCCTCCCCGGTCTTGTAAGAGCCTGCAGCCGTGACGGCCCATCCTTTGGGAAGCTGCCCGGAGGTGTATCCGAGCGAAGTCCGGAAATAGCCGTCGTTGGCTACCTCCTGCTTGAGTTTGATCTGCCTGTTCTGGTCAATCCCGGCAGTGATGATATTCAACGTCCCGCCTACGGAAGGCAGGGCCAGTTTACTGGCCCCCAGGCCCCGCTGCACCTGGATGCGTTGGGTCACGATATCCAGGCCAAACCAATTCGACCAATAGACCCAGCCATTCTCCATATCATTAACAGGGATACCATCGATCATCACGGCCACATTGCGCTGGCTAAACCC
>JAHYJL010000165.1 GCA_019429045.1 Bacteroidales bacterium
GGCTTGACATTTTCATGTCAGTTCTCAGGAACAATGCCTGGAGCGCCCCGGAAAACCTGCTCCGTCCGATCAACTCGGGCTATGATGATTTCGGGATTATCTTCAAAATCCCCGGTGAAGAAGGTTATTTTACCTCTAACCGCACCGGTGGAAAAGGGGGCGATGATATTTACGCATTCACCCGGCGCACCATGCTGTTCACCGCTTCCGGACAGGTTAGGGACCAGATGACCCTTTTACCGTTGCCTGGGACCCAGGCGTTGCTGATCAGTGAAAATGGCGACAGCGTTTCCGTGTATACGGATCAGCAGGGCCGGTTCCGGTTCGATACCACCTATGTGAAAGAATACAGCGATTATATTTTGTTTATCAAAAAAGATAATTATTTCGCGCAGAAAGAGGAATTTACCTCGCGGATTTACCAGGACGACCACCATTTCAGGTTTGATTACCTGCTGGAGCCCATTCCCGACCAGCCCATCGTGCTGCCCGACATCCTGTATGCACTGGATGACTGGCGGTTGCAACCACAGTACGAAGATTCGCTGATGCAGCTTGTCGAGTTGCTGCGGATCAACGAGACCCTGATCATCGAGCTCCGTTCGCACACCGATTCCCGGGCCTCGCATGAGTACAACGATGTGCTGTCGCAGAAAAGGGCGCAGTCGGTGGTCGATTTCCTCATCAGCCAGGGGATCGATCCCGGCCGGTTGGTGGCCAAAGGCTATGGTGAACGGGTTTTCAGGATATTGAATAAAGATGTTGTAAAGGAGAACTATCATTTCAAAGCCGGCACAGAGCTGAATGACCAGTTCGTTTATTCGCTTCTCACCAAAGATATCCAGGAGGCTGCTTTTCAACTGAACCGGCGCACCGAATTTTTCGTCCTGGCCAAAGATTACAAAACTGCAGCAGGGACTCCATCCCAGGCGAGGCTACGCGTCATACAGATCATATCCGATACTTCATCAGTGAATATAGATTTCACTTACACCGCTGATAGTCAGATCATGACAACATTTTACCTGAACGACTATGGTGTGGAAGCTGTTTTTTCCCCCGATTCTCCGGAAACCCTGATTGATGAAGAGATTGTGCTTGATCTTTTGAAAAAGGGGGCGATCAACCGGAATGATTTTGATGGGGATTTTGAAGAGATCATGAAAGATGGCCGGATTGCGGAGAATGCAACCCTTGTCTTCAAAAAGGCGAGGCTGGGCGGCGAAATTGTCCTGGATAATGCAAAGGTGAAGGTCATTACAGGAACCGGAAACCGGCTCCTGGTCGGGCAGGATCTGCTCAGCAGGATGGGCAGTTATACAATAGATGAAAACGCATCTCAACTCATTTTCAAATGATCAATATGAGAAAGATATTATTCAGCATACTGTTTCTGGCTTTTCTGCCGGACTTGCTGGCCCAGCAGGAGCCGCAGATGACGCAGTATATGTTCAACAAGCTAAACCTGAACCCGGCCGTGGCGGGTGTTTCGGGTGCGGTATGCCTGACCGGGTATGGCAGGAGCCAGTGGGTCGGTTTGCAGGATGCGGAGGGAAATCCGATCAACCCGCAGGTATACGGGATTACCGCCGATATGCCCATCTACGCCATCAAAAGCGGCGCCGGGCTTACCTTCCAGTACGACAGGCTGGGCTTTGAGCGGAATATCGATATTAAGCTGCACTACGCCTACCACCAAATCTTTCCGAACAACCACATGCTCAGTGGTGGCCTGGCTTTGGATCTCAGGCATAAGACCATCGATTATACAAAACTGCAGCCGATGGGAGAGGATCCCTCCATCCCTTTCGGATCGGATGGCAGCGGCATGGTTACTGACCTGGGGCTGGGATTTCATTACAACATTCCACGGAAGTTTTACGCCGGGGTTTCCATCAGCAACATGCTGGGCACTTCATCGGAGATTGGCGGCCCGGAATTCGACCTGGCCCGGCACTATTACGTGATGGCCGGTTATCATTTCGATTTACTCGACCGGAAGCGCCGGCGCACGGTAGTTCTTACGCCCGGCTTCCTGCTGAAAGCCACCCAGGGCTCCGTCCAGGTCGACCTCAACGCGATCGTCACTTACAATGACCTGGTGTGGGGAGGGGTGTTTTTCCGCACCGAGCGGGCCGCCGGCCTGATGGCGGGCATCACCTATAACGGCGTCACCGCCGGCGTTGCCTATGATTATACTATGAACAACACTGTTCACGGCAAGAGCCGCAGCAGCATCGAATTTTTCGTGAAATACTGCCATCCTGTCTTTCCGGGGGTCGTTAAGCGCAGTGCTTATAATACGAGGAACCTTTAGCGTTTCTTGTTTCTGGTTTCTTGTTTCTGGTTTCTTGTTTCTGGAAAAAATATGGCATTAGCTCGCTACGCTCGCGACATTAATGGACATTTAGCAGAAACCAGTAATCAAGGACTGGGGAGTTCCGTCTCGCCAAGGACGATTGACAGAGGCTGTATCAGAAGTCGTTTTTACATTGTTGTATGCCGTTTATTATTCTTGCACCAACGGGTTCACCCGTCGGAGCACAAAAAAGATGGTATGGAACGACTTTTGAAACACCCTCTTAATTCAATCCAGGGTTTAAACACTAACAACCAAAACCCTACGCCCTATGCTCTATGCTCTAAGCCCTACGCCCCTCTGACAATGAGCGTGCTGTTCGTCCCGCCAAAACCGAAGGCGTTGGAAAGGAATATGTTGAAAGGTTTTTCGATGGTTTGGGAGACGATGTTGAGCTTTGCCGAGAATTCGTCGGGGTTTTCGAAGTTGATATTGGGGGCGATGAAGCCGTTTTGCATCATGAGGATAGAATAGATGATCTCGCTTGCGCCGCCCATCCACATTTCGTGGCCGGTCATAGATTTGGTGGAGCTGACACAGGGTTGTTTTTCGCCGAAGACAAGAGCGATCGCTTCGGCTTCCTTAGCGTCGCCGACCGGGGTGGAGGTAGCGTGGGCGTTGATGTAGCCAATCTCACCCGGTGTGATCCCGGCGTCGTGTATGGCCATCTGCATCGATTTCACCGGCCCTTCTATGTTTGGGACGCTTATATGTTCGCCGTTAGAGGAAAAGCCGTACCCGATCACCTCGGCCAATATTTTCGCCCCGCGTTTTTGGGCCGATTCAAAACTTTCAAGGATAAGGGTGGCGGCGCCGCCGCTGGGCACCAGGCCATCGCGGTCGCGGTCGAACGGACGGGAGGCCTTCTGCGGCTCATCTTCCCTGACAGAAAAAGCATTCAGCGCATCAAAATTGCCCATCGATTCCTTGTTGATCTCCTGGCCGCCCCCGGTGATGATACAATCCTGCAAACCACTCCGGATCAGCAGGTAGGCCAGCCCCACAGCATGCGAGCCGCTGGCGCAGGCGCCGCTGATCGTCATGTTGACCCCTTTCAGCTTGAAGATCACCGACAGGTTCATCGAAATCGTGGAGTTCATTGTCTGGAAAATGGAGCCCGACCCGACCAGCGCGGTGTCTTTCTTCTCACGCATGATGTCAATGGCTTCGATCACGGGTATGGCTGAGCTGTCGTTGCCGAATAAAATGCCAGCTCCGATCTGCGTGAGGTAATCCTGGTCAATATTGGCCTGTTTCAGCGCCTCAACCGTTGCAATATAAGCATAATCAGCTTGTTCGGGCATTCCTACCCGCTGCCGGCGGTCCAGCATCCCCTTCAAATACGGCCGATCTAAAATCCCCGTCAGGGAAGATCTGAAACCCAGTTCCTTCCGCGATAAATCTAGCCCTATACCTGATTTTCCATGATACAATGAGTCCCTGACCTCATAGAGATTCTTCCCGATCGTCGAGTAAATGCCCATTCCCGTTATTACAACACGCTTCACGTGGTATTTTTAATGTTTAATTCTTAATTAGTAATTCATAATTAATAATTCTTAATGTTTAATTCTTAATTAATAATTTCGCATTATGCATTAAAAATTAAGCATTAAGCATTAAGTATATATGCCTCCATTAACAGACACAACCTCACCGGTAATATACGATGCCTTATCCGATGCCAGGAACGCCACCACTTCTGCGACCTCTTCGGGATTGCCGAAGCGGTTCAGCGGGATCAGCGCTTTGAAGTCTTTCTCATCCATGTCCTTTGTCATATCGGTGCGGATAAAGCCCGGAGCGACAGCATTCACCGTGACGTTCTTCCGCCCGACCTCCTGCGCCAGCGCTTTCGTGGCAGCGATCATCCCCGCCTTGGCTGCCGAATAGTTGGTCTGGCCCGGCAATCCTTTGATCCCCGACAGCGATACCACATTCACAATCCTGCCATAACGATTAATCAGCATGTTTTTCAATACCTTCCGGGTGATGTGGAAGAAGCTGCCCAGGTTGGTGCTGAGCACGTCATTCCATTCGGCATCGCTCATGAAAACAAGCAGGTTGTCGCGGCGGATACCGGCATTGTTTACCAGAACGGCGATATAAGCTTCGTGGTGCGACTCGAACCATTCATCCAGCGCCTTGTCTATCGCCTGGGGATCAGATACGTCAAATTTGAGCAGTTCCCCCTCGCCTCCGCCATGCAGGATCATTTCCAGGGTATGCTGCGCCTCTTCATCATTCGTCTTGTAATTGATGATCACAGCATAGCCCAGTGCAGCTACCTTCATGCAGATTTCCCTGCCGATCCCCCTCGATCCTCCGGTAACCAGTGCGTATTTTTTCATAATGATAAACCAGGGTTGTTCTGCAGCAGGTATTGTTTCATCCTGGCAATATCAGGCGACATTTGATGGTCTTCCACAAAAACCGGAACCAACGTCCTGAGTTTATGGTAAATATCTTTCGTGAAAGGAGCCATTTTATTTTCTATCTTCAGGTAATCAATTGCCTGAAGCAAAGTGATCAGGTGGATGGCCATCACCTCGTAACTGTTTTCAATGATGCGGCAGGTCATCAGCGCAGCGTTGGTGCCCATGCTGACCACATCCTGGTTGTCGTTGTTGGTTGGGATGCTATGAATATAGGCAGGGGTGGATAGCGATTGATTTTCAGCCACGGTAGAGGTGGCGGTGAACTGCGCCCCCTGCATGCCCAGGTTCAGCCCCAGGACGCCCAGGTTGACAAACGGGGGCAGTTTGCCGTTCAGCTTGTCGTTCATCAGGAAGTTCAGCTGTCGCTCGGCCAGCATCGATAATTTCGTGATTGAAATTTTGAGCTTGTCCATTTCCAGCGCCACATAATCCCCATGGAAATTCCCCCCATGGAAAACATTCTTATTCCGGTAATCGATAACCGGGTTGTCGTTCACCGAGTTGATCTCATTGAGGATGACCTGTTCCGCATTCCTGATCGTATCGGTTACCGGCCCCAGGATTTGGGTGATGCAGCGCAGGGAATAATATTCCTGTATCTTTTTTGTGAAGATGGTCTCTCCGTTGACGCCGTTGAAGAGTTCTTCGGCCCTTTTATGCGTGAGTTTGCTTCCGGTGAGGATTTTCTGCATCATACCGGTAATTTCCATCTGTCCTGGGTGCAATTTCACCTGGTTTAATTCAACTGAGAAATGGTCGTCATAGCTTTCGACCACTTCGTTGATGAGGGCGGAG
>JAHYJL010000166.1 GCA_019429045.1 Bacteroidales bacterium
AGGAAATCGCCGCCTTGTACAAGAACCATCGCAACTTCCTCTACCTGGGGCGCGGATACAACTTCCCCGTAGCCCTGGAGGGAGCCCTTAAGCTGAAGGAAATCTCTTACATCCACGCCGAAGGCTATCCTGCCGCCGAGATGAAACACGGCCCCATCGCCCTGATCGACGAGGAGATGCCCGTGGTGTTCGTCGCCACCAACAAAGGCACCTATGACAAAGTGCTCAGCAACATCCAGGAGGTTAAGGCCCGAAAGGGAAAGATCATCGCCATCGTGACGGAACACGACGAGCTGGTGCGCGAAAGCGCCGATCACGTCATCGAGATCCCCGAAACGGAAGAGATGCTCGTACCGCTGCTGGCCACCATCCCGCTGCAGCTCCTCTCCTACCACATCGCCGTCTTGCGCGGCTGCAACGTCGACCAGCCGAGGAATTTGGCGAAGTCGGTTACGGTGGAGTAGGACGGTAGGAGGGTAGGACGGTAGGAGGGTAGGACTGTAAGACTGTAAGACTGTAAGACTGTAAGACTGTAAGACTGTAGGAGGGTAGGAGGGTAGGAGGGTAGGAGGGTAGGAGGGTAGGACTGTAAGACTGTAAGAGATTTAATGGGGATTGTGGGGGTTATTAAAACCGAAAAAGTTATTAACACAACGGGTATATTCATTGGTATTTCCTGATTAACAAGTAAAAACACTTGTTATGAAAATTACCAATCATGAAGATTTAGAGGTTTATAAGATTGCTTTTGAAAGTGCAATGTCAATCTTTAATTTAACCTTGACTTTTCCGAAAGAAGAAAAGTATTCATTAACTGACCAGATTAGGAGGTCATCAAGGTCAGTCTGTGCAAATATTGCTGAAGCTTTTTACAGACGAAAATATCCTAAAAATTTCTCTTCGCATTTATCCGATTCTATAGCTGAAGCGGCCGAAACCCGTGTTTGGGTAAATTTTGCATTTGCCTGCAATTACCTGTCAGAAGAAAGCACAGAAACGCTTCTGAATGAGTATTCAAGAATTATTGGAAAACTGATCGTGATGTACAATCAATCAGAAAAATGGTGCATATAAATCCTACAGTCCTACCGTCCTACAGTCCTACAGTCCTACCGTCCTACCGTCCTACCGTCCTACCGTCCTACCGTCCTACCGTCCTACAGTCCTACAGTCCTACAGTCCTACAGTCCCTCCTTCAGCGCCGCCTGGAAGATCCGATCCACTTCGTGATAGATCGGGTAGAACGCGGCGTCGTCGAGGAGGTTGCGGCCTATGTAGGCTTTCAGCAGGATCTTGATTTTCCGTTCCGAATCGCGGGCTTCCCGCTGGGTGAACGACAGTTCCTGCTCCCTGGCATAATCGAGCAGCCCTTTGTAAAGCTCGTCCGTTACCCTGAACCCGTTGATGAACGATTCCACCGTTTCGTATTTCCGCAGCGCATTCCGTTCCCGGTCGGTGTATTCAAATGCATAGCGGAAAATGAGGTTCTGGTGGATCATCCTGTTGTAAAGCTTGTCTGTTTCCTCCGCTTTAAGCGGCACATAGATATCGGGCATGATCCCCCCCCCGCCGTAAACCACCCTGCCGCCGGGGGTGTAATACTTGATGGTGTCACCAAAAGCTACGCTGTCGGGGTTTTCCATTTCACCGCCGGCATAGCGCTCGTAAAGCTCCTCGTAATACTCTTTTGCTCCGTTGGTATACGGCCGCTGGATATACCTCCCGGTGGGGGTGTGATAGCGGGCGACGGTCAACCGTATGGCGGAGCCATCGGGGAAGGTCATCTGCTCCTGTACCAGCCCTTTCCCAAACGATCTTCTGCCGATGATCAAGCCCCGGTCGTTGTCCTGCACCGCGCCGGCGACAATCTCGCTGGCCGAAGCAGAGGCCTCGTCGATCAAAATGATCAGTTCATTCTCTTCAAAAATGCCTCTTTTGGTGGCATAGGCATAGTTGTTCGGGCGGCTGTTGCCTTCGGTGTAAACAATCAGCGCTTTTTCAGGCAGGAACTCGTCGGCCAGGTTGATGGCAGCCTGCAAATAACCACCGGTGTTTCCCCTGAGGTCGAGGATCAGCTTCTCCATCCCCTGCGCCATGAGTTTTCGCAGCGAGGCCAGGAATTCCTCGTAGGTATTGGCGGCAAAGCGGCTGAGCTTGATGTAGCCTGTCACATCGTCGACCATGTAGGCGATATCGATGCTATAGGTTGGAATGACATCCCGCACCAGGTCAAAATCGATCAGTCCATCGACACCGTGGCGCTGCACGCCGACCTTCACCACCGATCCCCTTTTCCCCTTGAGTTGCCGCACCGCATCCCGGTTGGTGATGCCGATGCCGGCTACCAGCGAGTCATTGATCTGTACAATGCGGTCGCCGGCCAGCAGGCCCGCCTTTTCCGACGGCCCGCCCGGAATGGTCTGGATCACCATGATGGTATCCTTTTCGATGCGGAACTGGATGCCGATCCCCTCAAAATTGCTGTGCAGCTGGTCTTCCAGGTCGGCAAAATCCTCCGCAGAGATGTATTGCGAATGAGGGTCGAGCTTGTCGAGGATTCCCTTGATGGCATTCTCGGTAAGGTCCTGCCGGCTCACCGAATCGACATAGTCCTGCAGGATATAGTCGATCAGGTTGATGACCTTATCGCGTTGTGGCGGCTTGATGAACAATATCTTATCGGTTTTCCCGGCGGAAGCGGAAGAGAGGCGATAGCCAAGCCAGATGCCGAGAACGATGAAAAGCGCCAGGACGATCGGGAAATATATGATGAGGCGGCGACGGTTATCCATTGTATGCAGGTGATTTTGAATTGCAAAGATAGGAAGAAAAAGGGGCTGCCTTAGAAAAGGACAGCCCCGATGCCTAAATAAATCTATATATCAAGTTTCAATCATATTCCATTAAAAGTTTTAATTTTGAATTTCATTTACCTATTAGTAAATCTATAACATCATGAAAAAAGCAATTCTATTTATCAGTGCCATTGCCTTCATCCTGTTCACATCGCAGGTGTCCGGGCAGAAGATCAAAGTTGAATCTGGTTCATTTGCAGCGTTAAAGGGCGTTACATCCGTTGAGGTTGAGTACGTTTACGACAACATGAAGGTCGGCAAGCAAAGCGAAGCCGATTACATCCGGAAGAAATCCGCAGAGTACAATGCCAAGGAGCCGGGTTCGGGCGACAGCTGGCAGGTGGCGTGGGTAAACGACCGGGATGCCCGGTTTCATCCCCGCTTTGAAGAGGAGTTCAACAACCAGATGAAAGCCAGGAAGACGAATTTGAAGATTGACAAGTATGAGGATTCAAAATACACCCTCATTGTTAAGACGACCTTCACCGAGCCGGGATTCAACATCGGCATCACCCGCATGGATGCCAGTGTTAACCTGGAGGTTCACCTTGTTGAAACAGATGATCCAGACAATTCCATTGGCATGATCCGGATCATGAATTCTCCCGGTCGGACTGCCATGGGCTACGATTTTGACACCGGTCTGCGGATCCAGGAAGCCTATGCCAAGGCGGGCAAGGAACTGGCCTATTACCTTTGGAAGAACGCTCTCAAGTAAGGATCACGCGTAAATATCCGGCATAAACTCCCGCTGGAAGATCTGGCGGTCCGACATGGCCACTCCTACCATGAACTCGAACAGGCTTTAAATGACATACTATACCCATTAAGGTATAAAATTATATAATATTCATTTTTTATACCCGATATAGTATATTTAAACTATATTGTATTATCTTTGCACCTTAAAGGGTATAATTATGAAAAACCGCATGCACCCACTTCAGGTGTTCCTGAAAGAAAAAAGAAAGCGACTGAAGATCACGCAACAGCAACTTGCCATAAAATCCGGGGTGGGTCTCCGGTTCATCCGGGATATGGAACAGGGAAAAACATCTCTTCGGATGGACAAAGTAAACCAGGTATTGCTGATGTTTGGTTATGAACTTGGCCCGGTACCGCTGGACCGCAACGCACTCATCAATGAGGAAAGCTAAAGTATTTTTTAACGACATAATAGCAGGAGTGCTTTCAGAAACTGAAGAAGGGTTTGTTTTTCAATACGATCCGCAATACGTTCAGAAAAAAGATGCTGAGCCGGTCAGCCTTACCCTTCCAATTAAATCTGAACCATATTTAAGTAAGGTGATGTTTCCATTCTTTGACGGATTAATACCCGAGGGATGGCTTCTGGAAATCGCGGAGAAAAACTGGAAAATTAATAACCGTGACCGAATGGGACTCTTACTGGCTTGCTGCAGGGATTGCATTGGTGCTGTGAGTATAATTGATGACAGCAATATTGAATGATATGGAAACCAGGCGATGTTTGTATTGTTATGAAGAACTGAATCCCAAGGAATTGGATTTTCATGCTGCTTGTAGCAGAAAGTTTTTTGGAGCATCCATGCCACCAATTCTGCCTTATTCTGAGAGCCAAATGATAGAACTAGGTGAGCAGGTAATCAGAAGCCAGTCGGTCGTAACAGGTGTGCAGCCGAAATTATCTTTACATCTTGAAAAACTAAAAAATGGTGAAATACCGCAAAGATTTACTATAGTTGGATTATGGGGAAATTATATACTTAAACCTGCAACTCTAAAGTATCCAAATCTCCCGGAACTGGAAGACCTGACCATGCACCTTGCAGAAAAAAGTGAAATCGCGACAGTCCCTCATTCTTTAATCCGGTTGGCAAGTGGATCATTAGCTTACATCACAAAAAGAGTTGATCGGCCAAAAAAGGGTAAATTGCATATGGAAGACATGTGTCAGCTCACAGAAAGGTTGACAGAGAATAAATACAAAGGGTCTTACGAGCAAATCGGAAAGGCTATTTTAAAATATTCGGCAAATCCGATGCTGGATATCGTGAATTTTTTTGAACAGGTCGTCTTTTCATTCCTGACGGGCAATGCTGATATGCACCTGAAAAATTTCTCACTGATCAATAGGCCAGGCATAGGATGGTCTCTCTGCCCTGCTTACGATATGGTAGCATCGGCGCTGGTTGTGAAGAGAGACTATGAAGAACTGGCACTGAGCCTGAATGGTAAAAAACGAAAAATCACCCTCAGTGATTTCCGGTCAGCCATGACCAATTGCCATGTGCCCGGAAAAGCCATTGAAAATGTATTCCGGAAATTTTCAAATATGGACAACCGGGGGCAAGAGATGATCTCCATTAGTTTTCTTCCGGATCAGGTGAAGGAAGCATTTATTGGACTGATTGACTCAAGATTAAACAGGTTATTTTAAATCTGAGGATTTACAGAGGGTGTCTCAAAAGTCTATGCAATCGACTTACTGCCTGGATTTTGGTCGTGCTCCAACGACTAAAGCCGTTGGTTCCGAGTATGTTACAAAGGTTGGAGCCGACGGCTTCAGTCGTCGGACTACTAAAAAAACGAGACTTTTTGACTTTTGAGACACCCTCTTTAAATTTTACTTTCAGTGCAAATACACTGCATTGGAGGAGGGATGGCGGCAGATTCCGAAATCCGATGATATCAGCCCCCTCCCTGGCCCTCCCATCGTTCGCCCCCCCTCCCGGCCTCCCCC
>JAHYJL010000167.1 GCA_019429045.1 Bacteroidales bacterium
CACTGCCGGGGCAATGATATATTACGGAACTACCGCGGCGGCTTCTCCAAGCTGGGTGGTTATCAATGCCAAAGAGGTGACCGGACTCTTCAAAGACCACAATCTGAGACTCGTTCTGCAAGGACATCTTCACATCTACGAAACCATCCATATCCTTGGCATCCAGTATATTACCGCCGGAGCAGTTTCCGGCGCCTGGTGGGAAGGGCCCTATTACGGCACGGAAGAGGGATTTCTTCTCGTTAAAGTCAACGGAGATGATTTTACGTGGGAATATGTTGATTACGGGTGGGAAGCTATTTAAACCTCAACACTAATACCAGCCGCTTTGCAGCTGGCATAAATGCTGGCAGCTTTCGCCAGGACATCGATCCGGTCGAAGGCTTCGTGGACGCTTTTGCCGAGGGCGATGCAGCCGTGCTTATCCCAGACGACAAGGGTATGGTCTTTCAGGGATTTGAATGTGGCTTTGGCCAGCTCGGCCGAGCCGGGGGTCACCAGCGGTACGTAACCAATGCCTTCGGGAAAGAAATAGGCGATCTCGGTGTGCATGCTCATCAATAACTTGTTGAGCACTATAGCGTTACGGAGCTTCGGGTCGTGCGTCAGCACCACCAGCTCCTGCACGTGGGCGTGGACAATGGAGGTGTTGCCGTTGCCCGCTTTGACCATCTTGTCATGTATGGTCAGGTGGGTGAGGATCTCGGTAGATGGTACCAGCGGGTTTTCCGGTTCTTCGAACAATACCTGGTAGGCATCGCCTTTTTTATTCACCTTGATCAGGCACAGGCCGCTGCCGGGATCGGTGGCCAGGTTACGCATGCGGGACCCCCTGGAGGTGATGAAAAAATAGTTATGCGACAGGGTGGAATAGAGCGTTTCCAGGCTGATCATCGGATAGGAGCGAAAATCCATCTTTATGCCTGGATAACTATCGGTTACATTGACGGAGATGTTGCCGCTGGTAGCCTCTGCCCAGCCTTTTTGCCACAGCAATGCCGCCACTTCGGCGATCTGCCCGGCCATGGCCCTGGCCTGCTCGTTGGTTTTGTTGAGTTGCATCTATCTTTTTCTTTTAAAAAATTCCCTGAGCAGGTCGGCGCATTCCGTTTCCAGTTTGCCCGGTACAACAGTTGTACGGGGGTGCAATACGGATGCACCGGTCATTGTATAACCCCTTTTATCATCAGAAGCGCCATAAACAATGCGCCCGATCTGCGTCCAGAAGGCGGCGCCGGCGCACATCAGACATGGTTCTAACGTCACATAAAGCGTACATTCTTCAAGGTATTTTGCCCCAAGATGATGCGACGCGGCCGTGAAGGCCTGCATCTCCGCATGGGCCGTCACGTCGTTCAACCGCTCGGTCAGATTGTGCCCGCGGGCAATGATGCGATCGTTGCATACTATGACCGCTCCTACGGGAACTTCGTCCAGCTCCATTGCCTTGCGGGCCTCCCGCAGCGCCTCGCGCATGAAATATTCGTCCGAAATAATACTAACGTCCAACAAGATAATTCTTTGGCTAAAGATACTGCATTTTCAAATGCCGGAAAGATTCCCAAAATACTAATTCAAACATATTTACTCCATTATGTTTAGGTAATCAATATTTTGTTTATCTTTGCAACGTTAAAATTTTATCGATTCGCATTTCCTACCTTAGATTTGCTTTCCTTACAGTTTTTAACCAATTTTTTTTACAAATTTTAATTTTTTATCATGAACATTTTTGTTGCAAAATTAAGCTCACGCACAACAAGTGAAGACTTAAAAACCTTATTTGAAGAGTATGGCGAAGTGACGTCGGCCAATGTTATCACCGATAAGATGACCGGCTATTCCAAAAAGTTCGGATTCGTTGAGATGAAGAACGATGCAGAAGCAAACAAAGCCATTGCAGAACTGGACAATTGTGATTACGACAGCAGTCAAATCGTTGTCAAACAAGCACGACCCAGAAGTGAATCACCTGAAAGACAACGTTATTAAAATATCGTTAAGATATCCGGCTGATTAATTGCTTCAGTTAAGAGACGGAGGGTGCCGGTTTTCGGCATCCTCTTTTTTATTGCTTACAAGATTGGTTATTTTGCAGAGACTTTAAAATAAAATGAATACTGATTTTCTTCTTTCCAAACTGGATCTTTCTGTCCCGCTGATCGGTATATATGATGCCCCTCATACCGAACCCTTCAATCCATTGGTTTCATTGCCGCCAGGGCAACGGGCATGCCTTTTTGAATACTACCCGAACTGGCTTAATGAGGAAACCCTTGTCATCACCAAAGATAATTACGGTTGTGGCGGCTGCGGCACCTGGTGGTTCGACCAGCAGACCCGCAGCCGGGAGAACTATCTCGATTTCCTGGCCAACAAAGAGGGCTTGAAGGCCAGCGAAGAACTGATGGGCAGCTGGTTCGACGCCGTCACCCGCTACCGGCCGGAGTATGAATTTATCCTGGTCGGGCCACTGAAGGGGGATCAATACAAATACCTGAAAACGATCACTTTCTATGTCAATCCCGATCAGTTAAGCGTGTTGCTTACCGGTGCGCAGTATTTTCATCATTTCAATGATCCGGCGCCGGTGTCGGTCGATTTCGGCTCGGGCTGCATGGAGATGCTGAACCTGCTGGAGGGAAAAACCGGTCCTCATGCTGTGGTAGGCGCCACCGATATGGCCATGCGGAACAACCTGCCGCCCGACCGGCTGGCCTTTACGGTCAATAAAAAAATGTTTGAGGATCTCTGCCGCCTCGACGAAAAGAGCTTCCTGGCCAGGCCTTTTATAAAGATGCTGAAATACGCCCGTGGCGGAAAACTGGAATGAGCGGTCAGAACCGGTACCTCATCCCAAAAACAAACTCATCCTTATCCTTATACTGCGCGAAAACATCATCCCCTTTCCCGCTGATCAGCCGCACCCCCAGAAAGATCTCCGCATTGTCATTGGGCATGTATGTAAGAAAAGGCATGTACACCAGGGCGTAATTCTCTGCAATGTCCTTCCAGTCAGAAACCACAAATGCGAGCGTTGCCGGCTGTACCTTCAGCCTTTCATTGAAAAACCGCTTCTCATAATTCATCACGAAATAATCGTTCAGGTTGCCCTGGCCACGTTCGTGCATAAAACCATGCAGGTACTGGAAATTCAAATAATGCCCCCCTTTAAAGGTATAATCGAACCCGGCAGCGATCTTGAACCATGGTTTCTTCTCCACCAGGATGGAGTCCCTGTCGGGCACGCCAAAGGCCGATAGATCTATCGTGAGCTTCCAGGCCTCCGTTGGGATGAATGCAGCCGCTTCAGCCCAGACGCCAACACTCCGGATGGCGCCGGCCAGGTCAAGCCCCACGATATGCAGCCTGGGGAAATCCATGTAGTTCCTCACAGCCAGTCCTCCCTCCAGGTTGGCAAAGCTGATCTTACTGAGATAACCCACCGGCAGCCCTTCTCTGCCATAAACATAACCAGCCGAAAAATCAAATCCCTTTGCAAAACCACCAAACTTCAAAGCATAGGTAGCGCTCTCGCCAATTTTTAGTGCAGGGGCCGCCAGGCTGTCGGTCATTTCAACAATGTAGAATCCCGGCGGTACGGTGACAGGGCCCGCCAGTCCTTCCGCCCAATCGCCCCTGGGCAGCGTAGCCGGACGGAAAAACGGAATGTAATCACCCTCGAGATAGAAATCGCTGAAATAATACCTGGCCCGGATACCATCCGACCCGTGATGCCGACCGAAATCCCAGATATCCTCCAGGTCATAGGCATTGATATTATCGGTGGGGTTCAGCTTGTCGGCGGTGCCCCAGGCGATGCGCTGCCGCCCGATCCTGACGTCAAGGTTTTGAATGAAGAGATCATAGAATTCAACATACGCCTCCCTGATCTGCAGGTTATAAGGCGAGGTCTGGTCAGTGTTGAAGAGTTGCTCTGCTTGGTTAAGGAAAGGAAAACCGAATGATCGAAGCCACACCTGGGAATGGAACCGCGCTTTTCCGCCAAACTTCTTATCAAGTTGCAAATCCAGCCTGTTCTCATTCCATGACCACTCGCCGCTCTCAAGGCGAAACCGGTTATCGAGATAGAGCTCGCCGCCCAGTTGCAAGGGGTTTTCCTGGGCCGATGCCGAAAGGACAAGCACCAACGTCGGTATAACGCCTAGAATTGGCCATATCTTTTTCATTACTAATGAATTAAAATGTTATTGTTTCATCCGCCTTACCGTGAACTCGTCGTCAGATAAATTGCTGTCGAATAGTATATTGTTGGAAATAAACAGGGTGCTGTGCTCCCGTTGCAGGTCCCTCATTTCAATCTCAGTGGCGGTCCAGTAACCGTTGATTTTTTTAAGTTTCCGGTTCTCAAGCTGTTTCATCTTCTGGCCTCCCCGGTCATAATATTCAACCTTCCTCATGTAAAGGTTATCCTTGCCAATTTCCATCTCCAGCCTGGAATAATCGGACTGCGTCCCGGGCTTGGGTACCAGTTTCAGCTTCCAAACTTCATCGGTCTGGGAGATCAGTACCGGATCATATTCCTCCGCCAGTGGCTTGGACTCCATGTCGTCGTAAGAGAAATCGGTTCCGGCAAACGACTGGTTCTTCACATGGGAAGCGATGCGCCGCTCCTTTTCATAGGCCGGAAGATAGATGTAGATCACATCGTCCGGCAGCGAAAGGAAAGCAATGCCACGCTGAGAGGCGGGGGCAGTAAACTTGAAAAGCCGTTTATCGCTTCCTTGCTGGATATACCGGGCCTCCCGTTCTTGCCGGTTCCCCCTTTTATCGGTCAGTATTATCTTCACGTCAGCTGACTGATCCTTTGGGGAATACATGACTTCGTCGGTCTTTCTTAATATCTCCGTGGCGGTCTGGGCGTGCAAACCCATGCTGCATAAGGCCAGGAGAAGGATCGTTACAATTTTTATCTTTTTCATAGCTTTGTTTTTTTTTGGATGAAATTAATAATACACTAGGCAGCAGGGTGATCGCCGCTGCTGCTGAGGAAAACATGGTAATGGCGACCAGCAATCACACATGCTGCAATGGCACCAGGTTGGAGAATAACAACACCAGGAATCCCAGCGAAACGGAAACCATATTGATCATGATGGCCCGGCCGCTGATCCTGAGGGCATGCGCGATAGAATCATGGATACCCCGGCCAGCGCGGTTCTCATGATTGAAATGGGTGATCATGTGTATGGCATAATCCACACCGATTCCAATAGAAACGCTCCCGACCAGCACCGTGGCAATGTCGAGCGAAATGCCTGCCAGTCCCATGAACCCGAATAATACCAGCAGCGTAGCCAGAATAGGGATGATGGCATGCCATCCCCTCCTTAGTGAACGCAAGATCAACGACACCAGGAACAACACCAGCAGTGTGGCATAGATAAGCGACTGGAACTGGCTGCTGACAATGCTTCGGTCGATCTGCAGGTAAAGCGATGGAAGCCCTGTGAACGCAACCTTCCCCTCCCACCGCGGTTGCC
>JAHYJL010000168.1 GCA_019429045.1 Bacteroidales bacterium
ATATTTTCAAATACCGGGGTTCTGGTAAGTAATTTCTGGGATTTCCTTTATTACATGAAATATTTTTCAAATAAGCCAATTATAAAGCCTTTAAATTTTAGTAGTTTTTAAACTGAACTCATCTATGCCTAACAAACTCTCTGATAAAACTTATCGGTATCTGACGAATATGGGTGTCGATATCAGACCGAATGCCATTGTAAAAAGTTTCAACAGAGAACTGGTAGAGTTTGCCAGCGGAGAGTCAGAAAGGGTTTCAGCTCTAATTTGGACTGCCGGGGTTAAAGGAGAATTAATTGGAGGATTTGGAGAGCAATGTATCACTAAACAGCAAAGAATCCTGGTTGATGAATATAACAAAGTTCACGGGATAGAAAATATTTTTGCCATTGGTGATATTGCTTTTATGCAAATTGAAAAGTATTCAGGCGGACATCCTATGGTGGCACAGGTAGCCATACAACAAGGAAAAAATCTTGCTGCCAATATTATTTGGACTATTAAGAAAAAGCCTTTACGAAAATTTAAATATATTGATAAGGGCTCAATGTCTACTATTTGAAAAAGGAAAGCCGTAGCTTACATCAATCATATATCTGTTTGGGGTTTCACGGCCTGGTTCCTTTGGTCGTTTGTTCACCTGATGAGTATAATTGGTGTAAGAAACAAAGTTCTGGTGGGACTTAACTGGTTGTGGAGCTATTTCACTTATGATAAGGGCGACCGTGTAATTATGCGGAAGTACAACCCTTTACTGAAAGATCAAACATTAGATAAAACATTAAAAAAATAAATTATGAACACCATCAACATTAAACGATTTGGATTGGCCTTTGGATTAACCGGGTCTATGCATAAATCTGAATACATACATAATTAAAACGCCGTACAACAATATATAAAAATAATAGCTGGTTCAGTAGTAAATTCAAGGGTTGTAGCCTGCTTCAACTTTCGTTTAACTTGACAGAAAAGTGCCACCCAGTCGGCTACTATTTTTATACTAACCGCTGATTCCTCAAACGAGGAGACCCCTTTGAATTGGAACCTTTGGTGTTTCATGAGAGAAGAATGTTGAAATTGAATCAATCTCATTATCAAATATTAGCGGACAATTAATTAAACAGGTAGACTCAAAGGAATCTCAATTAGATATTTCGGAAATTTATACAGGTTTGTACTTTCTGAAAATATCGTATAAGGAACTCTGGAAAACCAGGAGAAAGATCCAATGATTATTTATTCTTTTTTTGCACTTGCCCAATACCAGTTTGGAATCTGGAATTAGGAATTTGGAATTTATAATTTGTCATCTCCAATGTTTTCCGTACTTTTGCACCCAATTTTTTAGAAAGGAAGCATAGCGCATGATAAACGTCACATTTCCCGATCATTCGGTCCGCCAGTACCCGCAAGGCGTTACCGGCCTGGAAATTGCACAGAGCATTTCGGAAGGACTGGCACGGAACGTGCTGGCCGCCAAGGTGAACGGCGATGTCTGGGATGTTACACGCCCGATCAAGGGAGACGTGAAACTGCAGTTGCTGACCTGGAATGATACTGAAGGCAAAGCAGCGATGTGGCACTCCTCGGCCCATCTGATGGCCGAGGCGATCGAACAGCTCTACCCTGGCGTGAAATTCGGGATCGGCCCGGATATCGAGAATGGCTTTTATTATGATATCGACCTGGCAGGTCGTACCATCGCGGAAGAAGACCTGAAGAAGATCGAAGAACGGATGCTCAGCCTGGCCAGGGAAAAGCAGACATTCAAGCGCCGGGAGGTTTCGAAGGCGGATGCGCTCGATTATTTCACCCGGAAAGGCGACGAATACAAGATCGAACTGATCTCCGACCTGAACGACGGCGAGATCACCTTCTATGAATCGGGTACCTTCACCGACCTCTGCCGCGGCCCTCATTTGCCCGATACCGGCTTCATCAAAGCCGTAAAGCTGCTCAATATTGCCGGCGCATACTGGCGCGGCGACGAGAAACGCCAGATGCTCACCCGCATCTATGGCATCACCTTCCCGAAACAGAAGGAACTCGATGAGTACCTGGTCATGCTCGAAGAGGCCAAAAAGCGGGACCACCGCATCCTGGGCCGTGAACTGGAACTGTTTACCTTTTCACAGAAAGTCGGATCAGGACTTCCCTTATGGCTGCCGAAAGGTGCCGATCTCAGGGAAAGGCTTGAGAATTTCCTGAAGAAAGTCCAGCGCAAAGCAGGATATGTGCAGGTCATCACGCCCCACATCGGGAATGTTGAACTGTATAAAATATCCGGGCACCTGGCCAAGTACGGAAAGGACTCCTTTCAGCCGATCAACACACCTATTGAAGGGGAGCAGTTCTTCCTGAAACCGATGAACTGCCCGCATCATTGTGAAATATACAAGAGCAAACCCAGGTCATACAAAGACCTGCCCTGGCGGGTGGCCGAGTTCGGAACGGTTTACCGCTACGAGCAGAGCGGAGAGCTGCACGGCCTGACCCGGGTGCGCGGTTTTACCCAGGACGATGCCCACATCTTCTGCACCCCCGATCAGTTGAAAGATGAATTCAAAGGGGTGATCGATATCGTCATGCTGATCTTCAAAGCGCTTGATTTTAAAGATTTTACCACGCAAATATCACTGCGGGATCCGGACAACAAGGAGAAATACATCGGTACGGACGAAAACTGGGAAAGAGCAGAGAAGGCTATTCTTGAAGTAGCCCGGGAATCGGGTCTTGAATACACTGTTGTAGAAGGAGAGGCCGCATTTTATGGCCCCAAGATGGACTTCATGGTCAGGGACGCCCTGGGCCGCAAGTGGCAATTGGGAACCATCCAGGTCGATTACAACCTTCCGGAACGTTTCGACATGGAGTACACCGGCAGCGACAACGAGAAGCACCGCCCGATCATGATCCACCGGGCGCCTTTCGGTTCCATGGAGCGGTTTGTGGCCGTGCTGTTGGAGCATTGCGCCGGCAATTTCCCGCTCTGGCTCACCCCCGATCAGGCTATTATCCTGCCAATCAGCGATAAATACCAGGAATATGCAAAAAAAGTCTTACATTTGCTGAAAAATTCGGAAATTCGCGTCCTCATTGACGAACGCAGTGAAAAGGCGGGACGGAAAATCAGGGACGCGGAAATGAAAAAAATACCTTACATGCTTATCGTCGGCGAGAAAGAAGAGGCTTCCGGAACGGTGTCGGTAAGGAAACATGGTGAAGGTGACCTTGGATCTTTTTCACCGGAGGATTTTATCACCAGGATCAATACCGAACTGGAAGAATCCATGAAAGGTATTTAAGGTGCAGAGAAGTTAATATATGTCTAACAAAAATAGGAGGAACTTTTTATAGCAACATTATTTCCATTCAGAAGCAGGTACCCGCGCCGGGACCATAGGCCCAAGGAAGAGCCTTTTAAGATCAATGAACTGATCAAAGCACCGGTGGTCCGTTTGGTCGGGGAAAATGTCCAGATCGGGATCTATAATATCAAAGATGCACTGCGTCTGGCAGAAGAACAAGGGTTGGACCTGGTTGAAATATCACCCACAGCCAACCCGCCGGTTTGCAAAGTAGTTGATTACAAGAAATTTCTTTATGAAAGAAAGAAAAAACAAAAGGAGATCAAGGCAAAATCGGCGAAAATAGTCGTCAAGGAGGTCAGGCTCGGCCCCAATATCGATGATCATGACTTCAACTTTAAACTGAAGCATGCCATCAAGTTCCTGGAAGAAGGGGCTAAAGTGAAGGTCGATGTCTTTTTTAAGGGGAGGATGATTATTTACAAGGAGAAGGGAGAATATGTGTTGCTGAAGTTCGCGGCGGAGCTGGAGGAGTATGGTAAGGTGGAGCAGTTGCCGCGTTTGGAAGGAAAACGGATGATCATGGTGGTAGCACCGAAGAAATAACAATCAATATAACAAACAATGCCAAAAATGAAGTCAAAATCCGGAGCCAAGAAGCGTTTCGACGAAACCGGTACCGGTAAGATCAAGAGGAAGCATGCTTACAAAAGCCACATTTTGACGAAGAAGACCAAGAAGAGAAAAAGGAATCTTGGGAAATTCACCGTAGTGTCGGCTGCAGACGTGAAGAACGTTAAACAGATGCTTCAGTAATTCAATCAGTGTTAACTTACTGTCAGCCACAAAGAGTCGTGAAACATAGGCCGCTGAGGTAAAAATCGGAAAATTATGCCCAGATCAGTAAATGCAGTTGCATCAAAAGCAAGAAGAAAGAAGATCCTCGACCGGGTGAAAGGCCAGTGGGGCCGCCGGAAGAACGTGTGGACCGTGGCCAAGAATGCCTACGAGAAAAGCCTGACATATGCGTACGTTGGACGGAAACTCAAGAAGCGCGATTACCGCAGCCTCTGGATCCAGCGTATCAATGCAGCCGTCAGGGAATACGATATGTCGTATTCGGTTTTCATGGGGAAACTCAAGGAAAACAACATCGAAATAAACCGGAAAGTCTTGGCCGACCTGGCTATGAACAACCCCGAAGCCTTCAAGGCCATCGTGGAGAAGGTGAAATAGATCGGATCATTATTTCAACATAGTAACTAAAACAAATCCCTATGAAAGCCCTGAAGATCATCGGAATTGTACTCCTCATCCTGGTGGCTTTGTTTTTCATCATTGCCATCTTCCTGCCCAAAAGCGTTTTCATGCAAAAATCGATCGTGATCGATAAACCGGCCAGCCTCATCTTCAAACAGGTGAATAATTACCAGAACTGGAGCGCCTGGTCGCCCTGGGAAGCGAATGATCCTGATATGGTCAGCCATTACGAAGGCCCGGCAATGGGTGTGGGCGCTAAAACCATATGGACGAGTGCAAAACATGGTGACGGAAGCATGACCATTACCGAAAGTATCCCATACAAACGGGTGGCTTCTTCGCTCGATTTTGGACAGAATGGCGAAGCTTTTAATTATTTTGAATTTGAAGAATCCGACGAAGGAACGCTGGTAACCTGGGGCGTTGATGTTCCCGATATGGGTTACCCGGGAGGCAGGTATATTGCTTTGCTCATGCCGGGGATGATGGAGCCTTTCTTCAACGAAGGATTGAACCGGCTGAAGGAAGTAACCGAATCCATGCCTGAACCGCCGGCGCTTCAATTGGCTCAAATGCCTGAAATGAACGTGATTTCCATTATGGATTCGTGCAGCTGGTCGGACCTGAATTTGAAAATGGCGGAATTGTTTGGGGAACTGGCTGGATTTATGAAAACCAACCGACTGGAACATGCCGGCTATCCCATGAGTTGTTATTATAAATGGGACGAGGAAAACCAGTTCACGGTTTTTGAAAATTGCATCCCTGTTAATAAAGAAGTATCCGGAAGAGGACGGGTGCAATTCCGGACGATGCCCGGCGTGTTGGCAGTAATGGGCACTCATTTTGGCGCTTATGATGAAACCATGTACATGTATGTAGCGATGGATGAGTTCGTGTCGGAATTTGGGCTGGAAACGGTGGGCG
>JAHYJL010000169.1 GCA_019429045.1 Bacteroidales bacterium
ATATTGACCTCTTCCGGCACCGGTTCCTTGGTCAGCTCGGCCAGCGCGTGAGCAGCGGCCAGTTTCATCTCTTCATTAATGGCGGTAGCCCTGACATCCATAGCCCCACGGAAAATGAACGGGAAACCCAGTACATTGTTGACCTGGTTCGGGAAATCGGATCCTCCGGTGGCCATGATGATATCGCTGCGGGTCTCGACCGCTTCGTCATACAGGATTTCCGGAATGGGATTGGCCATGGCAAATACGATAGGATTGGGGGCCATGCCCTTCAGGTATTCTTTCTTTAACGCCCCGGCTACCGATAAACCAAGGAACATATCGGCTCCTTTCAGCGCTTCCTCGAGCGTGTGCACATCTCTTTTCGTAGCAAAAAAGCGCTTGTGGGGATTCAGGTCGGTCCTGTCTTCCCGGAGAACCCCTTTACTGTCGAGCATGATCACATTTTCCTTTTTAACCCCCAGCGAAAGATATAATTTGGTGCAGCTGATCGCCGATGCACCGGCGCCATTGACAACCACCAGAATATCTTCGGCTTTCTTGCCAGTGATTTCCAAAGCATTGAGCATCCCGGCCGCAGAAATGATCGCTGTTCCGTGCTGGTCATCATGCATTACAGGGATATCGAGGGCCTCCTTGATTCGGTCTTCAATTTCAAAACATTCCGGCGCCTTGATGTCTTCCAGGTTAATGCCCCCAAAGGTCGGGGCAATGGCGATGACGGTTTCTACAAATTTGTCGATATTTTTCTCGTTGATCTCGATATCAAAAACATCCAGATCGGCAAAAACCTTGAATAACAATCCTTTACCCTCCATGACCGGTTTCCCCGCTTCAGCGCCGATATCCCCGAGGCCCAGTACTGCCGTTCCGTTCGTGATCACCGCCACCAGGTTCCCTTTCATCGTATATTTGTAAACATCATCCGGGTTTTTCTGGATTTCAAGGCATGGTTTGGCAACACCGGGAGTGTAAGCCAGTGAAAGATCTTTTTGCGTTGTGTGTGGCTTGGTCGGTATAACTTCCAATTTGCCGGGCCGCCCAAGGGAATGATATTCCAGCGCTTGTTTACTGAAAAGGGTATCCATTTTTTAAAGATTTATTGTGAATAATTTAACATGACGGGCAAAGTTAATATTTTCGGTTCATTTCCGACAAGGTATAACGATAAGATTATTTCTAAATTAAATTCATAATTTTGCCCGCCAACTTAAACAAAGAAGGAGAGGAAGTCATGTATGAATTTATCCAGGGAAAGCTTACCGATATCAATCCTGCTTATGTGGTAGTCGAAGTAGGAGGGATTGGATTTTTGCTGCACATTTCGTTAAATACCTACAGCAATATCTCCGGAAAAACCGAGTGCCGGTTGTATGCCCACCAGGTGATCCGTGAAGACGCCCAGTTGCTGTTCGGCTTTTCCGATCAGGAGGAACGCGAACTCTTCAGGCTGCTGATTTCGGTCTCAGGCATCGGTCCAAATACGGCCCGTATTCTCCTTTCTTCCATTACCCCGGCGGAATTGCGGCAGGTAATTGTCACCGGGCAGGCAGGTGTATTGAAGTCGGTCAAAGGGATTGGTGAAAAGTCGGCACAGCGCATTATTGTTGACCTGAAAGATAAGATCGATAAGGGTGCAGCATGGGTTCAAAAAGTTGACATTTCACACAATACCATCAGGGAACAATCGTTATCAGGTCTGATAGTTTTGGGATTTCCGCGAAAGGTAGCCGAAAAGGCCGTCGATGAAGTCATTCAAGGTCATGCAAAACAGACTGACAGTGAATTACATAGCGGCCCTATCAGTGTTGAATACATCATCAAGGAGGCCCTGAAACGTTTATAAACTGTGAGGAGTTGAATGAAGACAAAACGGGCCATTGAAAGCTTTCCCCAGGGTTTTCAATTTTGTTTATGATGACTTATAACCAGTAAATCACTTGCGGGCATCGATTAAAATAATATCTACCATTGTACTGATCTTCCTGATTTTCCTCTTTGCCTGGGATATTCCGGCAAATTCAGGCGATACGGATCCTTCGGAAGGATATTATACCGCGTTTTTCAGCCCGCCCGACACCATTGATGACAAAGATACATCGGTGGTGTTGCCATTTCCTGCGCCTGTTCAGGATGGCTATCTGATGCATGTTCCTCAGGATACGGGATCCCTGTATCTGAAGCCTCCGAAAAACCTTTCCACAGAGATCGAATATGACCCCGAGACCAACCAGTATATTTTCCGGAATAAAATAGGGACGCTGGACTATCGCAACCCAACTTACATGACTTTTGATGAGTACCAAAAGTTCGATCTGGACCGGTCTTTACGACAATACTGGCGGGACAGGGCCAAAACTACGAGTGAGCTGGAAAGAGAGGGGATTATTCCGAGCATATACATTGGTGGTGAGGTCTTTGACCGGATCTTTGGTAGCAGTACCATTGATATCCGTCCGGTTGGTTCGGCGGAGCTGACTTTCGGTATCCTCTCCAATACCCGCGACGACCCGACTTTGAACGTGCGTCAGCAGCGGACGACAAATTTCGATTTTGAGCAGAACATCCAGATGAATGTCCAGGCGAAAATCGGCGACAAGATCGATTTCAACGTCAACTTCAATACGGAAGCCGTTTTTGATTTTGAAAACAAGCTCAAGCTGAATTATGAAGGGAAGGAAGATGAGATCATCAAGCAGATCGAAGCGGGTAATGTATCAATGCCGCTGAGCACTACGCTGATCACGGGGACACAGAGTTTATTCGGTTTCAAGGCCAAGCTGCAGTTCGGGCGTACGACGGTGACCGGTTTATTTTCCGAGCAGGAAAGCCAGAGTTCGTCGATCACTATCCAGGATGGCGCCCAAACCAGCCAGTTTCTGCTCAAGGCTACCGACTATGAGGAAAACAAGCACTTCTTCATCTCGCATCTTTTCAGGGATACTTATGACAGGGCCCTGGCCGAATTGCCCATCATCAGTTCCGATGTCAACATCACACGAATAGAGGTCTGGGTGACCAATATCGGCCCGGCAGTTCAGCAGAACCGTAACCTGATTGCTTTCCAGGACCTGGGCGAATATAACAGGATTCACAACCCGGAGGTCCACCCGACACCTGGCGTGCCTTACCCTTCGAATAATTCCAATGACCTGCTCCGGCAGATGAATATCAACCAGTTGCGCAGTATCAGCACCGTCAGCAATTACCTTTCCGGCGACCCGTTCGGTATTGGCAGAACTGGCTATATGGTGGCCGGCGAAGATTACGATAAGATCGAAAGCGCCCGCAAGCTGGAGGCCTCCGAATATACGGTCAATAGCAAACTGGGTTTTATCTCTTTGCATTCCAGACTGAATTCCGACCAGGCGCTTGCCGTGGCTTTCCAGTACACGGTCATCGGGGTCGACAGCGTGTTCCAGGTCGGGGAATTTTCCGATCAGTCGGCCAATACGGCCAATTGCCTCATCGTGAAGATGATCAAGAGCAGTTCGTTGAGCACCCAGGTTCCCGCGTGGGACTTAATGATGAAGAATGTTTATTCCATCGGCGCTTATCGCGTCAGCCGTAGCCGGTTCATCATGAACATCCTTTATTCCGGCAACGAGAACGGTGTTCCCACCGGCTATTTCACCGAAGGCCCTGCAGATATTCAGGGGCTTCCCCTGATCCAGGTTTTCAACCTCGATAACCTTGACCAATTACTGAACCCACCGCCCGACGGACTGTTCGATTTCATCGACAATGCCGCCACCCAGGGGGGAACCATCAACTCCTCCAATGGGCGGATCTACTTCACGGTGATCGAACCGTTCGGCAAGTATATCAGGGACAAGTTCGGGACAGAGTACACCGATCTTGGCAGGAAATACTCGTTCGATACCCTCTACCGGGCCACAAAAACAATAGCGGAACAACAAACGGAGAAGAATAAATATCTCCTGGAAGGATTTTATTCTTCCGAGTCGGGGGCGGAGATAGACCTGAATGCCTTCAACGTGCCGCGCGGATCGGTGAAGGTCACGGCGGGCGGCCGGGTGCTGACCGAAAACGTCGATTATACTGTCGATTATACCCTGGGCCGTGTCAGGATCATCAATGAAGGCATCCTGAATTCGGGGCTCCCTATCAACATTACTACTGAAAACCAGGCGCTTTTCAGCATACAGAAGAAAAGGCTGATGGGGCTCCGGGTAGATCACCAGTTGAACAAAGACGTTCGTTTCGGCGGTACGGTCATGAACCTTACTGAAAGACCGCTGACGCAGAAAGTCGATTACGGGAATGACCCGATCTCCAATACTATCGTTGGCGTTGATGGTAGTTATCAGACCGAATCGCGACTGATCACCAACCTGGTGGATATGATACCGGGTATCAGCACCAAGGCAGTTTCAAAGGTGAATGTGGAAGGCGAACTGGCCAGTTTTATCCCGGGGCATTCCAAGGCAATCGGTCGTGCCGGCGTTGTTTATATCGATGACTTCGAAGGCGCCAAATCAACCATCGACCTGCGAAACATCGGAACATGGTTCCTCGCCAGCACACCCCAGGGACAGGATGACATATTCCCTGAAGCCAAAACCAATACAAGAGCTTATGGCTATAACAGGGCTAAGCTGGCCTGGTATGTAATCGACCCTATTTTTTATGACCGCAATAACAGCGGCCGCCCACCGAACATTACCCGCGATGAGTTGTCCAAACACCCGGTAAGAGAGGTCCTCGAAACCGAAGTATTTCCCAATAAAGAGATACCGAACGGCATTCCCACGAATATCCCGGTGTTTAACATCGCCTTCTATCCCGGCGAACGGGGGCCTTATAATTATGATGTTGACGGTTACTCTGGCCATTCGAGAGGGATTAACGCAGATGGAACGCTGGCAGATCCTGCCAGCCGTTGGGGCGGGATCATGCGAAAGATCGAATCAACTGATTTCGAAGCGACCAATGTGGAGTACATCGAATTCTGGATAATGGACCCATTCAACGATGATGCTGAACCCAATAACTCAGGGAAGCTTTACATCAACCTGGGCGATATTTCGGAAGATATTCTGAAGGACGGGCGTAAGTTCTTTGAAAACGGGCTTCCGACATCCGAACTGGTGACGAATGTTGATACCACGATCTGGGGGCGTGTACCCACACTGCAGAACCTGGTAGAATCCTTTGATAACAATCCGGCTTCCAGGCCTTTCCAGGATGTGGGCTATGACGGTCTCAGGAATGAAGATGAACGTACTTTTTTCAAAGAGGCATATATCGACAGGATAGAGCAGATATACGGGGCAGGCAGCCAGGCGTATTTCAATGCTCTCCAGGACCCTTCGGCCGATGACTACCATTATTTCCGCGGATCGAATTTAGATGCCGATGACCAGTTTGCCAGTATTCTGGAAAGATACAAGCGCTATAACGGCCCTGACGGTAACTCCCCCACCGATCAGCAGAACCCCGAAAGTTACCC
>JAHYJL010000170.1 GCA_019429045.1 Bacteroidales bacterium
TGGCCATGACCTGGTTGTAGGGCTGGTCAGGATCGGCGAAGAAGGGGATCTTCTGGCCGGTGACCAGCGTATTGTTCAGGTCGATACCGGCGATACCGGTAGCGATCAGCTCGGAGGGCTGCCGCCGCCTGACGGGGTTCACCGAAGGCCCGCCGATCTCGCGCTCTTCGCCTTCAACCGGAGGACCGCCGTCGATAGGATCGCCGAAAGCGTTGAAAAACCTGCCGGCCAGCTCTTCGCTGACTTTCAGAACAGGCGGATGCCCCATGAATACCACCTCGGCATTGGAAGGAATGCCCTCTGTTCCGCCGAAGACCTGCAGGGTGACATTGTTCCCGATGATCTTCACCACCTGGGCCAGCCGTCCGTGAACCGACGCCAGCTCTTCGTATCCCACCCCTTCGGCCTGCAGCGAACAGGTCGCCTTGGTGATCTGCGAGATGCGGGTGTATATCTTCTGAAAAGCCTGTGTGCCCATTACGCTACCTTCCTTTCTTCCATGATGTTGTATAATTCCTTTTCATAACGTTTGAAATCGTCCGATTCAAAAGCGGAGTAGTTCATTTGCTTCAGCTGGTTGATCATCCGTTTGAAGAAAGGTCCGACATCCTCAAACGAATCGAATTCGAAACCGGTATGATAGATTTCCAGCACTTTTTCCAGCATGTATTTCTGCCGGGCCAGCGGTGTGCTGGCGTCAATGTCATCGAAGGCATCCTGCTGCAGGATCACAAAATCGATCACCTCGGCTTTCCAGTAAGTCAGGTGGTAATCGACCGGTACACCGTCATCGCCCAGGATGTTGATCTGTTCCGATGTCTCTTTTCCCCTGATCAGGATATTCTTTACCTGCATGACCAGCCCGACCCAGTCTTCCGACACATTCTTTCCAAGATATTCCTGCAGTTCAGGATATTCAAGATATTTCGAATAACTGTCGATCGGGTCGATGGCGGGATAGCGCTTGCTGTCGGCGCGTTGCTGCGAGAGGGCGTAGAAGCACTGGGCTACCTTTTTGGTGGATTCGGTGACCGGCTCTTTAAGGTTTCCGCCCGCCGGCGAAACGGTGCCGATGAAGGTGATGGAGCCGGTTTTGCCGTTGTTGAGGTAAACGAAACCTGCCCTGGAGTAAAAGTTGGCGATAATGGCCGGGAGGTCCATCGGGAAAGCGTCGGGACCGGGAAGTTCTTCCATGCGGTTCGACATTTCCCGGAGCGCCTGCGCCCAGCGGGAGGTCGAGTCGGCCAGCAGCAGTACCTTCAACCCCATGGCCCGGTAATACTCGCTGATGGTCATGGCAGTGTAAACGGAGGCTTCCCTGGCCGCCACCGGCATGTTGGAGGTGTTGGCAATGATGGTGGTCCGCTCCATCAGTTTCCGCCCGGTGCGCGGGTCGTCGAGTTCAGGGAACTCGGTGAAGATCTCCACCACTTCGTTGGCCCGTTCACCGCAGGCAGCGATGACAACGATGTCGGCTTCGGCCTGCCTGGAAATCGCGTGCTGCAGAACGGTCTTGCCGCTGCCAAAAGGTCCCGGGATAAAGCCCGTACCTCCCTCCACGATCGGATTGAGCGTATCGATGACACGGACGCCCGTTTCCAAAAGCTTGAAAGGACGCGGTTTTTCGCGGTGAGTCTTTATAGCCAGCTTGACCGGCCATTTCTGGATCATGCTGACATTCACCTCCTGCTTTTTTTCGTTCAGCAGGACGGCGATGGTATCGGAAGCCTTGTATTCCCCTTCGGGAACAACCGACTTCACGGTGTATTTCCCGGTAAATTTGAACGGTACCATGATCCTGTGCGGCATCTCGTTTTCGGAGGTTTCACCCAGCCAGTCGCCAGCCAGGACACTGTCGCCGGCTTTCGCGATGGGTTTGAAAAGCCATTTCTGTTCAGGATCGAGGGCCGGGGTATAATCGCCTTTCTTCAGGAATAACCCTTCCATTTTATCGAGATCGTGCTGCAGCCCGTCGTAGTTTTTCGACAAAATTCCGGGTCCGAGGGTCACCTCGAGCATCGAACCTGTGAAAACGACATCGGCGCCGATCTTTAGCCCGCGGGTGCTTTCAAAAACCTGTACATCCACTTTGCCGGCAAGGACCTTGATCACTTCGGCCATCAGGTCGGTGCCCTCCTGGTGGATATAACAGATCTCATTCTGCGAAACTGGCCCGTCCACTTCCACCTGGACAAGATTGGCGATGATTCCCGCCACACTACCTTTGGTTTTGTTATTTTCCGGCTTCATCTATAGTGAATTCATTTGGATTGCTCGTAACTTTTTTCGAGGTCGGTGATCAGCTTTCGGAAAAGCTGTTTCCCAGTTTCGGGATCGAGTTGCAGCCAGCGCTCCACCATGAATAATTTGATAATAAAGGCAAGCAGGACCTCGATCGTGAAATAATTGAATGTATTTAACTCATTGAGAAAATCCCAGCGTAGCATATCCACCGATTTTTCTTTCTCCAAAAGGCTTTCGGTTTCATCGATGGAGAGGAGGGCTTCCATATGGGGAAAATCGGCAGAAAGGCCAAAATCTTTTAACGAACTTTTTTTCAACGCTTCAATGATGGTGTTTTCCCCGATATAGGCATTCTCCCTGGGCAATTTATATTTTCTGACGTTGAACGCTGTCAGGATATTATTCAGGTGAAGGTTAAAAGCGAACCATTCTTTCAGGAATTCATTGTCCAGGCTGAGGATGTAATCGTAATACAGCCAGGTGAGCTGGTTTTCCCATAAGTAACCAGTAAAAACCGGCGAGTCTTCTTTGTAAGCATGGATAAAGCGCTGCATATACTCCGGGGAGACGGACGGCTCCTTGATTTCCTGTTCCAGTTCGTGCAGGGTGAAATTCCCGGTTTCGTCGAAGGGTTTTTGGTTTTTCTCAAGAAGGTTCAGCAGGTTGGTATTATCGGCCGGCAGGAACAATAATTTTACCAGTTGCAGGTCATCGGGATGGAGCTGGTGTTCCAGTTCATCCCTGAATTCTGCCACAGCGACGGGAAGCTTTTTGTGGTCCAGGATAAGATCGGGCAGCCCGGCTACCAGGTAATAGTAATTCCTGACAAACATTATTCTCCTCCGTAAAGCAGTTGTGTGGTCCGTGGACGAAGATAAGCCTTAAAGAAATTCTCAAAATCCTCGTCGGTAAAGCTGATCAGGAAGCGGCCGTCTTTCGGTCCGATTTTAAATCCGGCGCCCAGGTTATCATCGAATTTCACTTCGAGTGTGCCGTTGAGAAGTTGTTTCTGCTTAGCGGTAAAATATTCCCCCAGCGTTTTTTCATCTTCTTTGGGGAGCAGGAGCTGCAGGTCGTAGGCTTCTTTACCCGGCGACCAGTTTTTGATCGTGGTTTCGATGATTTTTTTAACGAAGTCTTTGTCCTTGAAGGCTTCTGTCACGGGATCGCCGGCAACTTTTGCGGTGATAAGCGCCGTGATCTCCTGTTTGATGGCGGCGATAGCCTGCCGGGCGGAGAGCTTCACTTCCGATTCGGTGTTCCGGCGCAGTTCACGGGCCTCTTTTTCAGCGTTTTCGATGATTTTGGCAGCCTCATTTTTGGCCGTGCCACGCAATTCATCGGCCTCCCCGTTTGCAGCAGCTATTATTTTTTCTGCTTCCTCACGGGCTTTGGCGATGCCTTCTTCATAAATTTTTGAAGTCAGTTCCTGCAGTTTGTTTTCCATGATGCTAATAATCAATTAGGCCGCAAAATTAGAAATATTTGCAGGATAAATATGCGGTTCCGGAGATATTATGAAAAAAGGATAATATGCAAAATGTTAAATATCTGTTAAACTGAACGAAAACAATGACTTCTTCAATTTGCAAGGGTAAGTTTGCTGATCAATTTGTGACATTTTATAATAAGTTGAAATATTTCTGAAAATCAGAAACCGCCAATTCATCTTAAAAGATTTATCATCGACCAGCCGCCGGTTATTCTCGAGCCCATCGTACTTGATTGCAACTATTTCAAAACAGACCAGGTACTGGAGAATGATCCCAACCGAAAGGATCGTGGCGGGGGATATTCATCAGCAGCCAGAGTGTCAACAACATCCTTGACCATGCTGTTGTTTCATACGCCGGCGGGAATTCGTTCAATTCGAACAACGACCGCGGAAACGTGATCTGTTATTCCTGCAAGGTTTCTATGACCAACACTGAGCTGAGCAACGGAAAAGAGCATGGTTTTAATGCCAGTTACGGGAACACGGACATCCTTGCATTCGAAAACAATGTCATCAAAAACAACGATAAGCATCCTGTTTATTCCAAAATTGAATACGGGTATCATTTCAGCGGAATGAATGAATTGTCAGGTAACGGGAAGGATTACATTTACCTGAAAGGGGGACAGACGATAGGGGATCATCTTACATGGTACAAAGGTAACGTCCCTTATCTTGTCGACGGCAACCTGCGGATAGTCAGCGGCGGATCGCTTACCCTTTTTGCCGGGACGGATGTCCGTTTTGAATATACCTTTATCTGCCTTTGGGTTTTGTTTTAAATACGGGATCGGAACCGGTATTTCTTCCCTTTTTGGAGGATTGATTTTTCTTGTAGAAGAAGATCATAACCGAGATATTCTTATCCACCCCCGGCGCTGATCCAATCCTGGATCCGAAGCTGTTCCGTATGGTCCCGTCATCATAGATGATACCCAGTAAATTACCTCTTGCGTCGGTCACTTTGCCATCGGGGCTAAGCCTGCCGATTTCCTGGCCGTTATGTGCGGTGATTACCCCGTTGCGGATCGTGCCAAGCACCTCCCCGTCGGGCCCTTTGTATTCGCCTCTGCTGGTGTACTGACCGATGGCATTCCCCACCGGGTCGTAAATCATTCCAAACACGCCGATGGATGCCATAATCTGGCCCATTCGGTCATAGATAACCAAACCGGAGGCCGGGGTGGGAGGTCTCACCGTTCCCCCGTCGTCTGATGCGGGTGGCCGCGTGGCAGCCGGAGGGGTAATCTGCTGCCCGCTACGGGTATAACCGCCTATGGCAGCGGGTTGATCCTGTTTCACATCAGCCCCTTTTATTTCGGTCTGCTTATCTTTTTCTTTTTGCTTTACATCTGATTTTACATCGACCTGGGCGAAAAGTTGCGGACTGAAAAGCAGGACCGCAAGGATCAGGAAAGAAGAAATGAACGTTTTCATGACAATATATTTTTATGTTCTATAAAGCTATTTTTCCAAAATCCCTTTGGATTTGTTAACTCGCTATCAAATATAGCAAATTTTGCATTGTCTCTTTTTGCCTGATCAACAATAAAACATTACGTGGTATTCTGGTTTCATCCTTTTTGGCATC
>JAHYJL010000171.1 GCA_019429045.1 Bacteroidales bacterium
TCATCACAGAAGACACGTTGATCAAACTGAGTGATCCCAGTCAATATCACTTCCGTTTTCTGGACATTGTGAAAGTAAAAGGAAAAAAGGAAGCGATCTATATATTCGAGATCATCGATTGTGACCCGGAAAACGTAAGGGATCTGAAAATAAAGACCAGGGAAGATTACAACAAAGCCATGCAGGCTTATAAGAAAAAAGATTTCAAAAATGCGTTAAGGATATTCCAAGCAATAGAGGCAATTAATCCGCATGACAAGACTGCACGGATCTATCTGAACCGCTGCATTAATTACACTGAAAAAGGGGTTCCTGAAGCCTGGGATGGCGTTGAAAGCTTCGACGTTAAATTTTAGTGGATGCTTCAGATAAAAGAAATGTAAATTTGCGCCCACAAATAATGACCCAAGACTGAAACATGAATTTTGAATCTGTAAAAAAATACATACTCCAACGACTTGAAAGAGAACTGGATCCACGCTTGATTTACCATTCTTTACACCACACCCTTGATGTATTGGAGTCGGCAGACAGGATTGCAGAGATGGAAAATATTACTGCCTCTGATAAAATATTGCTACAAACCGCCTGCCTGTTTCACGACTCCGGGATGCTGATTACTTATCAAAGCCACGAAGATGCCAGCATTAGGATTGTCAAAGAAACATTGCCACTTTATGGATACACTGAAAATGAGGTAGAAATTATCAGTCAAATGATACTATCCACAAAGCTTCCTCAGAACGCAAAGCTTCACCTTGATCAAATCCTATGCGATGCCGACCTGGATTACCTTGGCAGGAATGATTTTTTTATGATTGCCCATAAGCTGAAACTTGAATGGGATGTCCTGGATGTCCTTCACACTACACTCACAGAATGGTACCGGATCCAACAGGAATTTCTGTCGGGCCACCGGTATTTTACCCCATCGGCGATCAGCTTGCGGGAAGAAGGGAAATTGGAAAACCTGCGCCAGATAGAACTTATCCTTAATCATGAATAACGAATGAGCATCCTGTGCTACGAAATAAATTTCTATATTTGTATAATTTTAAGTTTTGTTCCTAAATCCCGAATTAAATGGAAACTGTAAAAAACCCTTTATTTCTTGTTCCGACCGATTTTTCGGAAGTTTGCGCCAACGCTGCTCAGAGAGCTGCCTCACTGGCCAAGGATTTCAATTATAGGATCGTATTACTGCATGTTATAGACAAAAATACTCAGGCAGAACTGAAAAAGGAAAACAAAGACAGTGACTGGGTGAATGACCGGTTGAATGAGCTGGCGGGCAGCCTGGTAAAGAAATATGTTGTCCAGGTGGATGCCATCGCCCGTGAGGGTGACATTTTCACTACCATTGCAGAAGTGGCGGAGGAGCTGAAAGCCAGCCTGATTTTCCTTGGCACTCATGGAAAAGTTGGGATGCAGAAATTAACCGGCAGCTTTGCATTAAAGGTTGTGACGAGCTCTGAGATTCCAACTATTGTGGTCCAGAAAAGGGCGTTCGGACATGGCCTGGACAAAATTGTCATGCCTATCACCAGCGATGCCGGCCCCTGGGCAAAAACCAAATGGGCGGCCGCCATCGCCAAAGAATTCAACGCTACCATCATGATATTCCATATGCCGGGAGAAGAGATGGAGGATGTCATCACCATGATCACCAACCACTTCCAGGTAAACAATGTGCAATTCACCGTTAAGGCCGCCGATAAATCCGGCAATTTCACCAAACAGGTCATCGACTATTCCACCACGGAAAATGCCGCTATGATCCTAATTATGACCAATCCCGATAAAAGCCTAAAAACATACCTGCTGGGAAGTTACGACGAAGACATTATTTTCAACACGTCGCAAATCCCCGTGATGTGTATTAATCCCAGGGATTTTAACTGGAAGAAAATCGTTCCAAGATAATATTAACCTTTTCTTTCCGATCTTTGCGTTATCCAAAGCTTTGTTTATGCTGACAAGGGAAGAAGCGCAAAAAAGGATCATGGATCTCTCCCATGAGATCAACCTGCACAATTACCGGTATTATGTGCTCTCCCAGCCGGTGATATCCGATTTTGAATTTGACCGGTTGCTGAAAGAACTCGAACAACTGGAACAGGCATTCCCTGAATTTGTCTTACCCGACTCACCAACACAAAGGATTGGGGCCGACCTGACGAAAGAATTTGCACAGGTCAGGCATAAATATCCCATGATGTCGCTGGGGAATACTTATTCTGAAGAGGAGATTGCAGATTTTGACCAGCGTGTCAGGAAAATCCTGGTGGAGGTGCCTGAATATATTTGTGAGTTGAAGTACGATGGAGTGGCCATCGGGCTGACATACCGGAACGGCAGGCTGGTGCAGGCCCTGACCCGCGGCGACGGGGAGCAGGGCGATGATGTCATTGCCAATGCCAGGACCATTAAAAGCATCCCCCTTACCCTTTGGGGTGATTATCCGGACGAATTTGAGATCAGGGGCGAGGTTTTCATGCCCCGGAGCAGTTTTAACAATCTGAACAGTGAGCGGGCGCAAAAGGGTTTGCCCTTGTTTGCCAACCCGAGGAATGCCGCCTCGGGTAGCCTGAAGATGCTGGATCCGGCTGAAGTGGCCAGCCGTAACCTGGATTGTTTCCTTTATCACATGCTCGGTGAGAATCCCCCTGCCGATGATCATTACCAGTGCCTGATGAAGGCAAAGGAATGGGGTTTGAAGGTTTCCCCATACCTCGCCAAATGCCATTCGCTTGAGGAAATTTATTCATTCATACATCTCTGGGACCAGGGCCGGAAGGAGCTCCCTTTCGATATCGACGGGATCGTCATCAAGGTCAACTCCTACCGGCAGCAGCAAATGCTCGGTTACACGGCAAAATCGCCACGGTGGGCGATCGCTTATAAATTCAAGGCCGAACGGGTATCCACTCCCCTGCTCTCCGTTGCCTACCAGGTAGGACGAACCGGGGCTGTAACCCCGGTGGCTAACCTGGAACCGGTGCAACTGGCAGGCACGACCGTTAAGAGAGCCTCCCTGCACAATGCCGACATCATCCGGAAGCTCGACCTGCATGAAGGAGACCATGTCTTTGTTGAAAAAGGGGGAGAGATCATCCCCAAAGTAGTCGGCGTTGATATAGCGATGCGTATGCCTGATACCGCACCTGTCATTTTTATCACCCATTGCCCCGAATGCGGCACACAGCTCATCCGGCAGGAAAACGAAGCGGCGCACTACTGCCCGAACGAATACCATTGTCCACCGCAGATCAAAGGGAAGCTGGAGCACTTTATCAGCAGGAAGGCCATGAATATCGACAGCCTGGGCGAAGGAAAAATTGAGATGCTCTTCGACAAAGGGCTGGTAAAAGATCCGTCGGATCTATACTCACTCACCTACGCACAGCTTTTTGGCCTGGAGAAGGTCTATATTTCAGAAGACGGGCTGAAAGAGAAAAAGATCAGTTTCAGGGAGAAAACCGCGCAGAATATCCTGGAAGGTATTGAACAATCCAAACAAACACCCTTTGAAAAAGTCCTTTATGCACTTGGGATCAGATATGCAGGGGAAACCGTTGCCAAAAAACTGGCCGGTGCATTCGGAGACATCGATAAGCTGAAGGAAGCAACATTTGAGGAGTTGATTTCCGTGGAGGAGATCGGCGACAAGATTGCCGAATCGGTGCGCAGCTATTTCAGCGATCCTGATAACGTGGCCCTTATAGAAAAGATAAGGCAACACGGCATCAGATTCAGCGCTGAAAAAGCAGTGGCGGAAATCATTGAAGACAAGCTGGGAGGTAAGTCATTTGTGATCAGCGGGGTATTCTCCGGTTATTCACGCGACCGGTTAAAGGAAATGATTGAAAAATACGGCGGCAGGAATGTGGCTGCGGTCTCATCCAAGACCGATTATCTGCTGGCCGGCGAAGGCATGGGCCCCGCCAAGCTGAAAAAAGCCCGCGAGCTGGGAGTGAAGATCATTTCGGAAAAGGAGTTTCTAAAAATAGTAGAGGGTTTCTAGTTTCGTGTTTCGTGTTTTTTAGTCATTTATTATAAGAAACAAGAAACAAGAAACAAGAAACTACAATCACATCCCCTTCACGCTGCCTGCCCCTGAAGTAGATTGGGTTATTTTAGAGCTGCCCTTGTGCCTGATCGAAGCAGCGCCTGAGGCATTGGCAACAAGTGTGCCGGTGACATAAACTCTTGCGCTGGCTGCCCCACTGGCATCAACGGTGAGATCTGAGAATTTCAAATCCGCCGCCTTAAAATCGGAGGCGCCGGACATTTCAACGATTCCCTTTTCACAGGCGCCTAAGAACCGGATTTTAGAAGCCCCGCTGAACTCCGCATCCAGCTTGTTGGCTTTGATCTCCAGGTCAATATCTGAGGCACCGCTGACATCCATCTTCAGTGTTTCAAAATTCAAAGCATTTTTACCGGTCACCTTCACCGCACCGCCAAAGTCGATGTATTCCAGGTCTTTAAATGTGAGATATACGTACATCTTATGAAATTTGCCCCTCCACTGTGGCTTCAGATATATCTTTAGCCTGCCATTCACCACTTCGGTGATGATGCCATCCATTTCCGATTCATCTGCTTCAACGACCAGTTTTTCTTCATCACCCTGGGTCAGGTAAACCCTGAAAGCACCCCCTATTTCAAGGGCTGAATATTCGCCGGTCTCCCTGTTTTCCTGCACGCCATTGACAGGTTCTCCAAGGGCCCCTTCATTGGCCAGTTCCATGCATCCGGACGATCCCACGGAAAACAGTATTGCCAGGAAAATGAGAAGGATTTGTGCTTTAATTATGATTGTTTTCATGGTATTGACGAGTTAAGGTCCTATTTCTGGTAACTGATGCTGGTGTTAGCGTATTTCGACTTGATGGTCAGGCTGGCCAAAGGACTGGCGGCAGTCCCGATCTTCCCCATGTACCTGTTCGTGGTATACCCCACCGTTTCTTTTTCAATCGTAACATTGGATTTCGGGTAATTCAGGTCGCCAAAGCTCATCTCAGCGTTCAGGTTAAAGCTGGTTTTCGGATCAAATACCAGTTTTGCTTCGGCAAAAGAGTTCCGGATACTGCCTTTCGTGAAGCCTGGCGAAATATGTCTGACGGCCAGTTCACCATATTGAATATCGAAATCAAAATCACCGTTTAACTTATCGATAGAGAAGTCCGTAAACCGGCTGACCGAGATGACCCCGTCCAACGATTCCGCTTTTACTTTATCATACTGGGA
>JAHYJL010000007.1 GCA_019429045.1 Bacteroidales bacterium
GGAGAACCAGGAAAGACCTGAATAAAAAAGAAATTGACCAAAAGATCAATGAGGTCCTGGAAAATGTCGGCCTGGCTGATGCATTGCATAAAATGCCTTCGCAACTTTCCGGTGGCATGCGCAAGCGGATCAGCCTTGCCCGGACCATCGTGGTAGACCCGATGATCATGCTGTATGATGAGCCCACAACAGGGTTGGATCCGGTGACTTCCGATGAAATTAGCACGCTCATTAATGATGTACAGAAAAAATACAAGACTTCTTCAATGATCATCACCCATGATATAAAATGTGCACTTAAAACAGCAGACAGGATCATTATGCTGGATGACGGAGAAGTTTACCTGGAAGGGAAAATAAAAGACTTCGAGAACTCGAAAGACCCTTTAATCAAATCCTTCTTTCAATAAAACTAAAAACTAAAAACTAAAAACTTAAAATTAATATTGGTCATGGATACGCACACACAAAATTTTAAAATACGACTAGGGCTGTTTATTGCAGGAGGCATCGCGCTTTTTGTCATTGCCATTTTTTTAATCGGGAAACAACAAAACCTGTTCAATCCTGTATTTGAGCTTACCACAACATTTAATAACGTAAGCGGATTGCAGGTCGGCAATAATATTCGCCTAACCGGGATCAATGTAGGTACTGTGGATAATATTAAAATCCTGAACGACTCAACAGTAAAGGTGGATATGCTGATCAGAAAAAATGTCCAGGAATTCATCAAAGAAGACTGCATTGTAGCTATCGGTTCAGAAGGCCTTATTGGCGACCGGTTGATCAATATTACGCGGGGGAGCCCGAATGCTCCTATCGTAAAACCAGGGCAACATCTTGCATCAACCGAACCTATTGAAACAGATGCCATTATGGCCAGCCTGCATGGAACTGCAGCCAATGCCGAAATCATCACGGCTGAACTGGTTGAGATCATGTTTAATATCAACAGCGGAAACGGCACCCTGGGCAGGCTGATCAATGATGCTTCCATTGCTGAAAATTTCAGCCAGACCATGTATAATCTGAAAACAAGCTCAAAAAGTTTGGATGAGAACATGGAAGCCGCCAAAAACAATTTCCTGCTAAGAGGCTACTTTACCAAGAAAGAAAAAGCTGCCATGAAACTCCTGGAAGAAGAGCAGAAAAAATCTGACAAGGAAAAGAAGGCGGATGAAAAAAAGGAAGCGGCCGATAAAAAGGCAGCTGACAGGCAACAGAGAAAAGATGATAAACAGCTGGAGAAGGAGCAGAAATAATTCCTGAAAACCCTGAAGAAATATATTATGTGGCATTTATAAAAGATATTGCGGACATGCTAAGGAAAAATTCCAATGTGGGGCAAAACTATTTTCATACTTTTTCTCGTCACGGTATTAGCCACTGATCTTGCATTTGGACAGAAAACGGCTTCAAAAAAGGATACCCGGGAACTTTATGAAAATATTGAAACATACTCCGGACGAAGTAAGTTCACAAAGTTCCTTTACCGGCTACTATTTAAACCAGTGGCAAAAACTTCAGTTAAAAAGAAGGTTTCCAAGCAACTGATACAACAACCATACAGCACATTCGAGGGCAAAGTCATCAGGAAGATCATCATCGTGACACTGGACCCTTTTGGCAATTCCATCGCCGACACGATAGCAGGCTCAAAAAATTTCCTGATCAGGGCCGGAAACAGGGTACATGTGCAATCGCATGTATTTACGATCCGAAATCTTTTACTGTTCAGGAAAAACCAATTATTTGATTCATTGCTGGTCAGAGAATCCGAGCGACTGGTAAGAAGCCAGAAATATGTCAGGGATGTTTCATTTTATGTAAGAGCGACCTCTCAAGACTCCGATTCTGTGGATATTTTCATCCGTGAATTAGATACCTGGAGTATAATTCCCACCGGTGGAGCTTCTGCCTCACGTTTGTCACTTGGATTAACCGACAGAAACTTTGTCGGGATGGGGCACGAAGCGCAGGCCGGTTATACCTGGAATCATTCGACCGGAGGTGAGGCATACAACCTGAATTACACTATTCCCAATATCTACAAAACATATATTAATACTGTCGTGCATTTAGACATGGGCGAATCCGGTGAATTCAGCAAGCGGTTTACTGTGGACCGTCTGTTTTTCTCATCCCTGACAAAGTGGGCGGCAGGCGTATCAGTTACCCAACAGCTCCGCAAAACTTATATACCACTGAATGACTCATTTTACGTGCTCCAGCGGTTTAAACTCAATGCGCAGGATTACTGGGCAGGTAATGCAATCCAGATATTCAAAGGCAATACTGAAAAAAACCGCACCACCAATTTTATATCTGCTGTAAGGTTTTTACGGATCCGGTATCTTGAAAAACCTGTTGAAGCGCTGGATGAGCATCAATCATTCGCCGATGAGAACTTTTACCTGGCAAGCATTGGGATTTCCATGCGAAATTATGTACAGGATAAATATATTTTCAGATTCGGAATAACGGAAGATGTCCCGATTGGAAAAGTGTTCAGTCTGACAGGCGGGTACCAGGAAAAGAATAATTTAAGCCGGATCTATCTGGGTGCGCGCTTTTCATTTGGCGACTATTATCCATGGGGGTATCTGAGCGCAAACATCGAATACGGATCTTTTTTCCAGGCATCCAGGTCTCAACAGGATATTTTTTCGGCCAGTGCCATATATTTTACAGGATTAATTGAAATCGGCCGGTGGAAATTCAGGCAATTTGTAAAGCCGCAGGTGATCCTGGGCCTGAACCCCTATCCTTTTGATACTTTAACACTGAATGACGGTTATGGCCTGAGTGGGTTTAAAAGCACCTCATTATCAGGCACAAGCCGCCTGTTATTTACACTCCAGGCGCAATCCTATGCTCCCTGGGATTTTATCGGGTTCCGATTCGGGCCTTTTCTGAGTTGTACACTGGGGATGCTTGGCCATCCTGAATCAGGGTTTAAATACAGTAAGATGTACACGCAAATTGGTATAGGGGTATTAATAAAGAATGACTACCTGGTGCTGAATACTTTTCAGATATCCATATCGTTCTATCCGGTCATGCCGGATAACGGCCATGGCATATTTAAATTCAACTCATTCAGAACGACCGATTTTGATTTAGGGGATTATGATATCGGGAAACCGGCCACAGTATTATTTCAATAAGCGACAATGTGTGAATGATGTAACATAATCAAATAATAGTATAAAGATTACCGGGTGAAAGAGAAATATCTTTGTTAACAGTGATTTTATCACACCTGCCCCACAGGAAAAGGGAACTTAAAAATAAATAATCATGGGAAATTTACTTTACATTGTAGCAATAATCTTAATCATTGGATGGGCAGTGGGTTTCTTTGCCTATAACGCCGGAGGCGTCATTCATATCCTATTAATTATAGCGCTTATTGCTGTTATTTACAGGATTGTCCGGGGCAGAAGGGTCATTTAGACCAGCAGCCTTTCCTTTCAGTTGAACAGTAAGGAGTCCGTGTATTTGACTGGCATTTATATCAATTATCAACAAATTAAAAAAATTTATTATGGGATCAGGTAAATTATTATTGGGCGTAGTGGCCGGTGTCGCTGCCGGGGCAGTTTTAGGGATACTCTTTGCCCCTGCAAAAGGTTCAGATACCAGAAAAAAAATATCCAAAAAGGGCGAAGACTTTATCGATGGGTTAAAGGAAAAATTCGAGGACTTTGTGGATGATGTCTCTGAAAAATTCGAAGAGGTTAAGGAAGATGTGTCCGGCTATGCTGAGAAGGCTATGCCAAACAAGGGGAAATGAAATAGCCGGGGAATACCGGATATTCCACACCTGGTGCAAAAGATAAAAGCCCATGGAAGAAAATACCAATTTGATTGAGTCACTGCTTGAAAAAGCCGGGGATTACGGCAAGACCCGTTTTGAACTGGTTAAGCTTAAAGCGCTGGACAAGGCGACTGATGTCGTTTCGTCCTTAATACCTCATGCTGTAATCCTGATCCTTTTTGCATCATTTATGCTGCTTGTAAATTTTGGAATAGCCTTCTGGCTTGGAGAAATCCTCGGAAATAATTATTATGGATTCTTTGTAATGGCTGGTTTTTATGTGATTACAGGGCTTGTTTTGCAATTCTTTTTTCATAAAAAGATTAAAAATCTGGTCTGGAATTATATGGTTAAACAAGTGTTCAAATAAGATTGCATGGAAAAGATAACCTCCGTTGCCGGGCTTAAAAATGCCATTCAGCTTTTAGAAGAAGAGCAAGCTATTAAACAGCAAATGCTCAGAGAACAATTTTATCTCATCTACGACAGTTTCAAGCCTGCTAAATTAATTGGCATAACCTTAAAACAAATGTTTTCATCGCCGGATCTGATAGAGAATGTCATAGACACTTCTCTTAGCTTAGCTACCGGATACTTTGCGAAGAAAGCAATTGTCGGCGTATCCGGAAATATAATCAGAAGGATTGTAGGAGCTGTCATGCAGTATGGTGTTACAAATTTTCTAAGCAAAAACGCTGATGACATCAGGTCAGTCAGTAAACTTGTCTTTCAGCGTATCTTCAGCAAAAAAGAAAAATCTGAAGAAACATGAAAATGGTTGTGTCAGCCAATTAAATAACCTTGATTTTTAAACATGATAAAATATTCAAAATGAAAAATGTAAGGCGTTACCCATTACTATTAGCCCTTGTGTTTGGCCTGGTATTTACATCCTGTGTTTCAAACAAAAAATTTGCAGCTTCTGAAGCCAGGGCTGATAGACTTCAAAAAGAAAATACCAGCACGCTTGGGAAGTTGAATGATTGTAATGCCCAGGTGAAAAATCTGAAGGGGGAAAATGCAATCCTGTATGATGAAGTCGCTTCAGTTCAAAATGATTTAAAAGATCTTGCTGCCTCATCAAATATGACGATAGCCGATCAGGCGAAGCGATTAAAAAACCTTCAGGACAACCTTCAGGCGCAAAGGGATGTCATGACAAACCTAAAAAACACCATAGCCGCTGCATTGATGAATTATAAAGCTGATGAACTATCCGTATATATCAAAGACGGTAGCGTATATGTTTCACTCGCGGAAAAATTATTGTTCAAGTCGGGCAGTGATGTGATGAATGCCAAAGGCAAGGATGCGCTCAAATCGCTGGCTAATGTAATAAACAACACAAAGGACATCAATGTGATGATCGAAGGCCACACCGACAATGTCCCTATTAAAACCGGTCAGTATAAAGATAATTGGGATCTTAGTGCGGCCCGGGCAACATCCGTTGTTCGCATTTTAACAAAAGACTACGGCTTTGATCCGAACCGCATTACCGCTTCAGGCAAAGGTGAATTTCATCCCGTGGCAACAAATGAGACAACAGAAGGACGCGCCACCAACAGAAGAACAGAAATAATCCTGTCACCCGATTTGTCGGAGCTTTATAAACTATTGTATCAATAAGTAACAGATCATAGTTATTAAACAAAAAAATGAAAATAGCAGGTATAATCATCATCATCGTTGGGTTGGTACTGACCATTTTTACAGCTACCACTTTTTTCACAAAAGAGAAAGTAGTGGATATGGGAAAAATTGAGATCACCCATAACAAACCGCATTCCCTCAAATGGTCGCCACTGATTGGTATTGCTGTTATGGCGGTGGGAGGAGTGGTATTGTGGAGGTCTTATAAAAAATAAGTCATGAACATATTGTTAGTATATCCGCGGTACCCGGATTCTTTCTGGAGTTTCAAACATGCATTGCGATTTATTTCCAAGAAGGCCGCGGTACCTCCCCTTGGTTTGGTCACCATATCGGCCATGCTGCCTTCAACATGGAAAAAGAAGTTGGTGGACATGAATGTTACCCGCCTGGAAATAAGTGATATTCAGTGGGCCGATTTTGTATTTATCAGCGCCATGTATATTCAGAAAGAATCGGTCGACGCTGTTATCAATGAATGTCTGAAGCAGGGTGTGAAGACCGTTGCAGGAGGGCCCCTGTTCACCCAGGAATACCAGAATTATCATCAAGTTGATCACCTTATTCTGAATGAGGCTGAAATAACACTGCCCCTTTTTCTGCAAGACCTGGCGGACGGGCATCCGGAGAAAATCTATAAAACTGACGATTACCCTGATATCTCATCAACCCCTGTTCCCGACTTCCACTTGTTATCCATGAAAAATTACGCCTTCATGAATATCCAGGTTTCCCGGGGGTGCCCTTTCGCCTGTGAATTCTGCGAAATAACTTCCCTGCTGGGCCATAAGGTCAGGCTTAAATCGACACAACAGATACTGAATGAACTCGACACGTTGTATGATCTGCAATGGCGGGGTACCGTACTAATCGTGGACGATAATTTTATCGGGAACAAAAACTTCATCAAACACGACCTTCTTCCGGCCATGATAAACTGGATGCAGGCGCATAACTATCCATTCACATTCAATACCGAAGCATCCATTAACCTGGCCGATGATGAAGAACTGATAGCCCTGTTGGTGAAGGCCAGATTCAAATCCTTGTTTATCGGGATTGAAACACCCGAGGAAAAATCGCTGCAGGAATGCAACAAAGTTCAGAACAAGAACCGGAACATGCTGCAAAGCATCAGGAAGATACAGCAAGCCGGGTTACTGGTTTCCGGCGGGTTCATTGTAGGTTTCGACAGCGATCCGCCCTCCGTTTTCCAGCAACAAATCGACTTCATCCAGCAAAGCGGGATTGTTTCGGCAATGGTCGGATTGTTGAACGCTCCAAAGAAAACACAACTGTATGAGCGGCTCAAGGCTGAAAACAGGTTGACCACCGAAGCCACCGGTAACAACACCGATTCAACCATGAATTTCATTCCACGGATGAATTACCAGGAGCTGATGGACGGGTATAAAAAAATAATCCATAATATTTATGCCACAAAACCTTACAATCAAAGGGTACGAAATTTATTACGCCATTATAAGCCGCGCTATAAAAAACCGATGCGAATTAATCTCGCCCTGTTTAAAGCATTATTTAAAACCATTTTTATTATCGGTGTAGTGAATAAAGGGCGTAGTGAATACTGGAAACTGATGATATGGACACTTTTCCGGAAACCGGGATTAATGGTCGATGCGATTGAATATTCAATCTACGGTTATCATTACAGGACAATATACGGCCTGCGGAATAAGAAAATGGATTAACAGATTCAAATTCAGATTTATACGGACATATCATAATAGAATCGTCAGGATAAATGAACCTATCTTTTCAAAGACTGTTTTTTGCCATTGCGACAGTATTTGCGTTTTTTGCTATTATGATTTTAGCGAAGTCTATTCTCATTCCCATAGGGTTTGCTTTGCTGATATCTTTTATACTCTTACCGTTAGCCAGGAGGTTTGAGTTGTGGGGAACAAACAAAATACTGGCTGCTTTTCTCTCCATTTTTACAACGATCTTAATACTGGGAGGAGGCATCTTTCTTTTCTCGACCCAAATTATCGAAATCTCAAAAGATCTGTCTGATATCAAGGAAAAAATACTGCGGATTCTCGCAGAACTTACTTTATATATCAACAGCAATTTCAACTTTGTACCCAATCTGGAAAAAGGCGAACTGCTCCAGGAGATCAAGGACTGGATCAACAAATCGGCAGGTTCACTGGTACGACAAACCTTCAATAGCACTGCAGCATTTCTCACAGGACTGATGTTCACTGTTATTTTCACTTTTCTGATCCTGATCTACAGGAAAGGAATGGTCAATGCATTTGCTCATTTTTACCCTGAAGACAGAAGAGACAGAGCTGTTACGATGTTTAAATCTGTTCAGCAGGTTGGTAAAAAATACCTGGTCGGCATGATCCTGATCATTATTATCGTAGGGGCTCTGAATAGCTTTGGGCTGCTGATTATCGGTCTTGACCACCCATTCCTTTTCGGTTTTATGGCTTCCATTATGGCCATTGTTCCTTATGTGGGAACTACGCTTGGTGCGGCCATCCCTGTTGTCTATGCTTTTATGTCGTACGATTCAATATGGATGCCCATTTCCATTACAATTTTATTCTGGTCTGTGCAGGTGGTCGAGAGTAATTATCTGACTCCGAGAATTGTAGGAGGGGGATTGAAAGTAAATGCTTTGGCAGCCATTCTGAGTATAATCATCGGCGCTTCCGTGTGGGGCATTGCCGGGATGGTATTGTTTTTACCGTTTGTTGCCATTTTAAAAGTAATTTCTGAAGAATATGTGGAGCTTAAACCTATTGCGCTGATGATCGGTGAGCAAAATCAGAAAAAGGATGATGGCAGTGTTTCATTTAGCCGCCGTTTGTGGGGAAAAATAAAAAGTATAGTGCATACTTCTAAAAAACCAGGGAATTAGTTCCCTGTCATCATATACGACTAAAAAAAATAAGAGGGTGTCTCAAAAGAGAGCACCCTTTTTTCTTGTATAGATATTTGCCCTCACGCCGGGCGGGCCTCGTTGCCGCACTACGACTGAACCTGGCGCTACCCGACTTCGTCGGGTTTCCCTCGCATGCTCGGGAACCGCGCCAGCTAAGGTCGCTTGTGCGGCAACGGTGTTGATTCTTTAATAATTCTCTTGTTTTTTTGGCTAATTGACCATTTTGGCCAAATTGTGAGCAATAGCAAGCAATCCAGTTTCTATTTCAACTTTCGTTAATCCCCTCAGGTTAAGTTGCACGCTCCGCGCATGGGACATCCCTGACAGTTGCTGGCCTGGTATAGTGTATAAAGGCGTTCATAGCCACTGTCGGTGTGTTTGACCTGAACACCAATATTGATCATTCTTTGCCCCATTGGACAGTAAAAACAGTCATCCTGAGCATTGTAATATAGATTCAATAGCCTGTTTAACGGCTTCCGGGGCAATCTGCTCAAAGTGCAAAGGCTCGGTGTCTTTCATTTCTCCACGGAACCGGTTGATCGTATTATGATCCGGCGTACTCATCCCACTTACCCACATATAGTGAATGTTCTCCTTCAGGCTGGTTTCTATCTTTCGGGATGAATAAGTATTATCCAAATAGGCATACACCAAAACCTTCAATAAAACCCGCGGGTGATAACTGGAAGTGCCGCCACCCTTGTATTTCTTTTCCATTGGGGTGATATCAATCTGATCGATGATCTGGCTTACGATTCTTACCGGGTGAATACGATAAGACAGCCCTAAAAATAAAACACCGTTGCCGCACAAGCGATCTTATATTTTACGGTGGCTGCCGCAGGCAGGCATGCCGTCGAGCGCAGGCGAAGACGGAAAGTAAAATATTCAGTCGCGGGGCGGCAACAAAAAAAAAGAGGCTGCTCAGACTTTTGAGACAGCCTCTTATTATTGGGATAAAGAAATTCTATCAGAACCGGTATCCCAGTGAAAACCCGAAGCCGGTATTTTTTATGGATGATTTGTCATCGTCCAGGATCTCATATTCCGGATTGATCTTCACCAGCCCGAGCTGGGCATTCATCTGGGCAAATATCCCAGCCGGCAATTCATACCCGAAAAATATATTGGCTCCAACATCCAGCGCTTTGTAATAAGGCACTGTCAGGGGATCGGTGAGTTTAACAACATTCTGAAATTCAATGTCTCTCTTATCATCTACACCGTTCTCTGTTTTGACCTTGCCCATGATGGCATAACCAAGATAGGGCCCCAGTCCGAGAAAAATATACCCATTCCCCAGTTGTCCTCTGTAAACCAGATTCAACGGCATTTCAATGTATGAAAGATTTACAGTGGTTGTTACCGCGTTGTCTTCGTGTTTTGCCCCTTTGGTACTGAAGAGCACACCGGGCTGGAAATAAAACTCCGGAGCAATTGGGATCATAATATTTGCTCCAACATGGAAGCCCAGGATCAATTTGTTTTCGAGTTTGTCACCATTAAAATCTTTCCCGTTCAGGTTCTGAAAATTAACACCGCCAAGAATGCCTAAGGAAGGCTTCATTACTCCCTGGGCTGTTGTTAATGTTGCCGAAAGAAAGAGAATTGAAATAATAAAAAGTAATTTCGTTTTCATTTTTTTTAAATTTTAGTTTATAACTATAACATAGAATAAATCAGGACGCTTCTTTTTCAGCCTCTGCGCGCATCTTTTCATTCGCAGTGATCAGGAACTCAACCCGCCGGTTTTGCGAACGGCCGGCCTCGGTGTCATTCAGATACTTAGGTAAAGTTTCGCCAAATCCAACTATTGTTAAACGGTTTGCGGAAATATTTTTTGTGATCAGATATCCTGACACTGCATAAGCCCGTTGCTCAGATAAATTCTGGTTGTAAGCCATGCTCCCTTTACTGTCAGTATGTCCCTGGATCTCAATATCCGTATCAGGATAAGCGTTGAGTACTTTTACAAGTTTATCCAGATTAGTCTTGGCGTCATTTGACAGATTTGATTTGTCAAATCCGAAAAGTACGCTGCTGCTGAATTCCACAACAATCCCCTCTCCAACACGAATCACTTTCGCGTCAGGGACGTTTTTTGCTATTTCCTCAGCCTGTTTATCCATCTGGCGGCCAATGATAGCACCCGTGGCGCCACCTACTGCCGCCCCGATGATTGCACCCAGCGCTGTATTGCCTGAGGCCCTGCCGATCACAGCGCCTGCGGCGCCCCCTCCGGCTGTGCCAATAACAGCACCTTTCTGGGTCTTGTTCATGGATGCGCAGCTTGCGAGTATCGCAACTGCACTAAAAACCATTAGAAGTTTAAATGTTTTCATGTTTTAGTAATTAATTGTTATTAAATTATTTATTTACAAAGGTACCTGCTCCTTAACCATTAAACATTACACATATTTATATATGAGTTACATCATTCACACATTGAATCTATAACCCAGTCAATAAAATGTGTGAATGATATAACTCTCTTCCAACATTGTGTAACCCTTTTTGATAAAACTGTGCCTACTTTTATTAGGTGAGAATTCTTTCACATAATAATAAATAGAAAAATGAAAAATAAACAAGACAACACGCGTCACGAAGACAGTTCCCATGAACAGTCAATTCGCAAACCTTATGAAGATCTCAACGTACCGGAATTTGATCCGTACAACGATATTATGTTTCTGGGAGACGAGGAGGATGAATTTTCAGATTATTCCCTGATGAACCTTGACCAGGATCAGGATTATTATCTGTAAATTTCAATCATCCAGACCATTGTGTTCTATGAAACCAAGGTATAATAGAATCTACTGAATATTTTGTTTCCGGGATGTGTGAATCATGTAATTCTTTCCCCTTATTGTGTAATGCTTTCCGGTTAATATAGAATGACCTTTGTATCGTGATAATTCTTTCACAAATGTACCGTCATTAACGGGATTTAAAAATTCGAAACAATGAATAAACAAGAATTAAAAGGAAACTGGAATGAGCAAAAAGGAAAGCTTAAACAGAAATTTGCCGTCTTAACAGATGATGACCTGATGTTCGCAGAAGGTAAGAAAGAAGAGATGTATGGAAGACTCCAGCAAAAGCTTGGCAAGACAAAAGAAGAACTGTTCAAGATTATCGCAGATCTTTAACATGTCATAGCGCTTAAATATACCGTTTAGCAGCCTGTCTCTTAAGCTGTATATTTTAAAAATCAATCAAATAGAATTTAATTTCAAAAAAAACAACAATGAAAAAAGTACTTATATCTCTCGCGATAACTTCAGTATTTGTAGCAGGAACGACACTTACCGGTTGCCAGTCCCCGGAACAGAAAGAGGCTGCTGCACGGGATAAATTGCAGAATGCCAAACAAGAACTGCGGGATGCGCAAACAGAAGCAAATGCAGAAGCACAAAAAGTGGCAACTGCAGAAGAATGGGAATCATTTAAAAAAGATGCTGAATTAACCATACGGAACAACGAAATCCGCATTGCTGAATTAAAAGCAAAAATAAATAAACCAGGAACTATACTGGATCCGCTGTATGCAAAAAGGATTGAAACACTGGAACAGCAGAACAGGGATCTGAATGCACAGATTTCAGCTTATGAGAAAAGTCAAAGTGACTGGGAATCATTCAAACGTAAATTTAACCATGATATGGCTGTTCTTGGCGAAGCATTGAGAGAGTTTACGGTTGGCCCTGAGAAGTAAGGGATTAGACGAAGATATGTGAAATATGTAAGTTATTCCCTGAATTGTGTAATGCTTTCCGGCTAATATAGAACAACCTTTGTATCGTGAAATCTTTCTCACAATTAAGATCAAAAATATGAAAACAATAAAACTGAATGTTTTGACAAGAAACTTACTGATGGGCGTTCTGGCGGCATCGATGATTATAGTATTCACCGAGTGTTCCAGGAAAGTTTATTTTTTAAGTTCATCTGTTGTTCCGGCAGCCAGCGGATATGTTGAGGTTAAAAAGAACAGAAATAAGAACTACGTTATCGAGGTCAATGTGTCGAACCTGGCAGAAGCCAGCATGCTCACGCCTCCGAAACAAACGTATGTCGTCTGGATGGTTACGGACCGTGACCAGACGAAAAATATCGGGCAGATTAGAAGTTCCAGCAGGCTGAACGCTTCATTAGAAACCACATCCTCATTCAAGCCTGTTAAAATATTTCTTACCGCTGAGAATGACCCGACCAGCAACTGGCCCGGAGAGCCGGTTGTACTTACAACGGGAAATTTTTGGGATTGATCATCTTGTAGGCCATCGTTTCATTATATATATCTGGTTAATAGGTTTATTGAGAGATCCTTCTGCGGCTGATAATTCAGCCAAAGGGGGTCTCTCATTGCTTTTTTATTATTTTAGCTGCAAAATCGCTTTTTGATGGAAGGCCCTCACCTTTTGAAATAAATCATACATCTTTACGCTATGAAAAATCAAGGAAACCGCGAACCGGGATCCGCCTGGAAATCACGCCTTGGTGTTGTATATTCTACCAACCCGGATTACCAGTATGACACCCCCGGGGAAGCAGGCCCGGAAACATTACCCCCGCAACAACAAAGATTGGTCATCAGCCTTGACCGGAAGCAGCGGAAAGGGAAAGAGGTGACGCTTATCCGGGGTTTCGTGGGCAGCGAGGATGACCTGAAAGAGCTGGCGAAAGAACTGAAAACCCGGTTTGGTGTTGGCGGAGCGGCCAAGGATGGAGAGATTATCATCCAGGGGGATTTCCGGGAAAAAGCTTGTTTTTTTCTGAAGAATACAGGCTATAAAGTCAAAGAATCGTGAACCAATACAGCTCATCATTATAAAAAATATAGCCCAAATAGTGACAGATTTGAGCTTTATTTGATACATTCGTGAGCTTAATCTGCAGTATATGCTCAACAGAAAAGAATCTGAAATAATCAGCTTCCTGAAAAACAACCCTGATTCGTCATCGAAAGATATTCACGATGGAATAACCATTTCCATCAGCTATGCTACCGTAAAACGGATCCTGGCGCAGTTGATCAGTGAAAATTTAATTTCAAAAAATGGACAAGGAAAAGGCACAAAGTACTTTATTTCAGTTATCTATGAATTATTGGACCCAATTGATCCAGCCAGGTATTATGAAAAAGAGATTGATGAACGGCAGATCAGGGAAAGCTTTAATCATGATTTAATACCTTCGGTATTGCATTTCAACGATATTTTTACCAGGGGAGAATACGCAAAGTTGGAGGATCTGCAGACGACATACCGGCAAAACATATCCCAGCTTTCCGGTTCGGCATACAGAAAAGAGCTCGAAAAGCTAGCCATCGACCTGAGCTGGAAATCATCACAAATCGAAGGGAATACCTATTCACTGTTAGAAACAGAGAGGTTGCTGAAAGAAAAGGAAACGGCTGCAGGAAAGACCAAAGAGGAAGCCATAATGCTCCTAAATCACAAAGAGGCAATCGATTTCATCATTGAGAACCCTGGTTACCTGTCTCCACTGGCTGTTCCAGGAATTGAGGACATCCACCGGATACTGGTTAAAGAGTTGGCCATTGATTTTAATCTTAGAAACCGAAGGATCGGAATCACCGGAACAAACTATCGACCCCTTGACAATGTATTTCAGATCAGGGAAGCATTGGCCAATATGTGCGATCTGGTGAACAGGAAAGAGAATGTTTTTGAGAAGGCTTTGCTTTCGCTGGTATTGATTTCATATATACAGCCATTCATGGATGGCAATAAAAGAACAGCCAGGATTGTCAGCAACGCAGTGCTGATCTATAATGGGTATTGTCCCATGTCCTTCAGGACTGTCGATTCTGTTGAGTATAAAAAAGCCATCTTATTGTTCTATGAGCAGAATAATATTTCATACATAAAGGATATCTTTATCAGCCAGTTTGAATTTTCCGTAAGGACATATTTTTGAAATTGATTACTCACCTTGCAAAACCTGCTCACTGGAATAATATCCATTACTTTTTGCGCCATTTGCTGGCTCATCGCCTGGCGACTGTACCGCAGGGAAAGTTACAGTGCGGCAGTGCTGGCGCTTTTCGTGGCCGGCCTGGCGCTGCGGTTTTTCACTGCGGGCGACCTTTACCTGCATGAGTGGGATGAGCGCTACCATGCGCTGGTGGCGAAAACCATGATCAGCGATCCGCTGGTGCCCAAGCTTTACAACGATCCGGTGTTACCCTACGATTACCGGGAATGGTCGGCCAACCACGTATGGCTGCACAAGCAACCGGCGCCGTTGTGGGCTATGGCCGGCAGCATGGCGATCTTCGGGGTGAACGAGATCGCACTGCGGCTTCCCTCGGTGCTGATCACTACCCTCGGTATCTGGCTCATCTTTGTTACCGGCAGCTATTTCTTCGACCGGAAAACCGGTTTCCTGGCCGCCTTCTTCTTCTCCGTCAACGGCCTGATGATAGATCTGGCCGCCGGCCGTGTACCCACTGATCATATCGACACGCATTTCCTCTTCTTCGTCCTGCTGGCCGTCTTCTTCACCGTTCAGTTCGTACAAAAGCAAAAAACCGTTTTCAATATCCTGGCCGGCGTCAGCATCGGCCTGGCCATCCTGTCGAAATGGCTGCCGGCCCTGATCGTCTGGCCCGTCTGGCTCCTGCTGGTCATTGATTCGGGAAAATTCAGCGCCCGGGCTATCGCCCGGCAGTTTATCCTGCTGATTTTGGTTACAATAGCGGTTTTTCTCCCCTGGCAGATCTATATCCATGCACTGTTCCCCCGCGAGGCCGCCTGGGAGGCCTCATTCAACCGGCGGCATATCACCGAGGCGCTGGAGGAGAATACCGGACCTTTCTATTTCTTCCTCGACAAGATCAGGATCAATTACGGGGAACTGGTGTATCTCCCGCTCATATGGTTTATTTACCTCCTTTGGAAAAAACCAAAGGACCTGAAAAGCTGGGCGCTGGCAGCGTGGTTCTTCATTCCCCTTATCTTCTTTTCCGCCATCAAAACCAAGATGCAGGGTTATCTCCTGTTCACCTCCCCGGTATTGTTCATGATCACCGCCGCTTTCTTTTTCCGGCTGAACGACTGGAAAAAGCAGGTAAGGTATCCCTGGCTGGTCACTGTTTTGCTACTGGCTTTCCTGGCATTGCCAGTCCGGTACGCCATAGAACGTTCAAAACCTTTCATCCGTGCCGACAGGAACCCGGAATGGGTGAGGGAGCTTAGGGCGAAGGGCGAAGGGCGCAGCGCGAAGGGCGTAGGGCATGGGGTTGAAAAGATTGTCCTTTTTAATTATCCGAGGCCGGTGGAGGCGATGTTTTACACCGGTATGACGGTTTACCCGCATGTTCCGGATTCGGCTACCATACGGGAATTACAGGATAGAGGTTACAAAGTTGTTATTCATAAGAACTCTCATTTCATTAGTAACTGAAACATTCTATGGATAAGATAAAAGCAGGCTATACAGAAGGTGTTGTATCCATCATTGCCAATGCGTTATTGTTCGTGCTCAAATTATGGGCAGGCATTGTTACAGGGTCCATTGCCATTACGGCCGATGCATGGCATACCCTTTCAGATTCGATAAGCTCCATTGTCGTAGTGATCGGCGTTAAGCTTTCCTCGAAGAAGCCCGACAAGGAACACCCCTTCGGTCATGGCAGGTGGGAACAGATTGCAGCCTTGTTTATCGCATTCATTCTTGCCATCATCGCGTATGATTTTATGAAAGACTCGGTCATACAGTTCAGGCAAAAGGAAGCAACCGTATTTGGAACTCTTGCTATTGTGGTCATCACCATTTCAATAGTCGTCAAAGAAGCGCTGGCACAATACGCGTTCTATATCTGGCGGAAAACGGATAACGTCAGTATCAAGGCTGACGGCTGGCATCACAGGACAGATGCATTATCTTCATTGGTTGTGCTGTTGGGTATTTTATTTGCAAAACAATTTTGGTGGATTGACAGCATTTTGGGCATGATCATTTCACTCATGCTGTTTTACGCCACCTATGAAGTTGCCAAAGAAGCCATATCAAAACTATTGGGTGAAAAACCCAGCCAGGATTTGATCAATAAAATAACCAAAGCAGTCAAACCGGCTTATAAGGGCAATTTACAACTGCATCATTTTCATATTCATAACTACGTTGCTCACCAGGAATTGACCTTTCACATCAAACTGGATAATACCCTTAGCATAGAAGCAGGACACAACATTGCGACCGACATTGAAAACATCATTTTTGATCAATTTGGAATTATAGCGACGGTGCATGTTGAACCTTTAGATTTCATCCATTGTTCTGATTAAGGATTATTGTATTTTTGAGCAGCATGAAACTGGCTTACCTGCTGATTATCCTGTATGCGCTGGCCTTTGCCGCGCCTTTCGTAAACCTTTATTTGCGAAAGTATTCGGGTTGGATACTGGCAGCTTTGCCGATCCTGGTGTTTGGTTATCTCTTGTCACAGGTGCCCGCCGTTTCTGCCGGAACGGTGTATGCCGAGGAATATGCGTGGATCCCGCAACTGAATGTGAATCTCCGGTTTCAACTGGATGGGCTGAGTCTTTTATTTGCCATGCTGATTACCGGCATCGGTGGGTTGATTCTGATCTATGCAGGTTATTACATGCGATCTTATGAAAAGACAGGCCGTTTTTTCAGCTACCTGATCTTTTTCATGGCCTCGATGCTGGGGCTGGTCCTATCGACCAACCTGATCGGACTGTTTGTATTCTGGGAGCTGACCAGTGTCAGTTCGTTTCTCCTAATCGGGTTCAAGCACGAGAAGCCGGAAGCGCGCGATGCCGCCCTGCAGGCGCTGCTGATCACCGGGCTTGGCGGGCTGGCCCTGCTGGCGGGTTTTGTGCTGATGTCCATCCCCTATGGGACTTTCGAACTGACGGTGATGATAGCCAACCCGGACCTGCTCACCGGCCACAGGCTTTTTATCCCCGCGTTGATCCTGATCCTGGCCGGGGCTTTCACCAAGTCGGCCATTTTCCCGTTCCACTTCTGGCTGCCGGGCGCCATGCAGGCCCCATCGCCGGTAAGCGCCTTCCTGCATTCAGCCACCATGGTCAAAGCGGGCGTATTCCTGCTGGCCCGCCTCAACCCGCTGATGGACGGATCGGAGATCTGGTTCTACTCCCTGTCGGTTTTCGGAGCCACTACCATGTTTGTCGGCGCCTGGCTCTCCATCGCCCAGACCGATATCAAAAAAATACTGGCCTACACGACCGTCAGCGCGATGGGCACGCTGGTGCTGCTGATCGGCACCAATACGACATACTCCATGAACGCCTTCCTGATCTTTCTACTGGTGCATGCATTCTATAAAGCCACCCTCTTCATGATGGCCGGCAATATCGAAAAGAAGACAGGCACCCGCGAGATAGAACAACTGGGAAACCTTCGCGCCTATATGCCCATCGCCACCGGCATCATGCTGCTGGCGCTGCTGTCGATGTCGGGACTGCCACCCATGCTCGGTTTTATCGGCAAAGAGCTGATCTACGAAGCCAAAGTCAATGCGCCCGGTGCAGCGCCGTTCATCCTCGCCATGGGGTTCCTGGCCAATACCTTCATGGTTTTTGTATCGATCCGCCTGGCACTGGATATATTCTGGGGAAAAGAGGTCCGGTTCACCCAAAAACCCTTTGAACCCGATATCTCTTTACTTACCGGGCCCGCCATCCTCGTGCTGATCAGCCTTTTCCTCGGGCTTTTTCCCGATATCATCGAAAAGAGCGTGGTCACCTCCGCTTTACGCGCTATCAGTCCTGATACCGAACCGGTCGACCTGAAAATATGGCACGGCTTCAACCTGGTCCTGCTGCTCAGCGCCATTACCATTCTCACCGGGGTGATGCTCTATCTTTATAAAACGAAAACCATTGCTTTCGCACGCATGGTGAATCTTCGCTACTTCCGGACCAGGTTCTCAAAAAGGTTCTTTGATTTCATTGGCCTATTTCTGCACCTCACCAAAAAGAAGACCGCTTTCGTGCAGCATGGCTACCATCGCTTTTACCTGATGACGATCTTTATCGCCACCTCGGTGCTGGTGTGGTATATGATCGCGAAAGTACCCTTTACCCATATCCAGCTCGAAAGCCTGCGGACGGTCCCGCTGTTCTACATTGCCGTAGCGGCCTTGATCATCATGTCCGCCATCGCTACGCTCACGGCACAGTCGCGGCTGATCGCCTTCATTTCCATCGGGCTCGTCAGTTTTGGCATATCGGTCATCTTCATCACCTTCAGCGGGGTTGACCTGGCCATTACGATGATCATGGTGGAGACCCTGATGGTGATCCTGGGGGCCATGGTGGTGTACCACCTGCCAAAGTACCTCAACTACTCCGGGAAAAGCTCCCGGGTGCGCGATGCAATGATCGCGCTGGCGTTCGGCAGCTTTATGACGGTACTGGTGATTAAAACGGGCGCTGCCCCGCCCCAGGATAAGGTTTCCGACTTCTTCAGCCTGAACAGTTATCCGCTGGCTCACGGCAAAAATATTGTCAACGTGATCCTGGTCGATTTCAGGGCGCTGGATACCATGGGCGAGATCACGGTGCTGGCGATAGCCGCCATTGGCATCTACGCGCTTTTAAAAGTTAAACTTAAACCCGGTGAATGACATGCGCTCCGAGATACTGAAAATAGCTGCCCTGCACCTGAAGCCTTTGCTGCTCAGCCTGAGCCTCATTTTGCTGATCCGGGGCCATAACGAGCCCGGCGGCGGCTTCGTAGGCGGGCTGATGGCCGGGACTGCCTACGTGCTCTACGGGATGGCTTTTGGCGCTGAAAAAACTAGGCAATTATGCATGGTAAAGCCTTTCCTGCTCATCGGGCTGGGACTGCTGTTCGCCCTTGTGAGCGGACTGCTGGCGTTGTTACTTACCGGAGGGGCGATCATGGAGGGGATATGGTTCTCCATCCCGGTTTATGGCGATTTTGCCTTCAAGCTTGGCTCTCCCCTGCTGTTTGACAGCGGTGTTTACCTGCTGGTTGCAGGCATGTTAATGCTGGTGATGTTATCAATCATGGAGGAAGGATAGGTATGCTGACATTACTCGCGGTGATCATCGGTTTTTTGTATGCGTCGAGCATTTACATGTTCCTCCGGCGGAGCATCGTGAAACTTGTGCTGGGCATCGTTTTCCTGAGCCATGCCACCAACCTGCTGCTGTTCGTTACCGGCGGTTTGCGCAGCGGCGAACCCGCTTTCACGGCCGAGGACGGAACGGTGGACCTGGCGGCTGTCTCAGACCCCCTGCCGCAGGCCCTGATACTCACGGCTATCGTGATCGGGCTGGGCATTACCGCCTTCTCGCTGGTGCTGGTGTACCGCTTTCACCAGGAAACCGGCACGGTCGATTTGGATGAAATGGCTGAACAAGACAAACCATGATGTTATTCCTGCCCGTCATATTGCCCCTGGCTGCCATTGTCCTGCTGCTCTTCACCTACCGGATGAAACGGCTGCAACAATGGATCAGCATTATTTCCATGAGCGCCATCACGGTCCAGGCCGTCATGATCATGAACAGGGTAGTGCTGGATGGCCCATTTGCAGCGCAGGCGGGTGGCTGGCCGGCCCCTTTCGGCATCACTTTCACCGCCGACCTGCTTTCAGCCATACTGCTCCTGGCCACCGGGGTTCTCTCCCTGATCGTAACGGTCTATTCCATCGGGTTTATGGATGATACCCGGAAAACAGCCGGTTTCTGGATACTGATCCACGGGCTGGTGACCGGGGTGAACGGTTCATTCCTCACAGGCGATATCTTTAACCTGTACGTCTGGTTCGAGGTGATGCTGATCTCTTCCTTTGTGCTGGTCACCCTGGGCGCTGAGAGGAAACAGCTTCACGGCGCCATCAAATACGTGGTGCTCAACCTGATCGGGTCGGTGATCTTCCTGACGGCCATTGGTTTGATGTACGGGCAGACCGGTACGCTCAACATGGCCGATCTCGCTTTACGGCTGCGCGAATCGGAGCACACCGGCCTGATCAACAGCTCCCTGATGCTTTTTTTCATCGCTTTCGGCATTAAAGCGGCGGTATTTCCATTCTACTTCTGGCTGCCCGCCTCCTACCCCACCCCGCCGGTGGCCATTACGGCATTTTTTGCAGGCACCCTGACCAAGGTAGGGGTCTATGTCATCCTGCGTTTTTACAACCTGTTTGTCGTCACCGACCTGGCCACCTGGCAGATCATCGTCATGATCGTGGCGGGCGTTACAATGGTATCCGGCGTTCTGATGGCCGCCTCCTCTTACGATATCCGGAAGATCCTGTCGTTCCACATCATCAGCCAGATCGGTTACATGATCATGGGGGTAGGGATTGCAACCGTGCTGGGATTGGCAGGCGCCATCTATTTCATCGTGCACAACATGCTGTCGAAAACAGCGACCTTCCTGGCCGCCGGGCTGATCTACAAATACCTGGGCAGCTATGATCTGAAAGCGCTGGGATGGATATACAAGGATTATCCGCTGCTGGCCTTCCTGTTTTTGCTGCCGGCCCTGTCGCTGGCCGGCATCCCGCCCACACCGGGTTTTTTCGGTAAATTCTTCCTGATATACGGCGGATTCCAGGCCGGGGCATGGACCATCACCATTGTCGCCATCCTGGTGAGCATCATAACCCTGTTCTCCATGGTGAAGATCTGGAATGAAGCTATATGGAAAAAGATCCCCGACGAGAGCGCCGCCAGGCAGAAAAACCCTCTGCCCCTCACCTCCCTCTGGGCAACCATCGTGATGGCCGGCCTGATCATTGCGCTGGGACTATTGACAGGATACCTGTCAGGCTATTTCCTGGAGGCCGGCAGGCAGTTGATGGATGTTGATTTATACATCAGAACCGTATTACATTAGCAAATAGAAATGAAGAAACTTACCAACATACCGCTGAGGCTCATCCGGCTCCTCTTTTTCATCGCTTTCTATTTCAAGGAACTGGTGATGTCGAGCGTGCTGCTGGCATGGGATATCGCCAGGCCCAGGAAAACCTTTACGCACGGTATTGTTGCCATCGACATCGATCTGAAGAAAAGTATTGCTGTCATGGCACTGGTCAACCTGTTATCCATGACACCTGGCAGCCTGAGCGTGTACCTGACGCCCGACAGGAAACGTCTTTACATCCATGCGATGTACCTGGAGTACCCTGACCGGTTCAAAAAGAAAATCAAGAACAGTTTTGAAAACAGGATTAAACGCATCTTCGAATGATACCACCAATGAACACTCCTTTGGGCTTCGCCCTGCATTTCTCCCTGGTCTGCCTGTCGCTGGCCTATTTTGCGGCCCTGTTCCGGCTCCTGAAAGGGCCCACCATCCCCGACCGGATCATTGTGATCGACCTGGTGGCTTCGGCTACCATGGGGATCATCCTCGTATTCATCGTAGCAACCGGTAAAACCATATACATCAACGTAGCGCTGATCATCGCGCTGATCGTATTCATGGGAAACGTAGCATTTGCCAAATACCTGAAAAAAACCATGCAAAATGACTGAATGGATTGTTTCGATACTGATCATCCTCGGCTCCCTGTTCATGCTGGTGGCTGCCCTGGGCATTGTCAGGCTGCATGATGTGTACATGCGGATGCATGCCATCACCAAAGCAGCCTCCCTGAGCATCGTCCTCTTCCTGCTGGCGGTGGTAGTCCATCAGTTCAGCTGGGGGACGCTATTTGGCGCTATCCTGGTGATGCTCTTCATCATTGCCACGACACCGGTGGCCTCGCATATGATCGCCATGGTCTCGCACATGATGGGGATCCCGATGAGCAAAGGGGCGGTGATGGATGAACTGACATCAGAAAACAAATGAATATTGATCTCATATTTTTAAAAACTGCCTGAATCTTGAAGAAATTCATCCCGCCGGTCATTTTGTTATTGGCCAGTGCGGCCATTATATGGCTATTTTACGGCCAGGCGATTTTAAGCGCTGATAATATCCTTTTCAGTGATGAAGGGGATGCGATCAAAAATTACTTTTCTTATGCCTGGCATATCGCGCACGACAGCTCCTGCGTGAATTTTCAGGGAATGAACTATCCCTACGGGGAGCACCTCATATATGCGGATGGCCATCCGGCCCTTTCCAATTCACTCAGGATGCTATCTGCCAGGTTTGAATTCTTCAATACCCACAGCATCGGTGTCCTGAACCTCATCATGGTCTTCTCTATATTCCTGACCTTTATTACGTGCTATTTCCTCCTGCGGGAGTTTGATATTAGCACGTGGATAAGCCTCCTTTTCTCTTTCGGTATGGCCCTTCTGGCGCCGCAGATTTTCCGGATGACAGGGCATTTCGCACTTTCTTACAGCGTGGCCATCCCGCTTGCCTGGCTCCTGGCCATAAAAGCCCTTAAAAGCCCTGGAAACGCCATTTTCGGAATACTTCTCTTCCTAAGTTGCCTCCTCTGGATGTTCATCCACGCCTACCTGGGTATCATCGTCATATCATTTTTATCATTGCTCATTATCTTTGAAATGATTCCCGTAAGCGGTAAAAAGTTTCATCCGGGATATCTCCTGCTACTGGCAGCAGTTGTTCTGCCGGTGATTATTTTTTACCTCAGCCTGATACTGACAGATGTGCACACCGGAAGGACCGTCAATCCTTCGGGCTTTTTCTTCTATAATGCTGAAATCGACGATGTATTCATCCCTCATCAGGGCCTTTTCAGGGAACTGCTTGACAGGCTGACAGGAAACATCATTAACCAGGAATGGGAAGCTCGCAGCTATGTGGGATTTTCCACGACGATCATTCTTCTGGCAAGCTTAATTGCATTGATCACCAGGCACATCGTGCCAAAAAGAACTGGCAGGTTTGTTATTTACACGACCGACAGGTATTTAAAGCTCTCTCTCCTGTCGGCCTTTATCCTCTTGCTTTTTGCCATGGCTTTTCCTTTCAAGCAAATACCCGGGATGATTGAAGCTTTTCCGGTCCTCAAGCAATTCAGGGCGACAGGGCGGTTCACCTGGCCATTTTTCTTCACGGCGATGGTTTTTTCAGCCATATTTCTGCAGAATCTTCATAAAAATCTTAAAGTTAAAAACAAGAAATACATTTCCATTTTCCTGATCCTGGTTGTTGCTGCGTTGAATATCGCAGAAGCTATACCATACCATTCCACTACATCAAAGGCAATCATAAAATCGCCTAATCATTTCAGAAAAGATTTATTGCCGGATAATTATATTTCTGCCCTGAACGCCATTAAGCCTGATGATTTCCAGGCGATTGTCAGTCTCCCGTTCTATTACTTTGGCTCTGAAAGCTTTTCCCGGCCGCGGAATAGTGAAGCCGTAAGAACCTCCATGATCATCTCTTATCACACCGGCATCCCCCTGGTCAATGCTTACTTAACCCGAACAAGCATTGCTGAAAGCAAGAACATCGTTCAGCTTATCTCTCCAGATTATTATACAAAAGAGATCATCGCTGACCTGCCCTGCCTGAAGCCATTGTTACTTGTTAAATCGTCCGCTGATCTGACAATAAACGAGCAGGATTTGCTGAAAAAAGGGGCACTGTTTTACAAAGATCATGAGTTGGGCCTGTATTCCCTATCGCTGGGGGATCTCACGCGAAACAGCGGCAGGGATATTATCGACTTGTTTCAGCAGCAAAGGCACACATTAACCCGGCGAGGTAAATTCTACGCTACGGATTCATCTTCATTAATTTTTTTCACGAGTTATGATGATCGGCCTTCAGCGATCAGGCTGGAAGGTGAGGGTGCTTTCAGTTCGATAAAGAGAGGGGAAAATATCCTGGCTGAATTTAGTCCGGAAACATTCGCTGAGGGGAAAGAATACCACCTGAGCGTCTGGATGCATAACGGCGTGCCCGATGCGCTCAACCTGTGGTTCCGGCTGATCATCGGGGAATATGATGAAAGGGTAGGGAAATGGCATTCAACTGTATATTTTCCTGAGGAAGCAGAAACGATCGATGGCGACTGGTCGCTGGCAGAAGGGGTATTCCAGGTAAGGGATGCGCGCCATAAGATCAGGATTATCACAAAGGGAAGCCAGGCAGAAAAAGCGCCATTCCATGCCGATAATCTGCTGATCCGGGAAAGCGGCACCGATGTTTACCGGTTTGATGAGCCATCGCAAACCTTGTTTTACAACAATCACAGGATCAGGGACGGATCAGGGACTCCATCCCTGTAGACAGGGACTCCATCCCGGGTAACAGGGACTCCGTCCCTATGACCATATAAAACCGCCCACCGCCCATGTGAACGTCAGCATTGGTATATAGATTATCCTATTTCGTAGATACCAATGAGCAAATCCGCATGGGCGATGGGCGATGGGATATGGTCGATATATAATGCATTAACCAGAAATTCATTCACAGGGACTCCATCCCTTTAGACAGGGACTCCGTCCCGGGTAACAGGGACTCCATCCCTATTCGGAGGGACTCCGTCCCTATTGACCATACAAAACCGCCTATTGCCCATGTGAAGGTCAACATTGGTAAATAGAATATCCCATTTTCTAAATACCAGGGGGCAAATCCGTATGGGCGATGGGCGATGGTTGATTTTTAATCAATTAACTACTAATTTGCCATTTCCCTTGACACTTTAGTTTCGAGCAAACCAGGTAAAAACCTCCAAAATCGGTATCCTTAGCGCTGGGGTGGATTGCTTAATGATCAATAAGGATATCTGATGCACAGGGACGGAGTCCCTGTCCCGGAGGGATGGAGTCCCTTATCAAATATCTCAAAAATAAATCCTATTTTTGAAGCCATAATGAATTTCGACATCTGGATGCTAATCGCCGGGATCGGCATCTTCCTGTTCGGGATCTACCTGATGGAGGAGTCGCTGAAAGCGCTTTCGGGAAAGGCTTTTAAGTCATTTATCCGGAAGTATACTTCCACCCCCATCAAAGCCATTGCCACCGGGACATTGTCAACTGGCATCCTGCAAAGCAGCTCGGCGGTGACCCTGATGGTCCTGGCCTTTGTCGGAGCGGGCATTATGACCCTCTCCAACGCTTTTGGGGTGATCCTTGGATCTAATTTAGGCACAACGCTCACCAGCTGGATCGTCGCCACGGTAGGCTTCAAAGTGGATATCGAATCTTTTGCGCTGCCTTTTATCGGCATCGGGGGACTGGGGCTCATTTTCCTGGGGCGCTCAAGCCGGATGTCGAATATCAGTAAATTACTGGTAGGTTTCGGTTTCCTCTTCCTGGGCTTGAACTACATGAAGGTGAGCGTAGAAGAATTCACCGCTCTGTTCGACCTAAGTGATTTCAAAGATTATCATCTGCTTGTGTTCGTCCTCCTGGGGTTTATCATCACGGCCGTGATGCAGTCGAGTTCAGCCGCCGTGGCCATCATCCTGACTGCCGTTTACGGAAATGCGATCGATTTTTTTACCGCCTCGGCCATGGTCATCGGCACCAACATGGGGACCACGGTGACCGTTTTGATCGGAAGTTTCGGCGGACCTGTCGCGAAAAAGCAAGTGGCCATGTGCCATGTCATCTTCAATCTCATCACAGGCATTGTCGCCATTGTTTTCCTGAAGCCTCTCAATTACGTGGTGCTGGATGTGTTCAGCCTGAAAAATGATCCCGTGATGGCCCTGGCGTTGTTTCACACCCTCTTCAACGCCCTCGGGGTCATCCTCTTCTTTCCATTCCTCCGCATTATCGCATCCTTCATCACCCGGCTGATCAAAGACAAGAAAGTGCATTTGTCACAATATGTCTCCAATGCCACCGCCGAAGTGCCCGAAGCGGCCCTTGTCGCGATGAAAAACGAATCGGCCTATCTCATCCGCCTGGTCATGGCCCATAACCTGAAATTACTTCACATCGACACGAAACTGGTGTTATCTCAGGCTCAGACCTCTTCCGACCCGGTCTTTTCCAGAACCTACGATAAGATCTATTCTGTCATTAAATCGGTGCAGTCCGAGATATTCCTCTTTTCATCGAAGCTGCAGACCCAGCCATTGACAAAAGATGAGTCGCTCCGGCTCAATAAGAAGCTTCATTCCGTCCGCTATGGCGTATCTTCCGCTAAGACGCTGAAAGATATCGCTCATGAACTCGAAAAGATGGACCAGTCGGACCTGCCTGCGATGACCAGGAAGCACCAGGAATTCCGGAAAAAAATGATGCACTTCTACATGATATTTGATGAACTGCTGGAAAACCGGGACAGCGAAGTCAACCTGCCACGGCTGACAGAATTGATGCAAAAAATGCGGGACGATGAGCAGAACAGCATACAGGAGACGGGCGATTTCATCAGTTCCGCCGGGCTGGGCGAAGCAGAAATATCCACTTTGCTTTCGGCCAGCAGAAGCTTCACGCTTTCTTTACGGCAACTGGCATTATCGGTAAAAGACCTGGTGCTAACCACAGAACAGTCTGAGATTTACGATAATACGATTTAGCAAAATGTAAGCGATCGGATCGGGAGGGCCGCAGGTGTGTAACAGGGACTCTATCCCGGGCGAATGAATTAGTAGTCCGACCTTTAGATTTGTCCCCTAGACGCCTGATCTATTACCTTTACGACTACCACAGTCAGCATCCGAGGCCCCAGGAAGAAACGGCTTTAGTCGTTGGTGCATGACCCAAACGGGACCCACCCGTCCCGATCCCACGGGAGTGTCAAATAGCCTAGAAATCTCTGAGGCAACGGACGCTGAAACCGAATGTCTTGTGCCAGCCGTAGTAGTCGCTCCGGCCTACTTCCGGGAAGTCGTAACTGAGGTCACGGCCCCATACCCCGTTACCACTTCCCTCCGTCGATGTCCACCAACCGCCGTAGATGCCAACATAGTCGAAGAAACCAACGCCGTAGTAGCGGTAGCCACCGGGCAGACCTGAGAAGCCGAACAGGTCGGCGCCGTTGAAATTTGCATACCAGCCGCTGGTGGTCTTCAGGTTCGTCCCGGCATCGTAACCACGATATCCCCAGCTATCCCATAAGATATTGCCAATCCCATACTGGCTGTCCACCGCCCCTTCCAGCACCTTCCACTCCTCATCCGTGGGCACATGCCAGCCCGGCGGGCAGATGCCCCGGGCGCCCTGCTGGGTGGTGTACTGCATCATCTCATCCCACTGGTAGAGGCCGCCGTACTTTGTACAACTGTCGGGTGCGTTGTTGTAACAGTACTTCTCAATGGTTCCATTGTTCGATTGATTTGGGCTTCCAGGGATCATCGTCCCCACGTTCAGGTTCTCCTTCAGCCAGCACTGGCTGAAGACCTGGATGGTGTTGTATACCTGTCCTTCGTATTCCACCGTGGGTGTTCCCGGGCAGGGGATATTGGTGGCGAACTGAAAGGTGTAGGTGGTGCTTTCCTCCGGTGAATCCAGCATGCCTGATTCAAGGCCGTTGGCGTAGCCAATAAACAGCAGTTCATCGCCGGGGGTGAAAGAGAAACTCTGAATGGCTTGCATGGCTTTTACCTGTGGGGAAGAATCCTCGCTCCATAAATATTCAAGTGAACTCTTTCCCCCTGAATTGAAACCCGTCTGTAGGATTTTGATGCTGCTGCTCTGTCCCTGCCAACAGGCGATAAAAAAATACAGGCTACTGTTTCCGGGGGTGAACCGGAACGAATGTTTTCCTTTATCTAACACTCTTTCACTTTTGACAATCATTCGCCCCAGGATATCTGTGACGATGATGCTAACCTTGTCCTTCTCAGGAACATAAAGCGAAACAGTGGTCTGGTCTGTCACCGGGTTGGGATAGTTCTGAAAGACCTGGAATGAATTTTCTCCTTTGGAAATCTCAGGGATTCCAACATAGTAAATGGATAACACCGTATCGGGCCAGTACAGCACTGTATCGCCCCCCTGGGTGCGGTTCATCACTTTAATACTGTCGAGCTGCACATAGACACCGTTGTTCTCAGCGGTGAAGGTCAGCTCCAGTGTAGGGCGCTGGGAAAACAAGCCCAGCGAATCATTGCCAACAATGCAATAAGGGTAATTTTTTTTGGCATGGGCGGATTGGTTAATGTTTGAATCGGCTAATATAATCAATTTAGGGGCGGAAAGCAAGGAGAAAATGGCAGGGAGACATTAACAGGGACTCCATCCCGGAGAAGAGGGACTCCATCCCTCAGTAGTCAAAAAGGAATTGTTTCCAAATTTTTTCAAAACTAGCGGGTATATTTCCTGATTTTCCGGATTAACAGGCAGGGACTCCATCCCTTTCAATGGGACTCCATCCCCATTCGGAAGGATCATATCCCGGTGCACTGGGATGCAGTCCCATTTCATTTATTCATTCATTTAAACCCTAAAATTATGCCCTCTAAAAAACTTAAAACTCCGCTACGCCCTGACAGATATTATCATATCTACAACAGGGGAAATAATAAAGAAAAAATATTCTATCATTCTGGCGATTACTTTTCCTTTCTCGCTAAGTACAAGGAATATGTTGCACCTTATGTCAGGACATATTCATTCTGCCTGATCCCCAATCATTTTCACCTACTGATCAAGACGGGCTATGAATTTGAATCTGCACAAATGAGCATTCCAAATCAATTGAGAAAGCTATTCATATGTCATGCCCAGCGTATTAATTCAATGCAAAGGAGAACAGGTGGATTATTTACCAAAAGCTACCAGAGAATTGAAATCAAAGAAGAAGCATATCTGACGCAAGTGGTCAATTATATTCATAAAAATCCTGTGAAGCACGGCGTGGAAAGGAATTTCGAAAAATATATCTACAGCTCTTATAAAATAATTCTTAGTGATTCAGAAACCTTACTTGCAAGAGATGAGGTGCTGGATTGGTTCGGCGGAAAACAGGCATTCATTGACTTTCATTACAACGATTTAACAGACCCAAAAACCTTCGGTTTATTAAACCTTGAAGAGAACGAAATAAAAACATGATTCCTGGGATGGAGTCCCTGTCAAAAGGGATGGAGTCCCTGTTCACAATTGAAGATAATGATATTATAAAACGTAATTTTACAGCCTGCTAGATCTTAAAGAAAATGCCATGGAAATGAAAACCCGGGAAATCCAGACTATTTTTGACGCTTTCAGCCAAAAAGCCGAACCTGAATTTTTCAAATATTTTGAGGATAACATCAAAGAGCTGAACCACTTCATTACAAGCTATGAAAAGCATTTCGGCAAACTGGAGGCTGCCATGGATGAACAGGCTGACCTGGTCGAAAGGGTCAAGGCTCACAAGACCTTCAAAGAAAATGTGCTGAAATCGCTGCTAGCTTACCAGGAAGATTTACAAACGGGTGATTTCAAAACCCTTTTCGCAGATTTTATCCGGGAAGCTGAAAATGAAATCGGTAAGCTTGATGAAAGCATCACCGGCGAGCATAAAAAGCCCATTCCTTTCCGGAACATGGCCCGTTTTTACCTTTTGCACCAGTTTGCCGAAAATGCCCGGGAAATACTTCGGCAGGCGATGCAGGGAAAAAGCAGGGTCCTGGTCGCTTTGTGGCAGTTCGACGAGGCGTATGATAATGCTTTTCAGCCAGTGCTCACACGCAAAGCTGAGGATGAACAGGCTAACGAACCCGATATTTCCATACCAGATCATCCGTTCAAACATCTGAAACAAGAGAATAAAGCGCTTCTTCAGAAGATAAAAACCGAAACAGGGAACATCAGCCAGCAGGTCTTTCATGCCTTCGACGAATCCTTTCAGAGCGCTTTGACAGAAAAACGGCCAAAATCAAGCTTCCAGCATCAAAAATTAACCAGGCAACTGAATATCATCAATGCAACACATGTCACCGAAACAGGGCGGTGGAAAAATACACACCATGTGCTGCTGGATGACTGGGCTGTCGACGTTGAAATCACCCACCTGTATTATTCGGTTTACGACCAGTATCATCATCTGAAAAACAATACAGATACAATCATATCGCAGGACATCGACACTTCATTTTCCAAAATCAGATCATTCATCAAGACCAGCGGAAAACGTATCGGGAAGTCTCCGGCTTCTTCAAAGGGTACGGCGGAAGTTCTAAGTGCGGAAAGGGATAAAATTGGCAAGGAACTGGTTGATAAGATCCTGACAAAGAGCGCAGAATCATTTACCAACTGCTTCTCGGAAGATTTTGATCTCTTCCAAAAAATGGTATTGGAATTGACTGGCAAGGTGTCCGATAAACGAAGTTTTATCAGGAGCAAGGATTTTGACCAGGGGATTGGTGATTCGGAGATCAGTTATATTTCGCCCGGTGAATTGCTGAAAGTAGAAGCTGTGCCCCATTTCAGTGAAAATGTTATTGACATAAAGTCCCGGATTGATGGTCATCTGGAAAAAGTAAGGCTCATTTTGATGTCGTTGGGAACGGTTTGCGATTTCAACCTCGAATCGGCGCTCATTTACCTGGATGAGCCGGATAAGACGGCAAAAGAAGCTGTTGCCATCGCCCTGGAGGGTTACGAGCGGGCATTGAATCAACTGGAGAAGGCTCAGGGGCTCATCCTTGAGATTCAAAACAGTATTGAGGATAACCTGCGTGATGCGGTAAATAACTTCAACAACGAAATTCAAAAGCTCAAAAATACCGATAACCTTATCGAGCTGAATTTGAAAGTGGCCCGCATTAAAACAATAGAAAGATCGAAACGAATCAGGAAACAGGGGTTAAATTATCTCAGGGCATTCTTCCCAAACGCGGTTATTCTCTCCAAACGCGGCTGGGGTTATATAACAGCCTTTATCCGTGATATCAGAATACGGACAGGGTTTTTGTCACAAAAATCTGTCGTGTCTTTCGAACTCTCGGAATTCCTCAATGAAGCCAGACAGACGCTCAAAAAACTTCCTTTCGTCTACCAGCGGCTTTACCAGCTTCAGCCTACCCATGAGGATCGCTTCTTTGTAAACCGTGATAAAGAGCTTGGTTTACTGAGACAGTCTTACGAAAACTGGGTAAAAGACCGGTTCATTACCTGTGCCATTATCGGCGAAAAGGGGAGCGGCACAACCTCTTTGATCAATTATTTCCTGAGGGTTATCCCTTCCGATGTTTCCATTAGCAAGCATACACTGGGCGAAAAAATCTATACCGGCGGGAAATATTTTTCTTTCATGAATTCTTTGCTGGAAACATCCGGGATTGATTCCAATGAAAAGCTTATCGAAGCAATTAATGCTTCGCCCGGTGGGCGGATCATCATCCTGGAGAATCTCCAGCACATGTTCCTGAAGAAGGTGCATGGTTTTGAAGCGATAAAATTGCTGTTTGAGCTGATGACACATACCTCCCGGAAAGTGATGTGGGTTGGTATATATACCCCTGTTTCATGGGAATACCTGGATAAGACGATTTCGGTCTCCAATTACTTTACCGATGAGATCCGTCTGGAAAAAATGCGTGATGACACCATCCGGGAGATTATATATAAACGCAACCGGCTGAGCGGTTACCAGATCAGGTTTCTCCCAACGGAAGAGATAACCCGGAGCAAATCGTTTCATAAGCTGGATGACCCGGGGAAGCAGCGCTACCTGGAAAAACAGTTTTTTTCCAACCTCAACCAGCTGGCAAACGGGAATATTAGCCTGGCACAGCTTTACTGGCTCCGGTCTACCTCATCGGTGGATGAACAGGCGATCAGTATCAGCATGATAGGCCGGCTGGATTATTCATTCATAAAGGACATTTCAGGTCATTCGCTCTTCGCTCTCCAGGTGCTATTGCTGCATGACGGGCTAACGCTGGAGGACTTTGCCAAATCCATGAATGAGAGCATCACTGTCTGCAGGAACCTGCTGATACCCATGCTGGAAAAAGGCTTCCTGATCAGGCCAAAACAAAAATTCAATATAAATCCTATCATTTACAAACCTGTAACGGATTACCTCTTATCCAGGAATTTCATTCATTAAACAAGATGTAAAGATGAAACGAATCATTCTCATAATATTAATGCTGGCAGGCAAGGCCGGTTTTGGACAGGAAGCGGAAGAGACAGTCATTACCAAACCGCTGGAACTAGTCGACATGATCTCTTTCTCAAATATTTTCTGGACGATTATCCTGTTGGTTATCGGTTACCTGATGACACGGTTCATCACCCGGATTCTGAAGATCTTCGCGGAACGCAGCGCCAGGATCCGGATCACGATGAAGAGCATCATCCCGATCATCCGGATCATTATCTGGACTGTCATACTGATCATCATCATCAAAGGAATATATAATCCCCCGATCGAGATGTTGCTGGCCGTAACGGCAGCTGTTGCCATTGCCGTCGGTTTGGCAGCACAGGACCTGCTGAAGAATATTTTCGGCGGGATCATGCTGTTGTTCGACCGTCCTTTCCAGGTGGGCGATAAGATTGAAGCAGGGAAATATTATGGGGAAGTCATTGAAATTGGCCTCCGGGCCACACGCATCGTCACACCCGATGATTCGACCGTTACTATTCCAAACATGGAGCTGATGAACAGCTCCGTATCCAATGTCAACACCGGGGAGCTGAACTGCCAGGTGGTGGCTGAGATCATTCTCCCAATTAATGTGGACACGCAACTGGTGCGTAAAATAGCGACAGAAGCCGCGCAGGTTTCAAAATACATCTTCCTGAATAAACCTATTGTGGTTTTATTCTTCAATGAGATGTACCAGCGCCGGTCATACCTGAAAATGCGGCTGAAAGCCTATGTGATGGATATTCGCTATGAATTTGAATTCAAGAGCGATATGACTGAAACGGTCATCCGGGAGCTGCTCAGCCATGGGATTATTAAGAAAGAAGACCTGGACTAGGTTATTTGCTCACCACTTTGTATAAGGGTTCCTGATAAGCATGACATTATAATATTTCAAATCACCGGTGACCTCCTCCCCTAACCAGTCAGGTTTTTCGAATGCCTCCTGCTCTGATGCCAGCTCGATTTCAGCCACCACCAGGCCCTGGTTATCGCCATAAAATTCATCCACCTCGAAGGTATGGTCTCCCGCTTTCACAAGGTAGCGTGTTTTATCAATGACGCCCGGTTCGCATATCTTCAGCAATTCTTCCACATCCGAAAAAGGGATCTCCATCTCCCATTCGTAACGGATGGCGCCTGATGCATTGCCAATTCCCTTGACGGTAATAAATCCTTTATCTCCCTTAATCCGAACCCTTACAGTTCTTTCAGGTACTGAGGAAAGGTAACCCTGTATGATGCGGGTCTGTTGTTGGGCAAAAGACTTGAATTCACCTTTTACCAGGAATTTGCGTTCTATTTCCTGAGCCATTTATCCAATTTTTTCTTTGTCACCCTTATATTAAACCTTTACAGTGGCCATATGTACATAATGAGCGGAATACCAATTACAGTAATGATGACCTCCAAAGGCAATCCCATTCGCCAATAATCGGTAAATTTATATCCTCCCGGTCCCATCACCAGTGTATTGGACTGATGCCCGATGGGTGTCAGGAATGCGCAGGAACCTCCAATCGCAACTGCCATCAGGAAAGGGTCAATGGATAATCCAAGCCCATTAGCCACTCCGATGGCTATGGGTGCCATCAGCACAACAGTAGCTGCATTATTAATGATATCTGATAAAAACATCGTGATAACGAGGATAATGGTTAAAACGACCCAGGGCTGCAGGCTGTGCCCGACCGTCAGGACAAACCCGGCGATCCTCCCAGCGCCGCCGCTGGTTTCCAAAGCAATGCCCACAGGGATCATCGCGCCCAGGAGAATGATGACAGGCCAGTCGATACTGTTGTAAAACTCCTTGAGCGGCAATATACGGGCCAGTACCATGGCTATGGCTGCCATGGTAAAAGCCGCCTGAACCGGTAACAGACGTGTGACCACCAGTACGATGGCTGCTGTAAAAATTCCCAGGGCCAGCGGGATTTTCGTTTTAAAGCCCAGCCGCAATCCCCGGCGGGCCAGCGGCAGGCAGCCCATCGAGGTGATCGTATCGTATAGCATATGCTCGCGGCCCTGCAACAACAACACATCACCGGTCCGGAAGACCACATGATCTATGCGGCGCCGGATCTTGAACCCCCGCCGGGCAACCGCCAGCAGGTTGATCCCGTAACGGCTGCGCATCCTTAGGGATGCGGCAGTGCGGTCTATCAACGATGAGTCAGCCATGACTACCGCTTCCGTAATGGCAATCTTATCCGATCCTTTGGCATCCTTCCGGAATTTCTTCTCTCCGACCAATGCTACGCCGGTGTCATGTATGAATGCCTTAAGCTCCTGTGCATTGGTTTCAAGGATGATAATATCTTTAACCAGGAGAGGCTCTTCCGGATCGGGCGCGTGAATGCGCTTATCCTGGCGGATAAGGCCCAGGATCTGCACATCGGCCTTCGATATCCTGGTCAGCTCGTCAATGCTCTTTCCGACAATTTTGGATTCTTTCGGAACAATCACCTCAGTGATATAATCGTCAATATTGAAAAGATCAGCATCCGATTTTGCAGCAGCCCGTTTTGGCAACAACCGCCATCCAACCAGTGTTATAAAAGCGATCCCAACCACTGTCAGGACGATCCCGACAGGCGTGAAATTGAACATCCCGAAAGGTTCTCCCGTTTCATCGGCACGAAAAGTGGCAATGATGATATTGGGCGGGGTGCCGATAAGCGTTGTCATCCCTCCAAGCAAAGATGCAAAAGCAATCGGCATCAGGATATAGGAAGGCGGATACCCGTTTTTCCGGGCCATGTGGATAGCCACCGGCATCATGATGGCCAGTGCCCCGACATTGTTCATAAAAGCAGATGCAACTGCTACGATGATGCAAAGGACAAAGATCTGCAGCAACAGATTATTGCCGAGTTTTATCACCCATTTGCCCAGCATATCCACCACCCCGGAATATTCCAAAGCTTTACCTATGATCAGCACCGCCGCCACCGTAATCACAGCCGGATGCCCGAAACCTTTGAATGCCGTTTCAGGATCAATCACTCCGAAAATGATCAGGATGCTCATGGTAATCAGCGCCACCAGATCATGCCGGATGCGGCCCCAGGCGAAGAGGATCAGTGTAACTATCAGCGTCGCGAATACAATATGATGAGGCATGCGTTGTTTATGAATGTTATATTATGGATCAACCACGAACTCATTATGTCGTTCAAATTTAAATAGTTTTTTTCAATTCACAGGGATGGAGTCCCTCCTGGAGGGACGGAGTCCCTTTTTTATTCCATGGCTTTTTATACCTTTATTGCCTTAAAATGGAAGATTCCATCTATGGCAAAACTTGTGAAAGCCCCCGCGCTCCACTGGCAGATCCTCATTGCACTTGTGCTCGCCGTTCTCTTTGGCGTATATCTCCCCGGTCAGGTCAATTATATCAGCTGGATGGGGACCATCTTCCTGCGCGCTCTGCAGATGATCATCATTCCGCTGGTCATCAGTTCGATCATCTCCGGGGTCACCAATATCGGGAATGCGGAAAACCTGGGCCGTCTAGGGCTTAAAACGATCATCTATTACATTTCCACCAGCACGCTGGCGATCCTGACCGGGCTGGCGCTGGTGAATATCGTAAAGCCCGGTGTCGGCGCCGACCTCAATCTGACACAGGAGGCCGAACTGGGCTTGGTGGAACACACCTTTAAAGACACGCTCATCCGCATCATCCCTGACAATATCTTCTCTTCAATGACCCAGAACGGCGAACTGCTGTCGGTCATTTTCTATGCTTTGATCTTTGGTTTTTTCATCACGCAGGTCCCTGCAAAACCAAGGGAAACGCTGACGGGCTTTTTCAACGCGGTATTTGACGTAATGATGAAGGTGACCATGTTCATCATCCGTTTCACGCCTTTCGGCATTTTTGGACTGGTGGCGGACAGGATTGCCCAGCAGGACGACCTGGGAGCGCTGGTGCAAAGCATGGGCAGCTATATGCTGGTGGTGATCGCCGGGCTGGCCATCCATGCCCTGGTCACCCTGCCGCTCATAGCCCGGTTTATCGGTAAAATCAACCCGCTGAAACATTTTCATGCTGTCAAGACCGCTTTGCTGACTGCTTTTTCTACCTCTTCCTCCAATGCTACCCTGCCGCTGACGATACAATCGGTCGAAGAAAACGACGGCGTTTCGAACAAGATCTCCAGCTTCACCCTTCCGCTCGGCGCCACGATCAACATGGATGGTACGGCGTTGTATGAGTGCGTTGCTGTGATGTTCATTGCCCAGGCATACGGTTTTGATCTCACTTTCGGGCAGCAGGTAATCGTAGTGATCACCTCGATCCTGGCATCCATCGGCGCCGCCGGCGTGCCCATGGCCGGACTGGTGATGATCACCATCATCCTTTCAGCCGTCGGGCTGCCCCTGGAAGGCGTCGGTCTGATCCTGGCCGTCGACCGCATCCTCGATATGTTCCGGACTTCCGTCAACGTCTGGAGCGACACCTGCGGAGCGGTGGTGATTGCCAGGAGCGAAGGGGAGGTGCTGAATGTATGAGTGATTAGTGATTAGTGATACTAAAGTGGCCTTATCTCCGGGCCATTATCCGGTCGGGACGGAGGCTTACATTGCTGAAAGGATGGTTGTCGACGGCAGGGATTTTCTTTGAGATAAGTTTGTAGATATCGCGCAGATAGGCCTTTTCATCCGCGTCGCAGAATGAAAGGGCTTTCCCGCCAAGGCCTGCCCTGCCGGTACGGCCGATGCGGTGGACATAAGTCTCGGGAATGTTCGGGATCTCGTAGTTGATCACATGCGAAAGCTCATCGATGTCGATCCCCCTTGCCGCGATATCGGTGGCGATCAGCAGGCGGATCTTCCTCTCTTTGAAATTCCTGAGGGCCCGCTGACGGGCGTTCTGCGATTTGTTCCCGTGGATGGCCTCGGTAAGGATCCCCTGCCTTTTCAGATATTTCACTAACTTGTCGGCTCCGTACTTTGTCCGGGTGAATACCAGCGCCGACAATACAGACCGGTCTTTCAGCACATGCGACAGCAGGGCGGGCTTGTCTTTCTTATCCACGAAATAAACCGATTGCTCGATGATATCAACTGTTGAAGATACAGGCGTCACAGCGACCATCACCGGTGAAGTCAGGATAGTGTCCGCCAGTTTCACGATTTCCGGCGGCATGGTGGCGGAAAAAAGCAAGGTTTGTCTTTTCTGAGGAAGCAGCGCTATCACTTTTTTCACATCGTGAATAAAGCCCATGTCAAGCATCCGGTCGCCTTCATCCAGGACGAAGATCTTCACCTCAGTCAAGTGGATGAAGTTTTGCCCTATAAGGTCGAGCAGCCTGCCCGGTGTCGCGATCAATATATCGACACCCGCTTTAAGCGACTCGGTTTGCGGATGTTGCGTAACGCCGCCAAAAATAACAGTGTGCCGCAATCCGGTATGTTTGCCATAGGCTGTAAAACTTTCCCCGATCTGGATGGCCAGCTCACGGGTTGGCGTCAGGATCAGGCTTTTAATCTTACGGTGGCCATTCAGGAGCGGATTCTCCTGCTTTAACATCTGCAGGATGGGTATCGCAAAAGCGGCTGTTTTACCGGTGCCGGTTTGTGCGCAGCCGATCAGGTCTTTATGGTCGAGTAAAACAGGAATGGCTTTTTCCTGGATAGGTGTGGGTATTGTATATCCTTCTGTTTTTAAAGCCCGCAGAATGGGCTCAATAAGTCTTAAATCTTCGAATTTCATGATAAATTATTAAGTAATTAGCTAACTGCCAATGATATATTGGGATTAATCAGCGGTCTGAGAATGGGAATTTCTTTAACGGGAAGTCACACTACAGGCACAAAGATTGCCAAAGGGGCAGCTTTCTGGCTGCAAAGATAGTAAAAAACCCTAACTTTCACTTCAATCCAAATATAAAGGGATGGAGTCCCAATATAAAGGGATGGAGTCCCTGTTGGCAGGGATGGAGTCCCTGTAACAAGGTTTAGCTGATTAATTAATTACAGATTTTCACGGTAAACAATCGCCCGTATTTTTGACTACGAGTAGGATGCTCCTTCAAAAATAACATTCTTGCTTTTAAGCCAGGGGTATTTAAATCTGGAATAATTGGACATTACCTCAAGGAT
>JAHYJL010000008.1 GCA_019429045.1 Bacteroidales bacterium
ATTTCCTGCGATTGGAATTTTCCGCCCCAGTCTTCGACCAGTATATTCATTTTGGCCAGTTGTTCCTTGATTTTTTCAGGGTTGGCAGTCGGTTTATCGATCTTGTTAATGGCAAATACGATGGGCACTCCTGCAGCCTGGGCATGGTTGATGGCCTCAACTGTTTGCGGCATGACGTCATCGTCGGCTGCGACAACAATGATGGCCACGTCTGTTACCAGGGCGCCGCGGGCGCGCATGGCGGTAAACGCTTCATGCCCGGGAGTATCGAGGAAAGTTATTTTCTTCCCGTTGTCAAGCATCATTTCATAAGCCCCGATATGCTGTGTGATCCCGCCAGCCTCGCCTGCCACAACATTGGCGGAGCGGATGAAGTCGAGCAGCTTGGTCTTGCCATGGTCCACATGACCCATAACCGTCACGATCGGAGTCCGTTCAGTCAGTTGCTCTGCTTTATCTTCCGCCTGTGCCAGATCAATGGCTTCCTGAACATCCACGCTCACGAACTCAACCTTGTAACCGAATTCTTCCGCTACCAGGGCCAGGCTTTCGGCATTCAACCGTTGGTTAATCGAAACAAACATGCCCAGTTGCATGAAGGTGGAAATGATATCGATAGCCGGGACATTCATCATATTGGCCATCTCATTGACCGAAACGAATTCGGTAACTTTCAGCACCTTTTTTTCTTCCTCAGCCTTTTGACGTTCTATTTCGATCTCTTCCCTTATACTTTCCCGCTTCTGCCTGCGGTATTTCGAAGCCTTTGACTTGCCTGTAGGGGCCAGCCTGGCCAGGGTTTCCTTGATCTGCTTCTGGATTTCTTCCTCGTTAGGTTCCGGTTTGGCCCTTTCCTTTTTCCTTCCCCTGCTTTTCGTCTTTTCCCGGGTCGCTTTCGAGTCGACCACCTCTTCGGTCAGCTTCTCATGCTTGATGCGTTTCCGTTTCTTCTTTTTAAGCTGCAGTTTTTCGTCGGTTGAAGAAGCAACCGGTTTCTTTTCCTGCCGTTTTTCGGGAAGTTCCATTTTACCAACTATCTTCAGCCCGTCAAGTTTTTCAATGCGTGTCGGGATAAAGTTAGAATCGCGTTCAGGTTCTTTCTTTGGCTCAGGTAATGGTTCAGCAGCAGTTTCGTCTTTCTTTACAGGTTCTTTGGACGCTTCAGTGGTATCGGTCACTTCCTCTTTGGCAAGTTCCCTGGTCTTGCCTTTTTTACCTGGTGTAGCTTTTGCTTTTTGCGCAGCTTCTTTTTCGGCTTTGGTCTTTTTAGCCGGCCTTGTTTTCTGATTTAACTTATCAAGGTCGATTTTTCCATAAACCTTGAGTGTTGAAGTTTGTGAATCTTCTTCGGACACCAATTCAGGTTCAGGTTCGGTTTCGGCGACAGGGGGCAATTTTTCCGCAGCCTCTTTTTTGGTCTTTTTAGCAGGCGCTTTTTCTTCGGCAGAGGAGGGTAGGGGTGGGGTTTCTGCCGGCTCTTTGGCTTTTTCAACCGGTTTAGCGGGTGGTTTGGCGGCGGGCGCTTTCTTTTCCTTCTGGACAACCGGTTCCTCAACATCAACAGCGGAGCTCTTGATAATCAGGTCTTCAGGCTCCTTTTCAGGCGCTATAGCCCTCTTGATGTCTTTTTCATCCATTGAAATGGACTCATGCTTAACAAAGGAGAGGCCTTTTTTCATTGCCTCGTCCTTGGCAGCTTTATCTGACTGGTATTCCTTAACCAAAAGGGCAAAAGTCTCCGGTGTGATCTTGGTGTTGGGATTCTCCTCGATCACAATACCTTTCTTATGCAGGAACTCCACAATCGTGGAAATTCCAACATTAAGTTCGGTGGCGGCTTTTTTAAGCCTTGTCGGTTTTACCTCTTCTGACATTTATGCGTTTTCGTTAATGCTACCGCTATTTTCAAAATGGTGCAAAGATATTCTTTTTATTCGAACTCTGCCTTGAGGATCCGAATAACCTCCTTGATGGTTTCCTCCTCCAGGTCGGTTCTTTTAACCAATTCTTTCAGGTCGAGTTCCAACACACTTTTGGCAGTGTCACAACCGATGCCCTTCAGTACATCGATAATCCACTGGTCGATTTCATCAGAGAATTCATGAATATCAACATCCTCAGAATCAATATCTTCGCGATATACATCTATCTCATACCCGGTCAGTTTGCCGGCCAGTTTGATATTATACCCACCTTTACCGATCGCCAGTGAAACCTGGTCAGGTTTCATGTATACTTCCGCCTTCTTATTTGTTTCATCCAGCTGGATAGAGCTGATCTTGGCGGGGCTCAGGGCACGCTGTATGAACAGGGTGGTATTGTTTGTATAATTGATCACATCGATGTTCTCATTTTTCAATTCCCTGACGATACCGTGTATACGGGAGCCTTTCATACCGACGCAGGCGCCGACCGGGTCTATCCGGTCATCATAAGATTCCACGGCCACTTTGGCCCTTTCACCAGGTACGCGGACGATCTTCTTGATGGTGATGAGCCCGTCGTAAATTTCAGGCACTTCCGATTCAAAAAGCCTTTCCAGGAATATGGGAGAAGTCCGCGATAACACGATCGACGGTGTATTGTTCCGCATCTCAACCCTTGAAACGACGGCCCTGATCGTATCACCCTTGCGGTAAAAATCTGAAGGGATCTGTTCCTGCTTCGGCAGGCTCAGTTCATATCCTTCATCATCCAGGATAAGTATCTCCTTTTTCCAGACCTGGTAAACTTCACCGGTAATGATCTCCCCGACCTTCTCTTTGTACTTCCGGTAAATGCTGTCCTTTTCATACTCGATAACCTTGGAAACGAGATTCTGCCGGATGGTCAGGATTTCACGCCTGCCGAAATCCTCCAGTTTCAGGGCTTCGGATACCTCTTCTCCGACTTCAAAGTCGGGCTCGATCTTAATGGCATCCGAAAGGGCTATCTGCGTATTTTCGTCCTCCACCGCTCCGTCTTCTACGATCTCGCGATTGCGCCAGATTTCCAGGTCACCCCGGTCTATGTTCACAATGATTTCGAAATTCTCGTCACTGCCGAATTTTTTTTCCAGCATATGCCTGAAAACATCTTCCAGGATACGCATCATGGTTTCCCGGTCAATGTTCTTAAATTCTTTAAATTCCGAAAAGGTTTCTACCAGATTAATATGATCCATGGCTGTTTGTTTTGTGCTGTCGATAGGTTATTTAAATGATAATATCACTTTTGCGTCTTGTATGTTTTCATATTCAATAAAAGCTGGAGCAGTCGGCGTTTTTACCTTTTTATCGCCTTTGATTTCAAGGGTAATCCCTTTTTCATCTGTTGCCAGCAGCTTCCCTTTCAGCTCTTGACCGTCTTTTTGTAAAATGCGCAGCTGGCGTCCAATATTTTTCAGGTATTGCCTGGGCATCATTATCGGGTGATCGGCGCCGGCTGAGGAGACATTCAGTTCAAAATCTTCCTGTTCCCGGTCGAGCCCTGATTCCAGGAAACGGCTGGCCTTCACGCAATCATCGATTGTTACCCCGTGGTCGCCATCGATGAATACGTAAATGCGGTTGCCCGGTTTCACCAGCACCTCCACCAGGAACTTGTCAGAACCTGAGAGATGCGCTTCCATCATTTTGCATATTTCTGCAACATTGAGCATTCAACATTCAACATTAAGCATTCAACATTCTTTCAAAGCAGAAGGGGACATCAGTCCCCTCCCCTTATGATTAAATATTTCTTTTAATCCCGTTGTCCGACCAGGAATCGAACCTGGAGTCTTCTGAACCAAAATCAGACGTGTTGCCAGTTACACCATCGGACAAACTGTCCCCGAGAAATTCAGCGTGCAAAGATAGAAATAATTTTCCAATATTACGATATGACCCTAAAATTCACATAAACCTTCCGATTGAAGCTCATTCGTCTGACTGGCTTGTTTTGACGGTTCAGTAAATTCTTGCTATTTTCGCGTCATCAAATTGAAGGATATGATCGCCCGGCAAGAATTTAACCGCTGGAATACCATCATGGGTGGTATTTCGTTTCTGGCAGCTTTTATCGTTTTCCTGTTGACGCTTGAACCCACTGCCAGTTGGTGGGATTGCGGGGAATACATCGCCACCGCATATAAGTTGCAGGTTGGGCATCCCCCAGGGGCTCCTACATTCCAAATAATTGGGAGGCTTTTCTCCCTTTTTGCTTTTGGCGATACATCCAAAGTAGCCCTCATGATCAACGGTATGTCGGCCATGTCAAGCGCGCTGACGATCATGTTCCTGTTCTGGACCATCACCCTGCTGGCGAGAAAAATTGTCAAGACCGGTGAAACTTTCACCCTCAACCAGGTGATCACCCTGTTCGGGAGCGCATTCGTCGGCGCAATGGCTTACACTTTCTCCGATTCCTTCTGGTTTTCTGCAGTGGAAGGAGAGGTTTATGCCATGTCATCACTGTTCACCGCCATTACTTTCTGGGCCATATTGAAGTGGGAAACGGTAGCCGATGAGAAATCTTCCCTGCGATGGCTTATCCTCATCGCCTTTCTGATTGGCCTTGCCATCGGGGTTCACCTCCTGAACCTGTTGACAATCCCTGCCATTACATTTGTCTACTATTTCAGAAAGTTTAAAACTACCAGGAAAGGAATCCTTATCACCGGGATGGTTTCAGTTCTCATACTGGCAGTACTCATGTATCTAATTATCCCCGGGATTGTTAGCCTTGAGGGCTCCTTTGAACTTTTCTTCACCAATCAACTGGGAATGCCGTTTAATTCCGGTACGATCATCTTTTTCCTTTTGCTTATCGGCCTGATCATCCTGGCGCATGAATACAGCAGAAAAAAGAATAGGCCATTGTTGAATACTGTAGTTCTCGCATTTATTTATCTGCTAATCGGGTATTCATCTTATTTCATGTTGGTTATCAGGTCAAATGCCAACCCGCCTATCGATGAAAATAATCCCGAAGACGGGCTCGCTTTGCTGTCTTACCTTAACAGGGAACAATACGGTACCTACCCTTTGTATCATGGTCAGTACTTTAACGCCCCGGTGGTAGATTATAAGGATGGATCGCCGATATATGTAAAAGACCATGAAAAGGGAAGGTACGTCATAACGGATCACAGGAATGAGTCGGTGCCGGTGTATGACAGCCGGTTTGAGACTGTATTCCCCCGCATGTGGAGCAACCAGAAAAGCGGGCATATTCAATATTACCGGGAATACGGAAAGATCAAAGGTGTGCCGTTGCCGGTAAAAAGGTCCGATGGTACAACAGAGACGGTTTATAAGCCCACATTCATTGAAAACATGCGGTTCTTTATAACCTATCAGCTTGGGCATATGTATTTCAGGTATTTTATGTGGAATTTTTCAGGCAGGCAGAATGACATCGAAAGCCAAGGCGAACCGGAGAATGGCAATTGGATCACCGGCTTTAATTTTCTTGACAAAGGGCGGCTGGGGGATCAGTCCAACCTGCCAATAAGCCGTGAAAACCCGGCCCACAATAAGTTTTACATGCTGCCGCTGATCCTGGGCATTATCGGGTTGCTTTACCATCTTCAGAAACACAGGAACGACACCTGGGTTGTGTTCCTGTTGTTCCTGATGACGGGCATAGCCATTGTCATCTTCCTGAATCAATATCCCTTGCAGCCGAGGGAACGTGACTACGCTTACGCGGGATCTTTCTATGCCTTTGCCATCTGGATCGGATTCGGTGTAATGGCTATCGTTGAATTCATTCAAAAACGGCTTAAAAAACACGACATGGCCGTGGCTGTTGCTGTGATCGCCGCCACCACTTTCCTAGTCCCTGGAATTATGGCACAGCAGGGCTGGGATGATCACAACCGCTCCGGGAAATATGCCGCCCGCGATTTCGCATTCAATTACCTGGCGGGATGCGATCCTAATTCGATCCTTTTCACCTTTGGCGACAATGATACTTTTCCACTGTGGTTCGCTCAGGAAGTGGAGGGTTTCCGCACGGATGTCCGTGTAGTCAATCACATGCTGGCGTCAGGATATTGGTATGTGCACCAGAAATTTACTAAAATGTACGATTCCGATCCTTTGCCGTTTCTTCTGACAAAGGAGCAATATGAAAACGGGATCAACAATTATGTGCACATTTATCAGCATCCCGGACTGGAAGACAGGCATCACGAACTTTCGGAACTGATCGGATTTGTCGCTTCCGAAGACGACCGGACCAAAGTTCCGGTTTCAGGCACCAGGAAAATTAATTTTCTTCCATCGAAGAAGATCAGGCTGACGGTTGATTCCGCCAAATGTGTCGATAATGGCATAGTTCCAAGGGAGCTGGCTGACCGGATTGTCCCCTATATTGAATGGGAGATAAAACAAAACGCACTGTACAAAAACGACCTGATGCTGCTTGATTTCCTGGCAGCCAATAACTGGGAGCGATCTTTCTATACTGCAAACCCATCCAGCCTTAGCAATGTTCTGGACATTGATCAATATCTACACCAGGAAGGGATGATCTATAAATTTATGCCTGTAAGGGCTGATAATTATTACCAGGGCATTGGCGGCGTCAACCCTGATAAGACATTCGAAATCTTTACCAATTGCCGCTGGGGCAACCTGAACGACCCAAAGGTCACGGCGGACCGTGAAAGCATGAGAAATTCAAGGCTTCCAAGGCAAAATTACCTGCGTGCCGCGGAAACATTCCTCATGCGTGGCGAAACAGAAAAGGCCATGATCCTGCTGGATACATGCCTGCACTTTTTCCCCGACAATAAAATTCCTTATGATATGTTGATGATCCCGTTTGCCGAACTATATTATAATATGGACGAAGTGGAGAAAGGCAACGGCATCGTCGGCAGGTTAATCGAGGTTTACAGCGATGACATGAGATATTTCAGGTCGTTGAACCCCGGATTTGCCGATAAATATTACAAGAATACAATGGATCGGACGATTCGTTTGCTGCGCAACCTGAACCTGCTGGCCATACAGAACGGGCAGGCCGAACTGGCGGCCAAAGCGGAAGAAGCAATAGCAGTTTATCAATCACCATAAAAACTTACGGGAACTTCAGTCTCCTTTTTTCCTGTAAACCAGGTAAACGCCTGCCAATCCTGCCAGGATAAATGGTATACTTAATAATTGCCCCATGTTCAGCAGCATCTGGGTTTCAAAATCCACCTGCGGCTCTTTCAGGAATTCAATGAGAAACCTCGTGGAAAAAACCAGTATCATAAACAGGCTGATCAGCAGCCCCTCCCTGGGTTTCCCGTTTTTACGGTAATAGATGACCATTAACAGGAGAAATGTTAGCAGGTAAGCAAAGCCTTCATAAATCTGGCTGGGGTGCCGGGGTTGGGTGGACTGGGAAACATCGCTGGCATTGACGAAAATGAATCCCCACGGCAGGGTGGTGGGTTTGCCGAAAATCTCGGAGTTTGCCAGGTTGCCCATCCGGATGAAAAAGCCGGCCAGGGCGGTTACAACAGCGATACGGTCAATCACCCACCAGAAAGATAGTTTATTGCGCCTGGCAAAAAACCAGATGCCAATAATGATGGCGATTGCCGCACCATGGCTGGCCAGGCCGCCTTCCCAGATCTTCAGTATATCAACAGGATTTTTGAGATAATAATCGGGTTCATAGAAAAGGCAATGGCCGAGGCGGGCGCCGATGATGGTAGCTACGACCATTACGGTTGTCAACTGGTCCAGCAATTTGACCGGAATATTTTCTTTTTTGAAAAAACTTTGAATGATGAAGTATCCGGTCACAAAACCAAGGGCAAACAATAACCCATACCAGCGTATCGCCAGGCTGCCGATCCGGAAAATCTCGGGATCAGGCGCCCATGTAATGTATGATATAATCATGTTAAATCAATATAATGCTTGAATTTCTGCCCAAAAGTATTAATATTATTGAATTCAAAGATATCGGTTTTACTGCTTAACTTTTTCCCTGCTTCTATGGCTGCCTCCGGGCTGAATGATTCCTGGTCAATACTGGCAAACAATCCGGACTTTGATAGATGTTGAGCGAGATACTCCTGCTCGGTCTGCCCGGGTGTCGGCACCAGGACTGCCGTTTTTCCGAGCCTTACCAGATCCATTAATGTAGAATATCCTGATCTGCAGATAATTATATCGGAATCTTTTATCAGTTCGCCAATTTCTTCATCCGGCAGGTGGGGGAAGACGGTAACACCGGGGTAGGGGGTTGAATGATGCTTTTCCCCGGGCAAACCCTGAAGAATGACAGCAGGGTTTACCGGGTTTAGCGCTAATTCTTTCAGGATCAGATTTTCGAAGATTGTCCGCTGCGGTTCTGGCCCGGAGATCATCACCAGCAATTTATTCCTCATTCCTGGGGTTTGCACTGGATAGGATGAATACAGATGATTAAAACGAGACAGGATACCGATGTATTTGGCATTTGACGGCAGGGGATAACGGTGGCTCAGATCTCCTGAAAGGTTAGGCTCTCCCGGGACATCCGGTATCCAACAGGAATCAAATTTATTAATGAACCACCTATGGATGCGGTAAAGCAAAGGCTCCATCCACCTCAGGCCCGGAGGTGCTTTAATCATGACCTGATGCGTGATGTAAACAGTCTTTACTTTTTTCGACCATAATCCGAACCGGTTATCGGAAATGACCAGGTCAACCTGGTATTCATTAATTATTTTCTTCAACTGCATATGTTCCTTCCATATTCTGTAAAGGATGGCAGGTGATTGCAGCAGCATTAAAAGGGCCATGCTTCTTTTTTCAGGATAGATTACTTTGACTCCCGGGAACCGGATGATTGTCGCGTTGGGAAACTGGCTTTTAAGGAAATCATAAGAGCGGCCGTCGGCTGCAATTATTACCGAGGACCCCAAAGTTGTCAATTCCATGATTACCGGGGCACAGCGAGCGGCATGCCCTATTCCCCAATCGAGCGGGCACACCAAAACACTGAATTTTTTTTTAACCAACCGGGTATATTTTATCAAACAAAGGTATTAATATAAGAAAAACGAAGTGTATGAATGAAAAAAGCGTGTTACTTTACCAGATAGCCATGACACTGATCCCGGGGGTCGGGGATGTGCAGGGGAAAAAGCTGGTCGCTTACTGCGGCGGGGCGGAAGCTGTATTTCGCGAAAAGAAAAATAGCCTGATGAAGATCCCGGGGATTGGTCAGGCGCTTGCCGGTTCGCTGCACCGGCGGGATATCTTTAAACGGGCTGAAGAGGAGATGAAATTCATCGCTCACTATGGTATTGAACCATTATTCTACCTGGATGCGCAGTATCCTGATAAATTGAAGCACTGCGAGGACGGGCCCATGATGGTCTATTTCAAGGGGAAAGCCAATCTCAGCCAGAAAAGGATATTAAGCGTCGTAGGGACGCGGATGCCGACCGAATACGGGAAAGTTGTCTGTGACCAGGTAATCCGGGAGCTTTCGGAGCATGGCGTGCTGATTGTAAGCGGCCTGGCTTACGGTGTGGATACCATTGCACACCGCTCGGCGCTGGCAGTGGGATTGCCAACGGTCGGGGTACTGGCCCACGGGCTCGACCAGGTCTATCCTTTTGTGAACAGGCCGCTGGCCGAAAAGATGATCGAAAATGGCGGCCTGATCACAGAATTCCTGAGCCAGACAAAACTGAACAGGGATTATTTCCCCCGTCGTAACAGGATCATCGCCGGGATGGCCGACGCAAGCCTCATCATCGAATCAGCAGAAAAAGGCGGGGCGCTGATAACTGCCGATATTGCCAATTCATATAGCAGGGATGTGTTTGCCATTCCCGGCCGGATCACCGACCCGAAGTCCAGCGGGTGTAACCTGCTGATTAAAAGTAATAAAGCGGCATTAGTCCATTCGGCTGCCGACATTTGCTATATGATGGACTGGGACCAGTCTGTTAAAATCAGCCATATTCAGCAAAAATTGTTTACCGAACTGGATGAACAGGAAAGAAAAATCATTGAATGGCTGGATGCCAGGAAAGAGGCCGATATCGATGAGATTTACCTGAGTTCGGGTATGACTGCCAGCAAAATTGCAGCTATTTTGCTTAAAATGGAATTTGAGGGGCTGATCCGGAGCCTGCCGGGTAAAAGGTACAGGATGAACAACTGACGGTTACTTCTTTTCTTCGGATTTGGCATCGTAATGAATACGAATGGCTGCCAGGCAAAGGGAAATAACGACGATCACCGATCCTATGAAGAATGCCCAGAGTAGTTTATAGTCCGATGTGAGCAGACAGAAACTGTACAAGGCATGAAAAAATACAGCAGCTGAAAGACCGGTCATTGAGTCGATGTATCTCATCTTCCTTAATTTCCCCAACCCGATGAAAAATCCGAGAAGAATCCCGAAAATGACGTTGGCCGGACCGGATGAAAGCACGTTAACTACGTCGACAGAAAGATTCGGGATATTGATGAAATAGAGCAAATTGTTCATCGTGGCAAAACCCATTGAGATCATGACAGAGAAAATGATCCCGTCAACCGGTGTTTTAAACTCCTCCCTGGGATATATGAATACCTTCAGAAAGAAAAATTTCCCCAGCTCGGCAAAAAAAGCTGTGACGACAAGGGAATAGAACAGTATCCTCCGGATATTACTCAGCCTGTCAAGACCAAAATATGAGGCCAGGATTTGAACTGCCAGCACAAGTATGATACTGGCCAGGCCATATAAGAATGCCTTCAGCAACAATGAAAATGCCCAATGCCTGGCCCGGTACCTCAGATAAATGTACATTAAGGCTGCAATGAACGGTGGTATGAAAAATGACAGGAATTTGATTGTCTCCATAAGCCCTGGGGAATTGTTGAATCAAAATTAACAATAGTTTGTAATTTTACAAATTAAATTAAAAAAGTGACAGGCAAAGTAATCCGGTCCACCGGCAGCTGGCATACCGTTTCTGTGGAAAGTGGTGAAATTTTCCAGTGTAAGCTGAAAGGCCGGTTCAGGGTCAGGGGGATTCGAACTACGAACCCGGTAGCCGTCGGCGACAAGGTTGATTTTGATTTGCAGGATTCCCGGGATATGGGTGTCATTACTAAAATTCATGCCAGGGAAAACTATATCATTCGCAGGGCCACAAAACTCTCCAGCGAATCACACATAATCGCGGCCAATATTGATCAACTGGTACTGGTAGCGACACTGGTATTTCCGAGAACCTCTACCGGGTTCATCGATCGCATGCTCGTTACGGCTGAGGCTTACCATATCCCCTCGGTACTCATCTTCAATAAAATTGACCTTTTCCCGGAGCATATCCTGGAATATTTGGATGAGACAGAAAAGATTTACCGGGATGCCGGCTACCGTTGCCTGAGGGTTTCCGCCGTTTCAGGAGCTGGTATGACCGAATTCAAATCGATCCTGAAAGAAAAAACAAGCCTGATCTCAGGTCACTCTGGGGTAGGGAAATCCACGCTGATTAATAAACTGGAACCCGGTTTGAATCTGAAAATCAAGGAGATATCATCCTGTCATCTGAAAGGACAGCATGCCACCACTTTCGCTGAAATGTTCCCGCTGTCGTTTGGCGGTTATATTATCGATACACCCGGGATAAAAGAATTCGGGCTGACAAATTTCAACAGGCAGGAGGTGGCGGAACGCTTCCCCGAAATGCGTGAATTGATGCACAAATGCCATTATAATAACTGCACCCACATCCATGAACCCGGCTGTGAAGTGATGAAAGCCGTTGAATCCGGAAAAATAGCCCCATCCCGCTATGAAAACTACCTGAGGATATTTCATGGAAGGGATTGGGATGATGAAAAAAGAAATTGAAATTAATCATATTGCTTATGATTGTGAAAGAAATCATATCCGACGAAATACTCCCGCTGCGGACCTCTGATACGTGCAACTTTGCCATTCGTATCATGGAAGAAAACAGGGTAAACCACCTGCCGGTTGTGAATGAAAGTGATTTGCTGGGCCTGGTATCAGACTTTGACCTGGTGAACCACGCTGATCTGGCAGAACCCATCGGAAATGTCAGGCTGACACTGCTGAATGCGTTTATTTCGGAGTATCATCATGTATACGATGCCATGAAGATGATAACAGAAAGAAGGCTTAGCCTGCTTCCGGTTGTCGATCACCGGAATGCCTACGCGGGGATAATTACACTTCCCAACCTGATCGAAGCGCTTACGACACGCACTTCCGTCTTAAGCCCGGGCGGCATTATTGTCCTGGAAATGGCTGATAGTGATTATTCTATGGCTGAGATCGCCCGGATCGTTGAATCCAATGATGCCAGGATCCTGAATTTCTTCGTCGATTCCAAACCCGATTCCACCTTAATGGACCTGACACTGAAAATCAATGCCGACGACCTCAGCCTGGTGATACAGACCCTGCAGCGCTACCAATACAGGATAAAAGCCACTTTTGCCGAAAAAGATGACCTGGACGAACTTAAGGAAAGGTATGATTCGCTTATGAGTTATCTCGGTATCTGAAAGCCTGAAACATTGAACTGTAAGTGTGCAATACCGAAGAGATGGCCTGCGGTTATCATGATAACCCTCTCTTCTTTCACCACAATCTTACAAGGACAATACCAATCCTATGAACCGGTTATCATTGAGGCGGTCAGACTAACCGGCAACAAGATTACAAGGGATAAGATCATTTACCGTGAATTGATGTTTTCCCCGGGCGATACTCTTCCTGTGGAACATCTTGATTCGTTGGTCACCAGGGCTAAGGAAAACCTGATGAATACCTCGCTGTTTAATTTTGTTGAAACCGAACTTATGATGGGTAAGGATAGCTTACATGTGATTGTAAGCTTTCATTTTACCGAGCGTTGGTATATCTGGCCCATTCCGATCCTCAAAATTTCCGACAGGAACTTCAATGTATGGTGGGAAACGAAAGATTGGAGCCGTCTCAGCTATGGCTTCTATGTAAACTGGCGTAATTTCAGCGGGAATAAGGATAATCTGACGACTACCCTGCAATTTGGTTTTGACAGGCTTTTCAGTGTTCAATATAATTTTCCTTATCTGAACGCAAGACAAATGCTGGGTATGGGATTTGGGGCCGGTAGGTGGAGGCAAAAGGAAACGGCTTATGTGACAGATGATAACAGGCAGCAATTCTTTCAAGACCAGGATAACTATGCCCGCGAGGACCTGTATGGGTTCGGCCGGTTTTTTATCAGGCCTGGTATTTATAATACCCACCTGCTCGAAATCCGGTATGACCATCATCATTTTTCGGACAGCTTACTGGCTCAAAATGAATACTATTCGGTTAAAGGCTACGACAATGTGCAGTATTTTAGTTTCCGTTATCACTTTAAAAGTGATCATCGGGATTATAAACAATACCCGCTTAAAGGATATTATTTTGATATAGAAGCGGTTAAGCATGGTTTGGGTGTATTTAAAAAACCTGCGATGAATACTTTTCACCTGATGGCTGCTTTCAGGAAATTCTGGGAACTCCAGCCCAGGCTTTATTTTGCAACCGGCCTCAATGGGAGGGCATCCGCGGGCGATTACCAACCTTATTTTTTACTTCAAGGGATCGGATATGGCCGGGACATCGTGAGGGCCTATGAATATTTTGTGGTGGATGCCCGGCATTTCGTCATTTTTAAGAACAACCTGAAATATGCATTGGTGCCGCAACGGGAAGACCGGATCAGGTTTATCAGGTCTGAGAAATTCGGAAGGATTTTTTATGCCCTCTACCTGAATGTTTTTCTTGATGCAGGATATGGCTATTTTGAAAAGGAATTGGCCAGGGAAAGCAATGATTTGCAAAATTCTCTGCTGTTGGGTTATGGCACTGGCGTCGATTTCACAACTTATTATGATATCGTGATCAGACTTGAGTTTTCGATGAACCTGATGAATAAACCTGGGATATACCTTCACTTTATGGCCCCTATCTGATCCCATTTCGTGGCCCTTATTCATTATTGGCTAATTTTGTATCATGGTTCAAATAATTCTGACGTTATGGTCATAGCATTATTCGGAAGGTCAGTATCGGCGGATAACCTGGTTTATGTCCAAAGGGTGGTTGATAAACTGATGCGAAAAAACTGCAGATTAGTGGTTTATCATCCATTCTTTGACATGATGAAAGAGCGAATCGATTTCTCCGGCGATATTGCATTGTTTTCAAATGGAGGGGAAATTGCTGGTAAGGTTGATTATTTCATTTCTATCGGCGGGGATGGTACGATCCTCGATGCACTGACGTTGGTCAGGGACTCCGGTATCCCTGTCATGGGAATTAATATCGGGCGCCTGGGTTTCCTGTCAAGTATTTCCAAGGATGAGATATTACCGGCTATTGACCGGCTACTGAACCGGGATTTTACTATTGAACCCAGAGTGTTGGTCCGCCTCTCAAAACCGGAACAACTTTTTGGTGATATGAATTACGCCCTCAATGAATTCACCATCACACGAAAAGACACTACCTCCCTGATCAAGTTACATGTATATGTCAATGATATGTTCCTCAATTCATACTGGGCTGATGGGCTGATCATTGCTACTCCCACAGGCTCTACCGCATATTCCCTGAGTACCGGCGGACCGATCATGATTCCCGGCTCGGAGAATTTTGTCATCACCCCCATTGCACCGCACAATTTAACGGTCAGACCTGTCGTTATACCTGACAAATCAAAGATCAGGATCATCATTGACGACAGGGAGGAGCAATACCTGGTCAGCCTCGATTCACGGAGGGCCCCTATTCTTTCAAATCTTGAACTATATATAGAAAAGGCTGATTTCAAATTTAATATTATACAAATGAAAGACAGGAACTTTTTTATGACGATCAGGGAAAAACTTAAATGGGGACTGGATGCCCGCAACTGATTCCCGGTTTAATGTCATTCAAAAATTTTGATATTTTTGCGTCCTGCTTAATAACATGAGAAAAAGAATACTAACCATAGTCGTGGCAATGATCAGTCTGACAGTCTTCGGGCAGACTGCAGAAGTGGGATTTTTCGGCGGCGTTAGTTATTATATCGGCGATCTGAATCCGGCCAAACACTTTTTATCCCCCAGGCCGGCATATGGTGTCGCTGCAAGGGTCAACCTCAATCCCAGGTGGACATTTAAGGCAAATGCCTATCGCGGTACTGTCACCGGGGATGATTTTGTCAGCAAAACCAATGCCACCAGGGGTCTCAATTTCGAATCGAAAATCATGGATGTATCCCTTGTCGCTGAATTCAACTTTTTTGAATATATTACCGGCAGCAAAAGAGATGTCTTTACCCCTTTTATCTTTGGGGGAATCGGGTATTTTCATTTCAATCCCGAATCTTCAGGCGTGAAACTGAGAGATATTGGCACAGAAGGGCAGCAAGTCGGGTTTGAGGGCCGGAAGCCGTATAACTTGTACAGCTTCAGCATCCCTTTCGGGATCGGATTTAAATACAGCCTTAGCAGAAGGATAGGGCTTTCAGCTTACTGGGGAATGCGAAAGGGCTTCAGCGATTACCTGGATGACGTAAGCCGAACCTATTACCTCGATGGTGCAATGATAGATCCGAATAATTCCGCACAGGTATTGTCAGATCCGACATTTCAGCATCAGGCATATATGGAAAGGGGTAACCCTAACACCAATGATTGGTTTAATTTTTCAGGCGTCACCCTTACGTATAAATTTAACCTCTTTGGGAAACGGAAATGTGATGATCAACCCAGATCAGGCGTGCAATAACCTGTTATCATATCGGAAATAATTGACCTGTAACGATGAGCTATAAAGAACAACTGGACCTGGAGAAATTACCCTCCCATGTAGCCATTATCATGGATGGAAATGGCCGGTGGGCAAAATTCCGGGGAAAACCAAGGACATTTGGCCATCGGCATGGGGTTACCGCTGTCAGGGAAGCGGCTGAATCAGCTGCAGAACTGGGTATAAAATACCTGACATTGTATGCTTTCTCAACAGAGAACTGGAAACGTCCGAAATTTGAAGTGGATGCATTGATGCATTTACTCCTGCAAACGATCAATAAGGAGGTTAAAACGTTAAATAAAAATAAGATTCGTTTGAATGCCATAGGGAACCTGGATTCTCTGCCTCCGCAGATTTATAAGCGGCTTTTCCAGACGATTCAGGAAACTGCGCATAACGATAGAATGACATTAACCCTTGCCCTTTCATATAGTTCCCGATGTGAAATTGTCGATGCGGTCAGGGATATTGCCCGTGAGATTTCCGAAAATAAAATCACCGCGGATGATATTACAGGAGATTACTTCAACACAAAACTGCCTTCCTATCCACTGCCCGATCCTGAGCTTTTAATTCGGACAAGTGGGGAATATCGCATCAGTAATTTTTTACTCTGGCAAATTGCTTACACAGAACTTTACTTTTGTCAGAAATTTTGGCCCGATTTCCGGAAGGAGGATCTATATGAAGCTGTGTATAATTATCAAAGGCGAGAAAGAAGGTTTGGAAAAACAAGTGATCAGGTTCAGAAAAATATAGCGGATGAAGGTTGATATGATTCTGGAACGGAAAAGGACTTCCTATGCAATTCTGACCGGCCCGTTGATGATTATCCCGGTGATAATGTTGATTTTGCTTGTCTCCGGAAACACAGGAACGGCGCAGACCACCCTTGGAGAGGATATTGTTGTCGATTATACACGCCCGGTCGAATACGAAATAGGTGGCATCACTGTTACCGGTGTAGAATACCTTGATAAGAACGTGCTTGTGATGCTATCAGGACTGAATGTTGGGGAAAGGATCACTATTCCCGGAGAAGATGTTTCCAAATCAATACGTAAGCTTTGGGGACAAGGACTATTTGAAAACATCGGGTTGTATATTACAGACATTCAAGGGGATAAGGTTTTTCTCGAGTTGAGGCTGAAGGAAAGGCCCCGTCTTTCCAAATTTTCTTTCAAAGGTGTTAATAAGACCGAAGCAGATAACCTTCGCGACAAGGTTAAGATCACGCGGGGAGATGTGGTCACGGAAAATCTGCTGATGAGTACACGGCATCGCATAAAAGCTCATTATCGTGAAAAGGGCTTTCTTGATGCACAGGTGGATATACAACAGGAACCTGATACGACCCGGGCTAACAATGTAATTCTGGATATTGTTATAAAGAAGAATAGCCGGGTTAAAATCAGTAAGATAAATGTATACGGCATTGAGAATTTCTCTGCTCAGAAAGTAAAAAATGCATTAAAGGAAACCAAGGAAAAGGGCATATTCCAGCCACTTGAAGATATTGAGGTGATGATATTTCACAGCCTCAGGGAATTTCTGAAACTCAACCCGCAGGGGATTGTTGATTCTACGATGGCACATCTGAACCGGACGGTCAAAGTGCGCATCTTTAAAGCTTCACGTTTTAACCAGATTAAATTTGACGAAGACCTGGTAAACCTTATCAAGAAGTATAACAGCGAAGGATACCGGGATGCTATCGTTGTCAGGGATTCCGTTTACCGGGATGTTGAGGGTACACTAAGCATTGACTTATATGTCGAAGAGGGCAATCAGTACTTTTTTAGAGATATAACCTGGGTAGGGAATACAAAATATACATCTGAATACCTCAACAGCATCCTCAAGATTGAAAAGGGAGATATATATAATCGGGAGCTCCTGGAAACAAACCTTTCCTACAATCCTAATGAGCGCGATGTCAGTTCATTATACCTTGATGACGGGTATCTGTTTTTCTCTGCGGAACCTGTGGAGATTAGGGTGGATAATGACTCCATTGACATTGAGATACGAATCCGGGAAGGTAAACAGGCCCGGATTAATAAAGTGATGATCAGTGGGAATACCAAAACGAATGACAATGTGGTGATCCGTGAATTACGCACCCGGCCCGGACAATTGTTCAGCCGTTCGGACATAATCCGTACCATCAGGGAATTGGCACAGCTCAGGTATTTTGACCCGGAAAAGATCGTTCCGGATATACAGCCCAACCCGACGGATGGAACAGTCGATATAACCTACCAGGTCGAGGAGACTTCGGCTGACCAGATTGAACTCAGCGGAGGATGGGGATATGGGAGAGTGATCGGCACCCTGGGGCTATCCTTCAATAATTTCTCTGTCAGGAACCTTTTTAAGGGTAGCGCCTGGAAACCTGTGCCCTCAGGTGACGGCCAGAAATTAAGCCTGAGAGTGCAATCATACGGTAAGGGATATCTCAGTTATAACGCTTCATTCACAGAACCCTGGCTGGGAGGCCGCAAGCCCAATGCCTTTAGTGTCACATATTGGCATTCGCTTTTCTCTAACGGTAAATCGAAAAACGATCCGCTCCGCTCTGAATTTGTTATAGACGGTCTGACCTTCGGTTTGGGCAGGCGGCTTACCTGGCCTGATGATTATTTTACCCTTTACCAGGCCATCACACTTCAGAGGTACGAACTGTTCCAGTATTCAAGGATTTTTGCTTTCGGTTCAGGAACAGGTGTTTATCATAACTTTAACTATAATATTGTTTTTGGAAGAAATTCAATTAACCAGCCGATCTATCCGACTTTTGGCTCCGAGGTTTCTGTTTCACTGGCAGTGACTCCTCCTTATTCGCTTTTCAACAATAAGGACTATACAGCGATGGAACCTGATGATAAATATGCATGGATTGAATACAATAAATGGAAGATAAATGCATCTTTCTTTACGGAGATATTCCCTAAAGCGGTTATCATGACAAGGGCCAGGCTGGGATTTCTCGGGCTATATAACCAGGATATCGGTATTACACCGTTTGAGCGGTTTTATCTCGGCGGGGATGGCCTGTCGGGGTATAATAACCTTGATGGACGCGAGATTATCGGTATGCGTGGATACGGAAACGAAACCATTACGCCGGGCTATTACATTAATAAAAACATCGGCGGGACCATATTTGCCAAATATACCCTGGAATTAAGATATCCCCTTTCATTAAACCCGAGTGCCACGATCTATGCCATGGCATTCCTGGAAGGAGGCAATTCCTGGTTTAATTTTTCTGACTTCAATCCATTTCAGATTTACCGTTCTGCCGGTTTTGGCGTAAGGGTTTTTCTGCCGATGTTCGGACTGCTGGGCCTTGACTGGGGATATGGATTTGACGAGGTGCCCGGCATCCCCAATGCGAATGGTTCACAGTTTCATTTTTCGATCAATTCATCCATCGATTAACGCCACTTGAAATAAATGGCAAGTTTTTTGCGGTAGTTGATATAGTTCTAAATTAAAATACTACAGGAGATATGCATATGAAAAAGTTTTTGTTGATTGTGATTTTCATGGCAGGTATGACCATGGCGGGATTTAGCCAGAGATATGCGTTTGTGGATACAGACTATATTTTGAATAACATTCCAGAATACACCGATGCCCAGGCATTGCTGAATGATTTATCCGCGGAGTGGCAGAAAGAGATAGAAGCGAAATTCCAGGAAATTGATAAACTGTACAGGGATTACCAGGCCGAATCCATTTTATTGCCTGAAGATATTAAGAAACAGCGGGAAAATGAGATCATTCAAAAGGAAAAAGAGGCCCGGGACCTGCAGCGCAAAAGATTCGGGCAGGATGGAGACCTGTTCAAAAAGAGAATAGAACTGGTACAACCCATACAGGAAAAAATATTCAATGCCATCCAGGATATGGCAACCACCCGTAATTACGCTTTTGTTTTTGATAAGGCTTCCGGGGCATCTATTCTTTTTGCGGATTCCAAGTTTGACCTGAGTGATGATGTTCTCGACGAAGTGGGTACTGTTATGCAAACGGTAAGACGCGAAAGCAGGACCCGTCCTACGGTTCAGGCGTCAACTACCGGATCGGGTCAGGGAAGCACTTCTACAACGCCCAGGACTACACCTGCAGGCCAGGGGCAGACAACGCCGCAGCAAAGGCCCGCTCAAGGTGCACAGGATTCCGGAACCCAACCCTCACCTCCTCCTCCAGGGGAAAAAAGAGGCAGATAACCGTTTGATTATTTATTTTTCTATCTTTGCCCAGCTTAAAATTATTAATCATAAAAAAGATGAAACTTCATTTAAGAACAATTCTGGTGATCATGATGTGCGCTTTTTTCAGCACCGGATTCAGCCAGGTTAATGCCAAATTAGGGTATATTGACTCCAATGAATTGTTGGATATAATGCCTGGAAAAGATTCCATCCAGAATGTGTTGGTGAATTATGGCAGAACGTTGGAAACTCAGCTGCAAACCATGTATGCGGAATATCAGACCAAAATACAGGACTACCAGGCGAATTCCAGGACTATGTCTGATATTATCAGGCAAACCAAAGAGAAAGAGCTGGTTGACCTGGAAACACGCATACAAACCTTCCAGCAACAGGCCGATACTGACCTGCAGAACAAACAGGTGGAATTATTGCAACCGATGCTCGATAAAGCCAAGAATGCAATCCAGGCAGTGGCGAAAGAGAATGGCTATACCTATATTTTTGATGTGGGCACCGGCGCTTTCCTTTATTTTGAAAAGGGAGACAACATCCTTCCCCTTGTAAAAGCTAAACTGGGACTGAAATAAACTATTCAGATTTTGTAACCGGCGCTCATTCCTATCAGTGCCATAATGTTCCTGGTTTAGTAATCCGACAGCCCGTTACCTCCGGTAGGGATATGGTCATCTTTTTTGGGATGAGGGTAGTCAATGGAGTAGTGCAAACCACGGCTTTCCTTCCGGGCCATAGCCATTTTAATGATCAGGTAGCCTACCATGATAATATTCCGAAGCTCACACAACTTTACCGTAAGGATCGATTTGTTATAGAGATCCTCCGTTTCACGGTAAATGATCGCCAGCCTTTCCAGCGCCCGCTGTAACCTGAGATTGGACCGTACGATGCCCACGTAACTGGTCATGATCGACTGGACTTCTTTCAGGCTCTGGGTGATCAGCACCATCTCTTCATTCAGGATCATCCCCTCCGCATTCCATTCTGGAATATCTTCCCGTAACTTAATATTACGAAATTTTTCTTTGGAGTCGAGCGCAGCACGGTGGGAAAACACAGCTGATTCCAGTAAAGAATTGGATGCCAAACGATTAGCACCATGTAATCCGGTTGAAGCACACTCTCCGGTAGCATACAAATGGAGAATACTGCTCCGGGCAAACTCATCCACTTTTATCCCTCCACAGATGTAATGAGCCCCGGGCACTACCGGTATCATGTCCCTGGTAATGTCGATGCCAATACTGAGGCATTTGGCATAGATCGTTGGAAAGTGCTTGATCAGTTCATTTCTGTCAAGATGACGGCAGTCGAGGCAAACGAAATCGTCACCCGAAATTTTCATCTCGTTGTCAATGGCACGTGCCACAATGTCACGCGGCGCCAGTGAACCCCGGGAATCATATTTATGCATGAATTCATAGCCCTCCTTCGTCTTCAGTATCCCCCCAAAACCGCGTAATGCCTCCGTGATCAGGAATGAAGGTTTTTCATCCGGATCATATAGTGTGGTGGGGTGAAATTGGATGAATTCCATGTTTTCAACAGCGCCTTTGGCCCTGTATACCATGGCAATGCCATCGCCGGTGGCGATCTCCGGGTTGGTAGTGTTGCCGTAAACCATCCCCGCACCTCCGGTTGCCAGCAGTGTGATGCGCGAAAGAATCGTGTGAATCTCCCGTGTATCGGGATTTAGAACATAGGCGCCATAGCAGGTGATGCCCTCTGTTCTCCGGTTGACATCTATGCCCAGGTGATGCTGCGTGATTATATCTACAGTAAAGTGATTTTCCAGGATCTCAATATTCGGATGGCTCTTTATCTTGTCAAGCAACGCCCTTTCAATCTCAGCGCCGGTCTTGTCTTTATGGTGCAAGACACGGAATTCAGAATGTCCACCTTCCTTGTGTAAATCATATCGCCCCGATTTTTTTTTGTCGAAATCTACCCCCCAGTCAACCAGCTCTTTTACCCTTTCTGTCGATTCAGTGATGGCTATCCTGACAATATCAGGGTTGCTCAGGTCATCCCCCGCGTTGATCGTGTCACGGATGTGCTTTTCATAAGTATCAGGCGTATACATGACAGCAGCGATACCCCCCTGAGCGTATTTTGTGGCAGTTTCATCCGCTTTGGCTTTGGTAATGATGCAGACTTTGCCATGGTCCGCCACCTTCAGTGCGTAACTCAGCCCGGCAATGCCGGAACCAATCACTAAAAAATCAACTACTTTCCTCATCATCTGTATACATTAACAAATTATCACCTCTTCCCCTCTTCCCCTCTTCCCCTCTCAAAGCCCCAGCAATGCAACGACCGGGTCTTTTCCTCCGAAAAGCATCTTCGCCGGGTTTTCAAGCATCTCCTTCACCTTTACCAGGAAGCTGACCGACTCTTTGCCGTCAATGATGCGGTGATCATACGACAACGCCACGAACATCACCGGGTGAATCTCCACCTGGCCGTTCACTGCAACGGGCCTTTCAACAATATTATGCATGCCCAGGATGGCGCTTTGCGGTGGATTGATGATGGGTGTCGACAGCATGGAACCGAAAACGCCGCCGTTGGTAATGGTAAATGTCCCGCCCTTCATTTCGTCCAGGGTGATCTTGTTGTCGCGGGCGCGCTCAGCCAGGTCCTTTATCTTCATTTCAATTTCGGCCAGCGAGAGTTTTTCAGCATTTCTGATGACCGGTACCATCAATCCTTTGGGCGTACTTACTGCGATACCGATATCGGTAAAATGATGGAATATTATTTCATCACCGTCTATTTGTGCATTCACCTGCGGAAAAAGCTGTAAAGCTTCTGTCACGGCTTTGGTGAAAAAGGACATGAATCCCAGGTTGATATCAAATTTTTTGCTGAAAGCGTCTCTGTATTGCTGGCGGATTTTCATGATGGGTGTCATGTTCACCTCATTGAAAGTTGTCAGCATGGCTGTCTCATTTTTTACAGCCACCAGGCGATCAGCAATTTTTAAACGCAGTGTTGACATCTTTTGCCTTTCAGATTCCCGGGTGCCTTTCCATGTGCCTGGTGAAAGCAAGGTAGGGGGACTTTGGATTTTATCCTTTTCCGAAAGGAAGAACTCGACATCTTTTTTAGAAAACCTGTATTTCCGGATCAGATCGATGAACTCCTGTTCATTCAATCCATTATTATCCAAAAGTTTACGTGCCAGTGGCGACAGGTTGGGCCGGACTTCTTCCTTTGAATTTTCAACTGTCAGGGGTGCCGGTGGCATAAGCTTTTCCGGATCAGTTTTCGCTGGTTTTTCCGATGTATCGGCGGCTTTTTCCGAAGGCTCAGCACTCTTAGCTGCCTTTTTACCCGCCGGTGCACTGGCTTTTGTATCAATCTTTGCAATCACCGACCCCACCTCGATACTTTCGCCCGGCCTGGCCAGGAAGGTGATCTTTCCCGACTGCTCTGCGCTGATGCTGAGGGTGGCTTTGTCGGAGTCGATTTCAGCGATCTCCTGGTCTTTATCAACATAAGAGCCCTCTTCCACCAGCCAACTGGCTAACTGGACTTCGCTGATCGATTCACCCGGGCTGGGGACTTTTACTTCAATAACCATATTCTGAATTGATAATGTTAGCTGTCAAGTTTATGAATGGCGGAAATTGTTTTGGCCGTTATCGGTTTTTTTGAAAGAATCAATTGATTTTCAAATGTCTTCCATCGGTTTCCGATGCAGATCATGCGGCATTCTTCTGCTACCAGTGGACAATCACAGTTTCCGAAGGTTTTCTCGATGATCTTCCTTTGCCTGATCTCATGAAATTCAGGCGAACCTGTTGCCGGGCTGCCACTGGACGGGCGGGCGACAAGCCTGAGCGGGACCGCTTCTATTTGTTGACGGATATAATTCCAGGGCCCCATGTTTGCCGGCTCCTCCTGGGTCCAAAGCCAGTCATCCGCCTTTACATATTTCTTCAGCAATTGCGCGACCTGCTTGTCCGGGAAGGGGTGCAATTGCTCAATCCGGATAATCGCAGTGTCATCCGTTTTGATTTTATCTTTTTCTTCCAGCAGATCGTAATATATTTTTCCGCTGCAGAAAACGAGTTTTCTGATTTTGGCAGGATCGGCTGCCGGCTCGTCAATCACTTCCCGGAAACCTCCCGTGGCCAGCTCTTCCAGCGATGAAACGCAACGTGGATGGCGCAGCAGGCTTTTAGGTGTGAAAATGATCAACGGTTTCCTGAAATCGCGGGATAACTGGCGGCGCAAGACATGGAAGAAATTAGCCGGAGTGGTGGCGTTTACCACTTGCATATTGTATTCTGCACTCAGGATCAGGAAACGTTCAATCCGGGCGCTGGAGTGTTCAGGACCCTGTCCTTCATAACCGTGCGGCAACAGGATCACCAGGTCGTTCATCACGTTCCATTTATCCTCTGCACTGCTCAGGAATTGGTCAAAAATGATCTGCGCCCCGTTGGCAAAATCGCCGAATTGCGCTTCCCATACTGTCAGGGTGTATGGTGAAGCCAGGGAATACCCGTAATCGAATCCTAAAACACCGTATTCCGACAGCGGAGAGTTATAAATCTCAAAACGGGCTTGCTTTTTACTCAGATGGTTCAGTGGAAAATATTCTTTTTCAGAATCTTCAATTTTTAAAACTGCATGACGATGTGAGAATGTTCCCCTGACAGAATCCTGCCCGCTGATCCTAACCGGAAAGCCTTCTGCCAGTAATGTTCCATAGGCCAGTAATTCACCCATGCCCCAGTCGATAATGCCCGTTTTCTTTATCATCTCCATCCTTGATTCCTGCAGTCTGACCAGTTTTCGGAAGAAGTTTTCCCCTTTGGGGACATGGGCAATCTTACGTCCGATTGCCTTCAGTTTTTTCAGGTCAACCGATGTGTCGGGAGAAGCAATGAAATCGTCGGGTGTTGCTTTGCGGAGATCTTTCCATACATTATCGAGAAAAGACCGGATGTGCGCTTTTTCAATTTTTTTGGACTCTTCCAGGCTTTTCTCAAAAAGATCACTGGTTTTTGATTCTGTTTTCTGGAAATATTGCTCATCAGGCCATCCCTGGTCAAGAAGATGATGCTTGTAAATTTGCATCGGGTCAGGGTGTTTTTCGATGAGGGCGTAAAGAACCGGCTGGGTGAACCGGGGCTCGTCCCCTTCATTATGGCCCCATTTCCTGTAACAGAGGATATCGATGAATACATCGCGCTGGAATTTAGTGCGAAATTCCACGGCCAGCTGGACAGTGGCCACCAGGGCCAACACATCATCACCGTTGACATGGAAAACGGGCGATTGCACCACTTTGGCCACATCGGTGCAATAGGTACTGGACCTTGCATCCAGGTAATTGGTGGTGAAGCCGATCTGGTTATTGACCACCAGGTGCAAGGTACCGCCTGTTTTATAGCCCGGGAGCTGCGACATCTGTATCACTTCATACACGACTCCCTGGCCGGCGACAGAGGCATCGCCATGGATGAGGATCGACAGGATTTTATTGAAGTCACCTTTGTAATCCATATCGACCCTGGCACGGACAATCCCCTGTACCACAGGATCAACTGCCTCCAGGTGGGATGGATTGGGCGAAAGTGTCATTTTAATGGTCTTGCCCAACGTGGAGTTTCTTTCAGTGGAATATCCAAGGTGGTACTTGACATCACCCAGCAGGGTTTCGTCATCATATTTCAACCCCTTGAATTCACTGAAAATCTGTGCGTAAGGTTTTTTCATGAAGTTGGCCAGTACATTCAGCCTCCCCCTGTGCGGCATGCCGATAACTACCTCTTCAACACCCATATGGGCTCCTTTTTCCATGATGGCATCCAATGCCGGAATCAGTGATTCCGCGCCTTCCAGCGAAAAACGCTTCTGCCCGGGAAACTTCTTATGGATAAACTTCTCAAATAAAACAGCCCTGGAAAGGTTCCTGTAAATGTACTTGCGGTCATCGGGTGTAAAAGGATAGGTGTTTTTTGATCTCTCCATTTTACCCTGGAGCCAGCCCCTGACTTCGGGATTCCGGATGTAATGGAACTCGGCGCCAACCGACTGGCAATAGGTTTGCTGAAGATGATCCAGTATCTCCTGCAATGTAGCTTTTCCAATCCCGATTTCATGCCCCGCTTCAAACGATTTTTTCAGATCCTCATCAGATAATCCATAATTTTCCAGGTCAAGGGTCGGTGTGTATTTGCGGCGGGCCCTGACGGGATTTGTTTTTGTGAAAAGATGCCCCCGTTGCCGGTAAGCATTGATCAGGTTAATTACTTTGAATTCGCTTGGATAAACGGCCCGCTCGGTTTTATCCAATGCAGGATATTGTTTCCTGGCAAATTCAAATCCATCGAAAAACTGCCGCCAGCCATCTTCCACTGATCCGGGGTCTTCAAGAAATCTCCTGTAATGTTCCTCCACAAAGGCAGGATCTGCTGAATGTAGATATGCAAATCTATCCATAAATAGATATTTGTCAAAATGATGTGCAAAGATACAAAATGAGGCAATAAAAAAGGCTGCTTCATTCGTGAAGCAGCCTTTCTTGAGATTGGATCTTAACTATACCGGTTCGATCGCGTCAACGGGACACACATCCGCACATGAACCGCAGTCTGTGCAAATGTCCGGATCAATCACGTAGATTTCACCTTCCGAAATAGCTTCGACCGGGCACTCATCGATACAAGTGCCGCATGCTGTACAATCATCAGTTATTTTATAAGCCATATCAAAAAAAGTTTAAAAGTTTGTTATTCAATGTTCGTTTGCAAAATTAGTCTTTTCGTTTATTATACCCGATTTTTCAACCTTAAAAAATGAATTTATATGTAATCTAAATTATATAAAACATGCTTGCCAGAGTGGTAAAACATGTAATTTTGCCAGTTAAAAGTTATTGCCATGGACAATAAGAACCATCGGATCATTGAACTGGAGCATGTTGTGGTTAAGTTGGCCGGTGATTCCGGCGACGGGATGCAGTTGAGCGGTACCCAATTTTCCGACACCACTGCCATCGACGGGAACGATCTTGCTACTTTTCCTGATTACCCTTCTGAAATCCGTGCACCGCAGGGAACAATCGCCGGAGTGTCTGGTTTTCAGCTTCATTTCGGCTATCACAAGGTTGAAACACCGGGAGACCTGGCGGATGTATTGATAGCTCTCAACCCTGCAGCCTTGAAAGTCAACCTGAAATGGGTGAAATCGGGGGCAACAATAATCGTTGATGAAGACAGTTTCCAGGAAAAGGACATTGCAAAAGCAGGTTTTGTTGAAAATCCGCTGGATGACGGCACGTTGGATGGCTACAGATTGATCAAGGCGCCCATCACCAGTCTGAGCCGGACAACATGCATGGAACTGGGGCTTGATGCCAAATCGGCTGACCGGACTAAGAACCAGTTTGCGCTGGGAATGCTGTATTACATGTTCAGCAAGGATCTTGAGGTTGGGGCAAAGTTCCTGGATGAAAAGTTTGCCCGGAAGGAGCTCGTTGCGACTGCCAATAAGGCAGTTTTGGAAGCGGGATATCATTTTGCGGAGAACCTTCAGGAATTTGCAGTCACATACAGGATAAAGCCCAGAAAAGATCTAAAGGGGCGTTATCGCAGCATTAATGGAAATACTGCCGTAGCCTGGGGTTTGATGGCGGCAGCTGAAAAGGCGGGGCTGGACTTGTTTCTTGGATCTTACCCGATCACCCCTGCCACAGAAATATTGCAGGAACTGGCACATATGAAACATCTTGGTGTGAAGACACTTCAGGCCGAAGATGAAATTGCCGGCATCAACAGCGCCATCGGGGCAGCGTTTGCCGGCAAACTGGCCGCCACCTCCACTTCGGGCCCAGGCCTTGCGCTGAAAAGCGAGGCCATTGGCCTGGCTGTGATCACTGAGCTTCCGCTGGTCATTGTCAACGTGCAGAGAGGAGGGCCTTCCACGGGATTGCCAACCAAACCTGAACAGGCGGATCTTATGCAGTCTATTTTTGGCAGGCATGGCGAAAGCCCTGTCGTAGTCATGGCTGCCAGCACCCCGGCCAATTGTTTTCACTATGCCTTCATGGCCGCCAAAATCGCCTTGGAACATATGGTCCCGGTGATCCTTTTGACGGACGGTTACCTGGCTAATGGGTCAGAATTATGGAAAGTGGTGAAAATGGCCGATCTGCCAAAAATCGAGCCCAGATTGGTGAAAGATAATGATCCCGATTACATGCCTTATAGGCGTGATCCTGAAACACTTGCGCGGTCTTGGGCATTTCCCGGCCAGGAAGGACTTAGGCATAGGATTGGCGGGCTGGAAAAGGAAGATGTGAGCGGTAACGTTTCGCAGGATCCCCTCAACCACCAAAAAATGGTGACATTGCGCCAGGAGAAAGTGTACCGGGTGGCAAACTATATTCCTGAATTGAAAGTTTATGGCGAAAGCAGCGGGGACCTTCTTGTTGTCGGTTGGGGCGGCACATATGGCCACCTGATTTCGGCAGTCAGAGACCTGCAGTCGGATGGTCACAAGATCAGCCTGGCCCAATTCAATTATATTTATCCCTTACCAAAAAATACAAAGGATGTTTTAAAAGGTTTTAAAAAGATCATTGTTTGCGAGCTGAATAATGGCCAGTTTATATACTGGCTCCGGACCTGTTTCCCTGAGTTCCAATACCTGACCTATCATAAAGTGCAGGGATTGCCTTTTTTAATCAACGAGTTGAAAGAGAATTTCAATGAAATTTTGAAGGAATTTTGATATGACATCACATCAAACAACACAATCTTCTCATCCATTATCAAAGGATGATTTCAAACCGGACGGCCCGGTAAAATGGTGTGCCGGATGCGGTGATTATGCCATACTGGCAGCTGTCCAGACCGTATTGGTTGAACTGGGTGGCAGGAAGGAAGACCTTGTATTTGTTTCAGGGATCGGTTGCTCATCCCGTTTCCCCTATTATATCAATACTTATGGTTTTCATGGATTGCATGGCAGGGGAGCTGCAATTGCCACCGGTATCAAAATTGCCAATCCCTCTTTACAGGTATGGCACATCACCGGGGATGGCGATTCAATGGCCATCGGGGGCAACCATTTCATCCACACGGTAAGGCGAAACATTGACATGAATATCGTCATCTTCAATAACCGCATTTACGGCCTGACCAAAGGACAATATTCACCAACATCACCCAAGGGGCTGATAACCAAAAGCTCTCCTGACGGCGTTATTGAGAGCCCCTTCACACCTGGTGAGCTTGTCATGGGTGCTCAGGGCACATTTTTCGCCAGAGCGGTGGATACCGATCCGAAAATGCTCCGGGATGTGCTGAAAGCTGCGGCGTTGCACAATGGCACATCTGTTGTTGAAGTTTTACAAAATTGCGTGATATTCAATCATCTGACACATGCAGCCATCACCAATAAAGAAACAAAGGATGATAACCAGCTCTACCTTGAGGCAGGGAAACCTATGCTGTTCGGTAAAAACATGGAGAAGGGTATCATTCGCAGAAATAATAAACTTAAAGTAGGTGTGATTGGCGAAGACGGGGTGACAATGGACGATATTCTTGTGCACGATCCTACTGATCCCGAGGATATGACCCATTATAACCTGGTGAGGATGGGGCTGCCTGAATTCCCTGTAGCTATGGGTGTCATCCGGTCCTGTGATTGCATTGAATCATATGACCAGCTTTATGAACAACAGCTTGCTGCCGCACGCCAGAAAAGCAATATTAAATGCATGGATGACATGCTGAATTCAGGGAATATCCTCGACCTCTGATAATCAGGCTTTAATCGGTCCTTACACTTTACTGTCATGCTTCCTTATTCGTATCTTTGCGAGTATGTTGAATGAATTTATCGATTATATCAATCGGGAAAACCTGCTTCGGCATGACAACTGGATTTTAATGGCAGTGAGCGGAGGCCTGGATTCGGTTGTCATGACCGATCTGTTTCATCATGCGGGTTATTCATTCGGGATCGCTCATGTGAATTTTGCGCTAAGGGGTAAGGAGTCGGAAAGGGATGAGCAATTTGTAAGGAACCTGGCCGATAAATACAAAAGTCCCTCGTACTTCATCCGCTTTGACACAAAGCAATACGCCCGTAAAAATAAGTTGTCGGTTCAAATGGCAGCCCGTCAGTTGAGGTATGACTGGTTCAGGCAGGTTGTATCAGAAGTTGGCTATGATTTTATCGCAACTGCCCATCATCTGGATGATCAGATCGAAACATTCCTGATCAACCTGGCAAGAGGTACCGGTATTGCCGGGCTGCACGGTATTCTCCCCAAACATGGGGTGATCATCAGGCCGCTGCTTTTTGCTTCCCGCTCACAACTTGAAAACTATGCGCAGGAGAATAATCTCGACTTTGTAGAAGATTCCTCCAATGCCAGTTTGAAATACTCCCGTAACCGGATCCGGCATAAGGTCATTCCCGAGCTTGAAAAGATCAACCCTTCATTCAGGACAGAATTTGCCCGGACGATCCAAAACATCAGGGATGCTGAAACAGTTTACAGGTCAGTTATCGACATTGAAAAAAAACGCTTACTGATCCCTCATGAAAGCGGTTATCAGATTCCTCTGGTGCTGCTGAAGCAAATGAAACCGCTACGAACCTGGCTCTTTGAATTGTTAAGCCCTTTCGATTTTAATGTTGCTGTCGTGAATGATGTCCTGAATACCCTGGACGACCCTCCGGGAAAATTATTCTATTCAGCGACACACAGGGTTGTTAAAGATCGCGAATGCCTGCTGATAGATCCTCTTCCTGTTAGTAATGCACAACATAACTTGCCAACAGGCTGTTTTCCAATATTTCAATCTGATTTAAGGATTGATTTCCCGGTGAAACTTGTGCTGAAAGTACATGATGCCAGTGGCTTCGTTATTTCTTCAAGATCTCAAACGGCCTGTCTGGATCTTGACAAGTTGAAATTTCCACTGAGCTTGCGGAAATGGAAAAAGGGAGATTATTTTATTCCCCTGGGGATGTCCGGGAGAAAAAAGATCAGCGATTTCTTTACCGATCAGAAATATTCCATCCCGGAGAAGGAGAAATCCTGGCTGCTTTGCAGCGGGCCGGATATTGTTTGGATCATCGGGCACAGAATTGATGACAGGTATAAAATCACTGGCGAAACCGAACGGGTCCTGGAGATCGACCTGAACCCATCCAAATCAGATGTAAAAAACTGACTATTTAGATTTTCTTCTAAATTACAAAGAAATAGCCTATTACTGAGGCTAATTTTATATTTTTGCGAACCTTCATTGATGTTATATTTTTTATTATGAAAAAACTGATTTCAATCACTTTAGTGTTCTTATTAACAGGCATGTTTTCGGTTTCAGCCCAAATCCTGAAACCGGTGAAATGGTCTTTTGACACGAAAAGGGTTAATGACAGCGAATATGAACTGCTGTTGAAAGCTGAGATTGACAGGAGTTGGCATGTATATGCCATCGACATCCCGGAAGGTGGCCCCATTCCGACATCATTTACATTCAACCCGTCGGAAAATTATGAGATTGTTGGCAAACTGATAACACCTGAGGCCATTGAGAAGTATGACAAGGCATTTGAAATGGACCTGCGCTATTATGATGACGGGGCTGTTTTCAGACAGAGGATCAGGATGTTGTCGGATAAGCCTTTTGAGGTGACCGGGGAGTTGGAGTTCATGGCCTGCGATGACAGCCGCTGTCTGCCCCCTGAATATGTGGAATTTGCCTTTAGTTTGCCCGGGGCATCTTCAGTGGAGCCTGCCGGTGCGAAACCAACCACTGCGACAATCCCGGCGATCGATACCATGCCCTTGGTATCGACACCTGAAGAAACAATTCAAACAGTTCCGGACCGTCGTGATACTTCTTCACTATGGGCTTTTTTCTTCATCGCCCTGGGCGTCGGTTTTATCGGACTACTGACACCTTGTGTCTACCCTATGATACCCATGACGGTGACTTTTTTCATGAATGCTTCCCAGAATAAGGTGAAAGCAAAGACACAGGCGCTGGTTTTCGGGTTTTCCATTATTTTCATATATACTTTCGTCGGTGTTCTGGTTTCAGCCATCTTCGGTGCCGATACCATCAGGCAGGTCAGCGATCACTGGATCACGAATCTTATCTTCTTTCTGTTGTTCGCTACTTTTGCCGCTTCGTTTTTCGGCCTGTTTGAGTTTGTACTTCCTTCATGGCTTACCAACAAATCAGACCAGCAAGCAGATAAAGGAGGATTTGTCGGCGCATTCTTCATGGCCCTCACACTGGTACTGGTCTCCTTTTCCTGCACGGCGCCTTTTGTTGGCGGGATCCTGGTGGAGGCAGCCACCGGCCAGGTACTGAACCCTATTGTGGGTATGTTTGGTTTCTCTCTGGCTTTTGCCATCGTTTTCACCTTATTTGCCTTTTTTCCATCTTTCCTGAGCAAGATGCCCAAGTCGGGCGGATGGCTCAATTCGGTCAAAGTGGTGCTGGCGTTCCTGATCCTGGCCATCGGGATGAAATACCTGCTGGTACCCAACCAGGCGCTGGGATGGGGCATCAGCCGGGAAGTCTATATCGGGATATGGATAGTACTATTCACCTTGCTCGGCTTTTATTTGCTTGGAAAAATCCGGTTTGTGCATGACAGCCCGGTCGGATATATATCGGTGCCGAGATTGTTTTTTGCCATTGCCGCATTTTCGTTTACCTTCTATCTTTTCCCCGGGTTATTCGGCGCTCCGCTGAAAGCTGTGTCCGGCTATCTTCCAGCAGAATCTTCCTGGGACCTGGAGGAGATCATCAGGGAAAATACACGCCATCTTGGCGCGGGTACTGCTGTAACGGCTGATTATCCCGGTTTATGCGAGGAACCGAAGCATGCCTCTCTCTTCAGCCTCCCGCACGGCCTGAAAGGATATTTTGATTACGAACAGGGGATGGCTTGCGCCAAAAAACTGAATAAGCCCGTATTTCTGGATATGAAAGGGCATGCCTGTACAAACTGCAAGGTCATGGAAAAGAATGTCTGGGCAAACCGTGAGGTACTCCGCCGGCTTCAAAACGATTTCGTGATCATTGCATTGTATGTTGATGAAAAAACCGAATTGCCGGAAAGCGAATGGATTACATCAACTTTTGACGGGAAAGTGAAGAAAACGATCGGCCGGAAAAATACCGATTTCCAGATTACCCGGTTCGGGGTCAATGCCCAGCCGTATTATGTCATTCTGGATCATGACGGAAATATGCTGAACAACCCGATTGCCTTCGAGCTGAATGTCGACAGGTACGTACAATTTCTCGATGAAGGCATTGCGGCGTTTCAGAATTTTAACCGCTAATTTTATTAAAAGCTATCGTATCATGCAAATTCGGAAATTATTGAAATACCTGGTCGCATCAGGAATGGTCGGATTCTTGCTTGCACAGTCGTTGGCTTTATATGGCCAGCCTTTCGAGTTCGTACCAGCCTCTTTTACTTTTACCGGCCGGAGTGTTGTCAGCTGGTGTGATTTCGACAATGACGGAGATCTTGACTTCATCATCGCAGGCTTAAACACGGCCGATGTACCGTTGACCCGGTTATACCGCAACCAGTCGGGTTCAAATGTTTTTTCTGCAAACACACCACCGGTGCCTCCGGATGATTTGTCGGCATTTGTGGTGGATAACAGTGTATTTTTATCCTGGTCGGCAGGCTGGGATGACCAAACCCCGGCAGCAGGGCTTTCCTACAATGTGATGGTGGGAACTGAAACCGGCATGGTCATCAAACATCAGAAATAACTCCCGTTATATTTCCAAATCCGGCCAGTGACCGGAGCACCATCCACCAGCCGGTTCTGACAGGAAAAACCATCCTGGGCATTACTGATCTGGCCGGACGCCTGGTGTTGCAGACCGAGATAAATGAAAGACTTGCCAATGTTAAAATCTCAAGCCTGCCGGAAGGGATTTACCTGGTGCAAATTTTCCGGCAGGATGAAGTATTTACTTATAAAATGTTGAAAGTCAGCCGTTAATAGTTTGCTGATTACCGTTCAGATTACAATTGGCTGCATATTATGCTTTGTGGCCTGCAGTATAGTAATGATAGAAATAGACGATGGTTTCTATTCCTTTGAAAAACTGCTGCAACGGATAGTTTTCATTGGGCGAATGGATAGCATCCGATTCCAGCCCGAATCCCATCAATATCGATTTAATCCCCAGTTTGCTTTCAAAGGTTGAAATGATCGGGATGCTGCCACCACTGCGGACCGGAACAGGCATTTTACCGAACGCTTTCTCATAAGCTTTTTCTGCCGCCAGGTAAGCCGGCATGTCGGTAGGGGATACGTATCCCTGTCCGCCGTGCAGCGCCGTAACCTTAACTTTAACATATGGCGGGGCTATGGCTTTGAAGTGCTCCTCGAACAGCATGCTGACCTTAACATGGTCCTGGTTGGGGACAAGCCTCATGGAGATTTTTGCATAGGCTTTGGAAGGGATCACGGTTTTAGCGCCTTCACCGGTATATCCACCCCAGATACCGTTTACATCCAGTGCAGGGCGTATGCCGGTCCGTTCCATTGTTGTGTAGCCTTCCTCTCCATACACTCCGTCGATATCGAGCGACTTCTTATATTCCTCCAGGTTAAAGGGGGCCATGCCCATCTTTTTACGCTCCTCCGGGCTGATCTCCAGCACATCGTTATAAAATCCTTTGATAGTAATCCTCTCTTTATCATCTTTCAAAGAGGCGATCATTTTAGCCAGTACATTGGCGGGGTTTGCTACCGCACCGCCGAATAAACCTGAGTGCAGGTCACGGTTAGGACCGGTAACCTCGACCTCCATATAGCTCAGCCCTCTCAAACCAGTGGTAATGGAAGGAATATCGGGAGCGATCATACTGGTGTCTGAAACAAGGATAATATCTGCTTTCAGCATTTCCTTATAGTCATCGCAGAACTTACCGAGGTTAGGCGAACCGATCTCTTCTTCACCTTCTATCATGAACTTCACATTACAGGGCAATGTATTTGATTTAATTAGGTATTCGAAAGCTTTTGCCTGCATGAAGGACTGTCCTTTGTCGTCATCAGCTCCCCGGGCATAAATTTTTCCGTCACGGATCTCCGGCTCAAAAGGCGGGCTGGTCCACAAATCGACCGGATCGACCGGCATGACATCATAGTGCCCGTAAACCAATACGGTTGGCCCGTGAGGGTCAATGATCTTCTCGCCGAAAACAACGGGATTGCCTGCTGTTGGTATAATCTCTGCCCGGGTGGCACCAGCCGATAACAAAGTCTTTTTCCAATACTCAGCCGCTTTAAGCATATCGTCTTTGCGGGCACTTTCACTGCTGATCGAAGGGATCCTGATCAGGCCGAACAGTTCATCCAGGAATCTTTGCTTGTTTTGTTCGATGTAATTTTTTATTTCTTCCATGGGTTTAGGATTAATTTATAAATGATTTTCAACAGGGGTTAAAAATAATAAAATAAACTCAAACTGCCGAGAAATATTGTCAATCGCCTGATGAAGAGAGATTGTGGTTGTCTGGTTACATATTTTGGTTTGCCGATTTAAAAATTGTAAAATTTTATAATTATATTTGCAAATTGGAGGTATTCTATATACGCTATATCCAATGAATCAACATCTTATCTAATCTTTGCTATGAAAATAAAGTACTCAATTCCTGCGATTTCCTTTCTTGCAGCTTTTATGTGCATTGCGTGCCTGTTCCCGGTGAGGGTGGCTGCTGATACACTTAATATTGATCGAACGCTAACCGCAGCGCAGATGGTAGAAATTCTTGTCGGGGGTGGTGTTGAGGTCAGCAATATTTCCTATACCGGTCACGCCAATTCAAGTGGTAAGTTTTGGGGTGGTCCCGGAAATATTGGGATACGTGATGGTATCATTCTTACATCCGGAGATGCAAACATTGCCAAAGGGCCCAACAACAGCGGCAGTGCGGGATGGAGTGCAGGCACCCCCGGAGACCCTGACCTTACATCTATTTCCGGGGTAAATACTTTTGATGCATGTGTCCTGGAATTCGATTTTGTACCTCAGTCCACTGTTGTTTCTTTCCGGTATGTTTTCGGATCGGAAGAGTACCACGAGTATGTGAACCAATATAATGATGCTTTCGGATTCTTCATAAGCGGTCCCGGAATTTCAGGGCCTTTCTCCAACAACAGCAAGAACATCGCCCTGATCCCCCTTTCGAACACACCAGTGTCTATCAATACAGTGAATTATGGCAACCCCTATGGAAGCCAATGCACGAATTGCGTGTTCTTTGTCAATAACGTACTGAATTTCACGCAGTATGATGCGTTTACTACGGTTTTAACGGCGTGGGCCAATGTGATACCCTGTGAAACATATCATATCAAGCTGGCCATTGCCGATGGCGTAGACCGGATTTATGATTCGGGTGTTTTCCTGGAAGCCAACAGTTTCAGCAGCGTAGGCATTGCTTCAGATGTTATGTATACCCATGCCCCAACCCATAATCATTTGATTGAAGGTTGCAATGATGCTACCATAACTTTTACCCTATCTGTCCAACCTGCAGAGGACTATCATCTTCCGCTGATCATAGAAGGGAGCGCTATCAATGGTGTTGATTATGAACTGATCCCGGACACAATTGTATTCCCTGCGGGCTATAGCCAGGTATCATTGGATATCATCACTATTGCAGATGATATTACCGAATGGTTCGAGACCATCAGGATTGTTTATAATTCCTCGCTTTGCTCCATCGATTATGATACGATCCTCATGAATCTCTGGGATTACCGGTTGAGTGTTCAGACTACTCCTGATACAACCATTAACTGTGCAACCCCGGCCACAATTGGGGTGAAGAATATAAACGGATTTGGTCCATACAGCATTTCCTGGAGCACTGGCGAAACGACTGAGTACATAACAGTCAGCCCGCCAATTACAACTACTTATTATGTTACAGTGGCCGCATTGTGTGATTCTATGATCACCGACAGCATAAGGGTGGTCGTGAATGGCCCGAAGGCCAATGCCGGGCAGGACCTGAGCATACCTCACGGTACAGACACACAGTTACAGGGATCTGCCAGCCAGGGCTCCGGCGAATTTACATACAGCTGGTCGCCTGCAGATATGTTGATTGATCCCACAAGCGCAACACCCACCACAGTGCAGATGGAACAAACCACCCAGTTCACATTGATTGTTACAGACCTTGCCGGAGGGTGCCAGGATATTGACCAGATGATGCTTTTTGTGACCGGCGGGCCATTGAATACAGGACCTGTTGCATCGCCACCCGCTATATGCTACGGGGCAACATCCCATCTCTACTCTTATGCATCGGGAGGCTCTGAAAATTATACCTATCAATGGTCGTCCGTCCTACCAGGCTTCGACTCCGATCTGCCGGATCCGATTGTCCAGCCAACGGTTACAACTACCTATTATGTTTTGGTAAATGACGGTTATAATGCCGTTACAGGAAATGTAACGGTCGAAGTGATCCCGTTGCCAATACCCAATGCTGGTGAGGATCAAACCATTAACTGGGGAACATATACTACATTGTATGGTTCCGGCTCACAGGGCAGTGGAAATTATGTCTGGAGCTGGGAGCCCATCAACAAGGTACTAGGTACTTATTTACAAAATACGCCGACCGTCAAGTTGTATGAAACAACACTTTTTTCCCTTAGCATCACCGATCAAAATACAGGATGCGTTTGCGCAGATAAAGATTTTGTCACAGTGTTCATTGGAAGCGGTCCATTGGCAGTGACAGCCGATGCTTCTGAAAGTTTTATATGCGAAGGGGAAACAACCCAGCTGTTTGCTTTGCCCAGTGGCGGAAATCCTGAATATACCTATTCGTGGACTTCAAATCCGGCAGGATTTGTCTCAAACATCCGGGATCCTTTTGTGAGCCCTGTTTCCACGACAACATATGATGTGGAAGTTTACGACGGGTATAATTATACTTATGCCACAGTCACAATCGAAGTATCTCCCCAGCCGCAGGTTAACCTGGGTGCAGATATCATCACCTGTCCGTTTGAAACTATAGAACTGCGCCTGGATATGCCCGGCATGAGCTATTATTGGTCTAACGGATCGGTTGAAAACTCCATTACGGTAGGGTCCACTGGTATAGGCTTTGATATCAGGCAGATCTGGGTTGAGGTGACGAATCAGGACGGTTGTGTCGGAACTGATACCATCCAGATCGTATTTGACTTTGCGCAGTGTTCCGGAGTTGGTGAATCAAATGATGAT
>JAHYJL010000172.1 GCA_019429045.1 Bacteroidales bacterium
CGATGCAGCGTTTTTTGATCGCGTTGGTCAGAAAACGCATCCCTTCCGCAATGCTGGTCTTCTGGCTTTCGGGATGAAACCCGATCAGTTCCCGGATGATCCGCAGGATATGCGATTTCCCTTTTTTCGGGGGGATGAACTTCTCTATTTTATCGCTGAAAAAGATGACACCCACTTTGTCGTTATTATGGATTGCGCTGAAAGCCAGTACTGCAGCTATTTCTGTCATCAATTCCTCTTTGAGCTGCTGTTTTGTTCCGAATTCATTGGATCCGCTGACGTCAATGACAAGCATGACAGTCAGTTCCCGTTCTTCGTCGAAGATCTTGACATAGGGATGGTTGAACCGGGCGGTGACGTTCCAGTCGATATTCCGGATATCATCACCGTACAGGTATTCGCGAACCTCGCTGAAAGCCATCCCCTTGCCTTTAAAGGCAGAATGGTAATGACCGGAAAAGACCTGGTGCGAGAGCCCGCGGGTCTTGATCTCGATCTTTCGGACTTTCTTGAGTATTTCGCTGGTTTCCATTAAGGCACTTCTACCGTATTCAGTATTTCATTAATAATATCCTCCGTTGTCACATTTTCCGCTTCCGCCTCGTAGGTGAGCCCGATGCGGTGCCGCATGACGTCGTGGGCGACGGCCCTGATATCTTCCGGGATAACATAACCCCGGCGCCTGATAAATGCCAGCGCTTTTGCTGCCAGCGCCAGGTTTATGCTGGCGCGCGGCGAAGCGCCATACTGGATCAGTGGCTCGAAACGGCTCAGCTTGTATTCGGTCGGATAACGCGATGAAAAAACGATATCTGTGATATAATTTTCGATCTTTTCATCAAGGTAAACCTCCCTGACCACATCCCTGGCTTTCATAATATCAGCTGGTTTGATGATTGTTTGTGTTTCCGGGAAGGTTTTTGCAATATTTTGCCGCAGGATCTTTTTCTCTTCATCCTTATCAGGATAGTCGATCACCACTTTCAGCATGAACCGGTCGACCTGGGCTTCGGGCAGGGGATAGGTTCCTTCCTGCTCGATGGGGTTCTGGGTAGCCAGCACCATAAAAGGTTCCTCCAGGGGATAGGTTTTATCGCCGATGGTGACCTGTCGCTCCTGCATGGCCTCCAGCAGGGCACTTTGCACTTTGGCCGGCGATCGGTTGATCTCGTCTGCTAAAATGAAATTGGCAAAGACAGGACCTTTCCTGACCATGAACTCTTCCTTTTTCTGACTGTAGATCAGCGTGCCGATGAGGTCGGCGGGGAGAAGGTCGGGGGTAAACTGGATCCGGCTGAAGTGGGCATCGATAATATGTGCAAGCGACTTGATCGCCAGGGTTTTTGCCAGGCCCGGAACACCCTCCAGGAGAATGTGGCCGTTCGACAGCAGCCCTATCATTAACCGCTCGACCATCTGCTTCTGGCCGATGATCACTTTGCCCATCTCCATGTTGATCATATCCACGAAAGCGCTCTCCTGCCGGATGCGTTCGTTCAGGGCTTTGATATCTGTTTCCATCATAAGGGTTGGGTATTTATTAACCGGCACAAAAGTAAGGTTTGCAGGCCGACCGCTTGCAACGGTTTATGTTAAAAGTTGTTAAAGAGAAGGAAGGTTCGTTCTGACATAACCGACGGCTTTATATAAGAGGCTGTATCAAAAGTCAAATTTTAGGTTAACCACAGAGTTAACAGAGTATACACAGAGAACACAGAGGATTGTATATCAATCACTAAACACTCTGCGTCCTCTGTGTCTCCTCTGTAATCTCTGTGGTAAAACAACTTTTGATACAGCCTCTTATTAGCACTCACAACTCAAACAATGCATCGTCCCTCTTTATCAGGTGGATCATCTCCTGGAAGAGCTTGTCGTGGATGGGGGTGATGAGCTTGCGCAGTTCAAAGGCCTCTTCCAGCAGGTTCAAATCTCTTGATTCCTGGAAGATGAGCGATGTTTTCGACCAGAGCTGGTAATGGTCGTGCCAGTTGCCCAGTTTCAGGCCGAAATTTTTCATCCGGTTGAAGGTTGACCTTGGTATTTTATGGGAATATTTTGACATATACAGCATTTCCGCTACAAAACCCGCCTCCTTGTAGCGCGTGCGGAACCGGTGAAGTTTGTCTGGTTTTTCAAGATCGTAGCGGCGCTTTTTCAGCTTATCCATCGAAACCAGCAGTTGTTCCATGAGCCTTGATTCCAGGGATTCGCTATCCAATGGTTCCAGGTCAGCTTTGATTTGTTCGCGAATATTATCCAGCAAGGTATAATCGAAATCGACCGATTTGATAAAAAAAGAATCCCGTTGATTCTCAATTCTTTTATCATAAAATGCTTTGATCAGCGGAAAAGACCGGTCGAACTCCCTTTCGACATTTTGCACCAGCCCTATCTGCACCTGGTCGTCGCGGATTGAGCCGCCTGCTTTGAACATGAGCCGCAGGGGCCGGATCATGCCTGGTGGCAATACCGGTTCTTCATAAAGCCGGTTCACTGCCCGGAATATCGCCCTGATCCTTTTCACCGCCACGCGGTATTCATGGATGGCCTCCGCATCATATTCAATACGGGCTTTCTCCAGATTTACCCTGAACTGCTCCAGGTATTTGAAGAGATAGCCGGAAATAACGACTTGTATGGATTCGTGCCGGGGCGTCAACTGATCTTTCTGATTTAACCAAACAATCGGTAAAATTACGAAAGATCGGGGATATGCTGGTTAAGGAATCGTTAAGAAATTCGCTTCAGTCAGCCCTTTTTGGCTTTGAACATTATCATACATCATTCAGATATGCAAACTCCCCAAAGTATTTCCTTGCAGCATCATTGTAAGCCCTGGCAGCGTCCACTTCACGATGGTAAAGGCCCAGGTACATCCTATGATCATTAACGCAAATATTGGCAGACCACATTTTCCGGTCCTTCCTCCGTGATACACCCTTGTATTGAGAGGTTGTCGCTTTTCGGGTCTTGCCACGCATTCTCTCTTTCTCTTTACGTGTGCAAACTATAAGGTTTGATTTTCTGTAATCGGGTACATCCGGATCTTTCCTGTTGACTACATAGCCTTTTCCGGTTTTAATAATCTCCCTGGCCAGGTAACGTGTGACGATCCTGGATTTCTCACTGTCCCATACCATGCTAACGACTTGATCACCACGCCCCTTACTATGTCGCATGACCCAATTCATTTGTTGCAACCTGGGAAAGTCCTCCTCATCTACCATAACTCTGCTTTCGTCTGACAGGATCAGCCATCGCCAGCGCCTTTTATATGATTCCTGATCCATCCGGATTGAATGATCTGATTATAATTTAGCACTAATGTCCAGCAGGCTCTCCTCCAGCAGTCTGATCAATGTTTCCTTTTGTTCGGCAGAGAGTTTCCGTGTATCTACCCTGAACGTGACATTCCGGGCGGTCGTTTTAATCGTCCACGATTTCAAGGGGGAACGCCCGGGGCTTTGACGCAACATCTTCAACAGTTCATCCCGCCCGATCTTCTTCCGTACCACCTTCTGATATAACTGCCATTGCTTATCCGATTTCCCGTCTTCATTCACCATGTCGGCCCTGCGGATAGCGCGCAAAACGCGCAGGTCCTTGACCGAGTTGTGTTTCAACAGGTCATCCACGATGCGACGATCCATATTCAGTGTATTCAACAGGTCGCCCACGTATGTTTCATCTTTGCCAATCGATTTGGAAAGCTCCCGCTTATCTTTGAACACACCCGTTTCAAGTAGCTTACTGAAAGCGAGAGCTAACTCAATGGAGGAAAGGTCCTGACGTTGCAGGTTTCCAATGACAGACAAGATCTGCGCTTCCCTGTCGTCGCATTCCCGGATGATGGCTTTAATTTGCCCATGACCAAGTTTCCGGGTGGCGGCCACGCGCCGGTGACCGTCGATGATCTCGTAACCGCCAGCTACAGGCCTGACAATGACCGGTTGCATCAGGCCCGACTGCCGGATGCTCCCGGTGAGTTCCTCCAGCCGCTTCTGATCCCGCTCCGCAACCTCTTTTTCGGCAATGCTGAACAACCTCCCCTGAAAGGGAGATTCCTTTAATTCGTTAATTTTAAGGATTTTGACGATATCTTTAGGTTGTGTCTCTCTGGGCATGAGTAAAATTACTGAATGTTAAGTGGTATGCCGGTTTTTAATATCTCTTCAATTAACGGATTGCTATGTAAAAGTTCTTCTTCATGAAAAGGATGAGGCTCGATCCTGGTATTGAAATTCCAGGTAAGCTTTAACATCTCAATTTGAGCCTGTATCGGATCGGAAAGGGTCTCCAGGAAAATGGCAATATCAATATCACTGTCCTGATGGTAATTGCCTTTTGCAAAACTGCCATACAGATAAGCGGCCCTGATCGAAAATTCCTTTCTTTTCAAAAGCAAAATGAATTCACTCCCTATTCTGACAGCATTTGCTTTATCCATGATCTTTCACGGTTAATTTTTATAATCCACTTTTCGGAAAATGATTTTGTACAACGCTTGTAAAAATTCAGTTTATAATCGTCATACCTCGCATTGATATTAAAACTGGTCACTGTTGCGTAAAAGTCCTGCTGCTCTTCTGTAAGATCCAGGCCGCATTGTTCGGCCAGCCTGAGCAGGTTATGAGTGAGCGGGTAATTGCTGTCCCGAATCTTTACATATAAAGCCTTCAGAAGCTTTTCCATCACAAGGTGACCTAAAAACAAGGCCCAGGAATAATCTCCTCCCTGAAAAAGCCTCATCATGGTTGCATGATCTTTATCTGAAGAAGCAGTCCAGTATGTAATAAGCTCCTCTCTCTCCATTGGTTGGAATTAAATGTAAGTTAATGGCAAAGTTAATAAAAACAAAATGAAGCTGTTGATTTCAGTAGCAATGTTTTGTAATTTTATGCATCGTACAGCATAATTCGATCTTAAAAATATATGAAAATGAACTCTAAAATATTGAAATACAATATGTTAATACATTTTCGGCCCTGGCCGAACACCGTTATATGGTTTGCAATCATCAGCATGCTATGGAGTTGTGTGACCTTTTCCCAAGCCGTGTCACAAAATATTGCTTTTTCTGCTCGTGAAATAACAAGTTTTTATGGAGACCAATGTCTCAATCCCCATATTCAACCAAATTATAAGAATTCCGGAAATTTCCATTTAAATTATTATGGTTCTGGAGATGTTACTGGCGACAATCAAATAACTTGGGATGACTATGAAGCAATTTTAAATTCT
>JAHYJL010000173.1 GCA_019429045.1 Bacteroidales bacterium
CTGGCGGACCGCTGGATGGCGTCGCAGTTTGCCATTAATACCAGCAATGGCACCTATTGGCAATTGGTTGCTGTCTCAGCCACCGGAGATCCTACCGGTTCTTATCACCGGTATGCTTTCCAGATGCCTGCATTCAATGATTATCCGAAACTGGCAGTCTGGCCTGATGCTTATTACGTGACATTCAACATGTTTGGCACCTATGTACGGGTAGGCGTAGCTGCTTTTGAGCGCGATTCGATGCTGGTGGGCGCCAATGCCCAGATGGTTTATTACAACCAGCCTTCGGGAACTTTCAGCATGTTGCCTTCCGATTTCGACGGCACCCCGCCACCCTCGGGCGCTCCGTGTTATTTTTCCCACATGCGCCTTAATAGCCCCCAGCGGTTAGAGATTTATGAATTCTCGGTTAACTGGAACAACCCTGCCTCCTCATCCTTTAGCCTGGTCAATGAATTAACACCTGCCTCCTTTAATCCGAACCTGAATGGTGTCCCCCAGCCCGGAACCAGCACCCGCCTGGATGACCTGGCCGTAATGCTGATGTACCGCATGCAATATCGTAATTTCGGTTCATACCAGACACTGGTATTGAATCATACTGTCAATGCGGGCAGCAACCGTGCCGGCATCAGGTGGTATGAGCTCCGGAAAGAAGCCGCGGATTGGTATGTTTACCAGCAGGGTACTTACGCTCCGCAGGATGGGGAACATCGCTGGATGGGCAGCATTGCCATGAACGGCAATGGCGATATTGCGCTGGGTTACAGCCTGGCCAGTGCCAGTACCTATCCGTCGGTTTACTACGCAGGCCGGCGGGCTGACGCTACCTCCGGTGAAATGAACCTGGAAGAGATCATGATCTACGGAGGGACAAGCTCCCAGTCAGGCATCAGCCGCTGGGGAGATTACTCCACCATGTCAGTGGATCCCTCGGATGACACGACTTTCTGGTTTACGACAGAATATATGCGGGGCGGATGGAAGACCCGTATCGCTTCCTTTGATTTTGGCCCAATTCTGCCACCTGAAGTTTATGCAGGAAATGATACTATCATTTGCGAGGCATCTCCATTTTTAGCTGACCAGGCACAGGCTTTTTATCAGCAGTCGGTCATGTGGTACACGGCCGGGGATGGATTTTTCGTCGATCCTACCAAGGTTCAGGCCGTTTACCTCCGCGGGTCGGGGGACGTAACAGCCGGCGAAATCACTTTATGGATGGTCGGAACCGGATATATATCGGGGCAGACGGTTTCGGATACTTTGCACATAACATTATCACGCAAAGCCAGCGCCGATGCCGGACCTGATACGACGATGTGTGCCGGTGAAAGTGTGCTGCTTTCCGGCTCTGCTACAAACCAGGATTCCATCAAGTGGGTGAGTGAGGGGGATGGAAGCTTCGATAACGATACCATATTTACACCCGTTTATACACCGGGCCCGGAGGATATATCCAAAGGATTTGCCTGGCTGCGGCTGTTTGCCTATGACATCGCACCGTGCGATGGCGCCCATTACGATAGGGCTAAGATCATTATCGATCCATGTACTGGGGTTCCGGAAGATGTAAATAGCAATTTCGTCCTGAAGGTCATTCCCAACCCCGCATCGGGTCACCTGAATTTTGTCGTATCCGGTCTCGAATCCAGCCGTGAACTGACGCTCACGCTGACCAATTCCCAGGGAGTGGTTGTATTCACTTTCAATCTCCAGGTAAATGGTGACCAATATTCAAACAGTATGGATGTGTCACGTTTTCCGAAAGGGATATATTATATGAAAGCCAATACATCACAACAGCAGGTTATCCAAAAAGTGATCCTTCAATAGAAGTCTACTGAACAGGCCTGAACGGGCAATTTAGAAGGCTTCTAAATGATCGTTTTTGACGGTTAACTGTTACTATTTTAACAATTGTTTATATTTTTGCTTGGGTCTCCGGAGGTTTCATCCGGAATGGCCAGGACATTAACAATTAAATAGTTAACAGCGGTGAACAGCATACTGATCTTTTCTATCTTGTCACTTAGCGCTATTGGCCTGGTGGCGGCTATCGTTCTCTATTTTATTGCCCGTAAGTTCAGGGTCATTGAAGACCCACGGATCGATACCGTGGAGGCATCATTGCCGGCGGCTAACTGCGGAGGCTGTGGCTTTCCGGGCTGCCGTAATTTTGCCGAAGCGATTGTGAAGCAGGCCGACAAGGACCAGACCCTTGAGGGACTGAATTGCCCTGTGGGCGGAATGGATGTCATGAAAGTGGTTGCAGGGATTATGGGCCTGGAAGCGGAAGAAGCCGTGCCGCTCATCGCCGTTGTCCGTTGCAACGGCTCCTTTGCCAACGCTCCATCGAAAGTGAAATACGACGGCCCGGCCACCTGTGCTTTTGCCCACAACCTTTATGCCGGCACGAACGGATGCTCTTATGGCTGCCTCGGGTTGGGTGATTGTGTGACAGCCTGTGATTTTGATGCTATCCATATGAATCCTGAGACAGGCCTGCCTGTTGTCAACGATAAATGTGTTGCCTGCGGCGCCTGTGTCAAGGCCTGCCCCAGAGATATCATCGAACTGAGGGCCAAAGGCAAGAAAGACAGGCGTATTTATGTTTGCTGTGTCAACAAGGAAAAAGGAGGCCCGGCCCGTAAAAATTGTGCGGTGGCCTGCATAGGCTGCGGCAAATGCGTGGAGGTTTGTCCCTATGAGGCTATCACCCTTGAAAATAACCTGGCATATATTGATTACGAAAAGTGCAAATTGTGCCGTAAATGCGTTGTGGTCTGCCCAACAGAAGCGATCCATGAAATAAATTTCCCACCCCGGAAGGAAAAAGAAACTGCCGAAACGCCGGCTAAAGCAGATGGGGATACCCCGGTACCGGCTGAGAGCAAACCGGTGGCAAAGCGTGAAAATGCGCCGGACGAAACGGCCGGAAATTAACCATGACTAAGAAAACAATTCCAGGATGAGTACATTGAAAACTTTCCGTTCAGGAGGTGTTCATCCACCTGAAAATAAGCTGTCTGAAAACAGTCCGATCGAAGTATTCCCCCTGCCGAAGCAGGTCAGTATCCCGGTGAACCAGAACCTGGGAGCCCCGGCTGTTCCGCTGGTCAATAAAGGGGATGTGGTTAAAGTCGGACAAATGATCGCCAAAGGCGAAGCATTCATCTCCTCTAATGTGCATGCTTCGGTGTCAGGAAAGGTATTGAAGATCGATGATATGATCGATCATACCGGTTACAAACGTAAAGCAGTGGTTATCAACGTGGATGGGGATGAATGGGAGCCTTCGGTTGACCGGAGCGCCGGGCTGAAAAAGGAAATCACCCTGCCACGCGAGGAGATCGTCAAAAAGATCCATGAAATGGGCATTGTTGGTATGGGTGGCGCCACTTTTCCTTCACATGTCAAGCTGATGGTTCCCGAAGGAAAGAAACCGGAATACCTCATCATCAACGGGGTGGAGTGTGAGCCCTATCTGACTGCCGACCATCGCCTGATGCTTGAAAAAGGAGAGGAGATCCTTATCGGAACATTGATCCTGATGAAAGGCCTGGGCGTGGAGAAAGCCATTATCGGCATTGAGAACAACAAGCCCGATGCGATCCGGAATATGCAGGAACTGGCGGCAAAATATCCATCTATATCCGTTCAGCCGCTGAAGGTCAGATATCCCCAGGGGGGTGAAAAACAACTGATCAATGCCCTGCTGGGCAGAGAAGTGCCTTCAGGCAAACTGCCGATCGAAGTGGGATGCGTAGTAAACAACGTGGGTACGGCTTATGCTGTTTATGAAGCTGTCCAGAAGAACAAGCCGCTCATAGAAAGGGTTGTCACCGTCACGGGATACAATGTCGGGAAACCGGCGAATTTTTTGGTGAGGATAGGCACCCCGGTTCAGGAATTACTGGTAAAAGCGGAAGCTGATCTCGAAAACAGCGGAAAGATTGTCAATGGCGGACCGATGATGGGCAAGGCGCTTAACTCCCTTGATATCCCCGTTGTAAAGGGGACATCGGGAATTCTGGTGTTCCCGGCAGATCTTTCCCTCAGGGTTGAGCAGCGGACCTGCATCCGTTGCGGAAGATGCGTATCGGTATGCCCGATGGGCCTCGAGCCGATCCTGCTGGCCCAGTATGGCGAAAGGGGTATGTGGGACCTGGCCGAGGTGAATATGATCATGGATTGCGTCGAATGTGGATCATGCCAGTATACCTGTCCTTCAGGACGTCCCCTGCTTGATTTTATCCGTCTGGGGAAGAGCAAAGTAGGTCAAATTATCAGAAACAGAGGAAAAAAATAAGATATGAGCGTACTCACAATATCAGGGTCTCCTCACGTCCATACCGACCAGTCGGTTCCGAAAGTCATGTACGGCGTGGTGATCGCCATGATCCCGGCCATGCTGGTTTCATTTTATTTTTTCGGTATAGGAGCGGCCAAGGTTATGCTGACTTCCGTGCTGGCATGTCTTTTCTTTGAATGGGTCATTCAAAAATACATCATCAGGGGGCCATTGACTATCAATGATGGCTCTGCACTGATCACAGGGATATTGCTGGCTTTCAATGTACCAAGCAACCTTCCTGTCTGGATCACGATCATCGGCGCCTTTGTTTCGATCGCTATTGCCAAGATGAGCTTTGGCGGGCTTGGCAAGAATCCCTTCAATCCGGCCCTGGTCGGGCGTGTATTTCTGCTGATGTCATTCCCGGTGCATATGACCACCTGGCCGGTACCCAAACCTTTATTTGGAGGAGGGATATTGACGGATGCCGTTACAGGGCCTACACCCCTGGGTATTTTAAAAGAAGGCCTGCGGGCAGGACAGACGGTTCAGGAAATCATGCCCCAGTTGCCCGGTTATGCCCAGGAACTCATCGGCAACCAGGGAGGCTCACTGGGAGAAGTCTCAGCCATTGCACTGCTCATCGGCGCCATTTATATGCTGATCCGCAGGATCATCACCTGGCACATCCCAATGTCTTATCTGTTATCGGTCGTGGTCTTTTCCGGCATTTTCCGGCTCATAGATCCGATGTATTACATGGATCCGTTGTTCCACCTGATCACCGGCGGGATGATGCTGGGTATTTTCTACATGGCAACCGACATGGTCTCTTCCCCGGTCAATCACCGGGGGATGATCATTTTCGGGGTGGGATGCGGGGTGCTGACCATGGTCATCCGGCTCTGGGGGGCCTATCCCGAGGGGG
>JAHYJL010000009.1 GCA_019429045.1 Bacteroidales bacterium
GGCCTTTTCCATTGAATATGACGGAATAATTACCCGGGGATTGATTTGATGTATGCCATTCTTTTATTATGTTTCCTTTAATATCCATTATTGTAATGGTAACATCACAGGTTTCAGCCAGCGAATAAATAATCTGAGTCTTATCCCTGAATGGGTTGGGGAAATTGAAGAATAATCCCGACGTATCGTAAGGTGGGAATATGACGCTTGATTCAAACACTGGTTTGTCATCAAGCAAAATCTGTGAAAAATTTAAGTTATCGTAAGTAGAATCAGGGGAGGGCATTTGATCGGAGTCATTATCCAGTCCTATTTTCAATAAGAAAAAATCCTCATTCCCCACAGAAGTAAGTTCAATGTTATTGAATGAAACGGTTCCGGAAAAGCTACCCGTGTAATAAATCTGATTTATATCGGGCATCACTGCGGAAAGCACTTTCGGGTTATAATCATCTCCCAGCAGGAAAACTTCCGACATGTTTCCGGAGATCTCATAACTGGCCAGTTTGGTATTTTGATGAGCGTTGACGGTTTTTAAATCAGTAGCCATCAATATTTTCTGTCCGACAGGCAACCATGCATCGAAAACAAAATCATTCATTTCCTGACCGTGCTTTTTATGGTTTTGTAATTTACCATGTTTATTAAAAGTCAGATGAAAGATGTCATCTCCTCCCTCGGCGGTCAATATCACATTGCCTTTATGAACAAGTTCCCCTTTAAATTCACCGGCAACGATCATTTTATTATCACCGCCAAGCGTTATACGTTTAACATTGTCATCATGAACACCACCAAATGATTCAGACCAGATTATTTCGCCTGAATTGCTCATTTTCATGATGAAGCCGTCTGTTTTGCCTTCACTTATTATGAATGTTTGGTTATCAATATAAACCGTATCCGTAAAATTGCCGGCGATATAATATCCGTTTTGCTGGTCGACAATAATGTCCTTGATAACTATTTCCCCGTTGTTATTCAATGTTTTTAACCAGATCAAATCACCTTCGGATGACCATAGAGCAACGAATCCGTCGTAATTGTTTTGAGAAAAGTTGACCGTTGAATTTTCACCGGGGAAAACAATGGAATGGGAGTAAAAGCCGCATGACAGGAGATTTCCCATCATGTCGGTGAACATCGACAGGCACTGTTGGGTTCCTCTCCCGGAGATTTGGTTAATCCACATTAAATTGCCCAACGAATCAAATTTAGCAATGAAGCTGTCAATAAAATCCTCTGCAATCAGGGTGTCACAGGTGGAAAAAAACAGTGAATCCTGGAATAATCCTGAAAGAAAAACATCTCCCGTACTGTTAATCATAATGTCTGTCGGGGCATCAGAACCCTTCCCGCCGATATGTTTTGTCCATACCACCTGCCCATTCCGGTTTAGTTTAGAAAAGAATATATCTTCATATCCATAACCTGCCAGCGAGTCAAATCCACCGTTCGAATGGATGACGATTTCTTTTTCAAACACACCGGCAAAGTAAACATTGCCAACCGGATCGGCCATTACTTTTAATCCCCTGTCATCACCGGCGCCGCCAATTTGCAAAGCCCACTGGGGGGAGAGGGGTTGGCTGATAGAGGATGTAACCTGAGTAAGAAGCAAAAATAGAGTGAAGCAGAATAGATGAAATCTATTAACCATAATCAAAGATTTTTTCATGGTGAATTATTCAAGATTTTAATTAGTGTTAATTTTGCCATAATTATACATATATCTATTCAAGATATATTTACTATTGTCAAAAATAGTTTGCAATCGACCAAAATCGTCATATTCGTAAAATACAGTTATGCCATTGGATTTGGTCACACTAGTGATGCCTATGAAAGGATCATAAGTATATGACGTAATTAAGGAGTATGGCAGATGTGAGCGTAAGTCGTTAAAAATCCCGATCAAGTCATTTTCGGATTTTATTTGTAGATCATCAACGCTTAGGTTAATGGTTGCCAATGCTGTTTCAACTTCATCATATGAGGAATTTTCTATTACGGCAATTGGCATAGTATAATTATCCGTAACTTTTCAAGTTTTAGGCACAGCATTAAATGTTTCCAGTAGTTCCCTTTGTTTTTTAGTCATTTCGGTATAGAATACCTGCCCGGTATCGGTTACCACAGCTTTCATTTTTTCCAGTTGCAGGATCATCATTTCAAAGCTGTATTCCTTGAGCAGGCCGGCATTTTTGAGGATATTCACCATTTTCATCCGCAACAGCAGGGCCAGCAGACTGATAAACATCAATCCTTTCAGGGTGTCTTCCTTATGTGCATGTGGGGTGGAAAATTCCAGGTCATTCTTCAGAATATTAAAGCTGCGTTCGATCATTTCTTTCTCCTTATATGCCGCCAGGCAGCTGTCCCAGGATTGTTCACCCTGACAAGCAATGATAAACAGGCCTTTTTTATTCAGTCTTCTGGCCACTGCCTTTTCCTTGATCTCTGCGGTGATGCCTTCGGTGGAGATCTTCAGGGTGAAGTACCCTTTCAGGTTGCCGATGATGTCCAGGGCACGGGCTTTGGTGTCCTTACCTGGCCGTAACTGGCCAATTTGTTGCTGGATACTGAAAAGACGTTTGTAAAAGCTGTCTTTCTCCTGCTGCGCCCTGGCAGGATTAAAATAACAATACCCTGCGAGCCGCTGGCTTCCAAGGGTTATATCCACAGGCGTAACAAACAGCACCTGGTCATTGAACTTTTGCATGTTCCTGGGTCGTTCAATGGTTCGGGCCAGCCGGCTGATCAAGGCCTGGACGCTGGCATAGCGTTCGGGCACAGCCAGGATAAACTCGGCCTGGTGCTCCAGGAGCAGTTCAATGTTTTCAATGCTGAAAAACCCCCGGTCAAGGACCAGGGTAAAATCTTTTACCCCCAGCACTTTTAGCTTTTTCACCGTGTTGCGCAGGGTCTTCACATCGCTGATGCTTCCCGGATAAATCTCATACCCCAACGGAATACCTTCCTGTTTGTCTATGATCATGGAAAGATTTACCTGGGGCAGATCAAGGTGATCCCGGTTGTACCCCCATTCCAGAAGCTTGATCAGCTCACTGTAGGATGACACCGAGGTAATATCATACAGCAAGGTTCGTTTGCTCTTGAGCTGACGGATCAGGTATTCGGCCAGTCGATCCTGTAACCTGCCTTGTCCAATGGCAGTGAGCAGCCTGCTGATACTTGCCGGGCTCAGGGGAAGGTCTCGGGAAAGATAATACATCCATGAGCCCTCATACCAGTTGGAAACATGCTGCAGGGACAATCCCCTGAACAGCCGGGCCATGCACAGGGTCATCACCACCTGGGCCTGCACCTTGCCCAATTCCCCGGATAAAAATTTATCGAGCCGGTAGTGTTTGATGATTTGTTGCACGGGAAGGAACTCACCATAGGAAAATACGTCTTTTAATTTCCGGTCACGCACCCTGACTACCTTATCTTCCTGTTTCTTACCGAGATAGCGACTCTTCTGCCTGACTTTCTTGGTTTCGGGATCATAATAGGGGGTGATTTCATACACATACTCAATTCCGTTAATGATTTTGATACGTCGAAAGGATTTCATGGAATGCCTATTTAGGCACAAATATACTCATCCAATTACCTCTTTACAACCAATAACTATCAGATGTTTTCAACAATTTATTGTGAATAGCTGTGCCTAAATGATGAAAAGTTTCGGAATTATATCCCCAGAGGTAAGATATAGGAGTCCCAATGCCTTTGGGCGTTATCTGAATTATATTCAAATGATCATCATAATAATCATATTGAATTTCTTTATTAAATGTATTATGCTCGAAATCAAAATTTTCAGCTGTTGAAACAACAGGAACATTGACGGTAATCAAGGTATCCCCATCTAATATTTCTATTTCTTTTACCTGTAATGAATATTTCAGGTGTTCAACTTTTACAGTGTCATTCCCTATAAGATAAGATTCCTTATCCAGATAAGTACTTAAATTATGCATTAATGCCAGTATAACATTGCCCCGTTGATTATCATCAATTGCATTATCAAGTTGATTCCATAAACAACTATCATAATCAAACAGGCATGATAAATAACTATTTTTTGCATCAGAAATGCAAAGAAGGTTAAAGCAGGAATTTGTATCCAGACACTCATAATATCCGCTGTCAGATAGACATTCTTGATATTCAATGATATAATCTTGAATACAATAATTTATAAATCTTTTTTTCCAGCATAGAACCTGTAATTTATTACAACAAACATCACGAGCATTTGCCAGTTTGGTAATCAGTTCACTGAGACAAGAACTGTAAATATTTTGACATCCAGTGTATCCCATGCTACATCCGCCAAAATATGATAGCTCACAATCTTCTACATCTGAAATGAAATCCTTAAGACAATGATTCTTGCAATCAATATGGTCCAACGGATATTTATATTTTATCATTGACATTTTGCCATCAGATCGATTGCTGATAACTCTATTAGGACCAAAATGGTAGAGGCTGTCATAATATAATGTATCTGTAGTGACAATCTTTTCCCCATCAAAGTACTCTGTTGTTTTATTGATTTTTTTTCTCAAAACTATGGGGCTGATCCAGTAATTTCTAAAAATAAAATCATCTTTATGAAAGGGAGGACTAACAGTTGGCCCCCGGGTTTGCTTTCTGAACGCCTGAAACCCGGCAACTGTTTCTCGACGATTCATATCTATCTCGTATTTGAATTCTATTGATTTTATTGTATCATCTTTAGATGAATAGAAATACTCCTTGATTAAATTTGACCTGAGATATTGATTACTTACTTTTGGTGGATAAGGAGGTCCGCTTTTAGGGGGGTCTGATATTTCGTAGAAGTAACTTTCAACTTTTCCGTTATTCTCCAATTGTGTCCCAAAATACTCTACGACTTTTGAGTAAGATACTATATTTGATGACAATCCCAATCCTGCGTAAGGATAAGAGAATGCTAAAACCTGAGGGTATTCCAGAATTGGCGACTCCGGGTTATTAGGATCTGAGCGCCTAATTGATTTAGCATGTTGTGTGAAATAAGATAGGTCCTCATTAAAAGTTAAAGTGCCACCTGTTGCATAATCATATGATCTGGTACTCAATAAACCGGTAATTGAATCGAAATTTTCAGTTCTTTTTATTCGTAGCCCCCCTGTTAAAAACTCTCTCTTAATTGTTAATTTTTCTGGATCATAATATCTAAAAGATATACTTACAGCTAATTTTGTTGAGTCTTTTGATGTTTCCAATATTCTTAAAGATAATTCCAATGGTGGTTTGAAAGATTCGATATTCGAATTTATTGAATATGTGCAAGGTGAAATCGTAGGTAAGGCAGATCCATAAGATATTTCGTTAGCATCGGTTATTTCATAATCACCATCGCACATGTCGTTTTGCGCATTACAATCACAATGACTATGACCAAATATAGATGCCGATATATTAATGTCGTAATACTCATATTCCGGATTTAGGTTTATGTTGATCAATGTATCTTTGAATTTTCCTGAAATTTGATATGTTAACAAACTATCTGTTGAAACTTCATAAATGGTTGGGTGTCTTTGACAAGTGTTGTTTTCAAAATAAAATTTTGTCCATCCACCAGTTGGATAAGTTATTCGATCCAATATGCCTGCTTTTGTGTAAGCAGAGTCGGGTTCCCGGTTGGCGCCACTACCAAGTAATTGATTGCCAATTTTGAAATAAGGAATTAAACTGAAGTTTGGTTTGTTATTAAAATATCCCCAATGATCTATCGCAAAAGAGTTACAGGGTGGTAGTTGTGTTTCATTGTATGAAAATGTATGGATTTTACAGTTGCCTTCTCCACGGCCTTTCTCTTTTAAAGCCAATAATTTAAGACGTTTGCAGTTTGTTTCCTCCGGATTATACCATCCATATTCGAATTCAAACACCTTGTTTTTGAAAACGATAGAATCAATTTTTGGAAGAAACTCCTGAGAAATGGATGAAAAAAAATGAACAGTATCATTTTCAAATTCAATTTTGGAGATGGTCTTCAAATTTATATTCATTGATGTCCCATGAGAATTATTGCTTACATGGTAAAAGTTAATGTTGTTTGGATGACTTTCATATAATATGTTATATGTATCAATATTGTCTTTATCGTAAGCATGGTCAGTATACTTAAATGATATATGCGAATTACTAAAAGGATTATAAATTTTTGAAAGGTAAAAACTTGAAGTGTATTTGGAGGGATTATCACTTGTTGACCAGTAGATTGTTCTTTCCGTAAAACCACCTTCGCCAATATTCCCGAAATAATATTGAACTCCTTGTTGATCAGTGATTAGAAAACCTGTAATCCCATTTAAGGTGTTGAAAATTGTATCATAAACAGGTAGTATTGATAGATCAGAATATGGGATTAACACCGGGTAACCATGATTCCCAAAAATAAAGCTTCCGCTGTTATGTCCTGCATTATAATAGAACAAATCAGGTTCATAATCTATTTTTCCATTTGACAATTCATTTAATTTCATATATATATATTCAGCATATGAAGGTACATTAAAATCCTGTTCAACCCATGTTTCTCTTGGAATATTCAAAGCGTTTGCTAAAAATCCGACACTACTTCCATCATCAGGCATTCCGCGCATAACTCTTGTGATTACACCACCAGCATGAAGCGACCATCCCAACCCCACAAATGAAGATTCATCTGAGACTTTGATTCCACCAGCATGATATGATAGTGCAATCTGAATATCCATTCCGCTTTCCGTCAAATTTAAAAGTGGAATCGAAATTTTTGGAATTCCTGTCGATTTATCTACCATAACTTCACCATACTTACCCAAAGAAGCGGCATTCGGAGATGGTGGGACTGAAACGGTATTATACCAAATTTTTTGGTCTTCTTCCTGTGCTATGATGTAAAGGCTTGATAAGACAGAAATTGTTAAAGTAATACAGCAAATTATTAACTTTCTCATAATATGACATATTAACTATATTATACAAATAACTTTACAGCAATTACTTTTAAGCATCGCTTTGGCTCTGCTTACATCACTGATTATACTATTAGTGGTTTAATCTTCATCAGCCGGGTTTTTTTCCGGCGATAAAAATGCAACCCGGTTAAATCAAATCCATAGCAGAAAACCACTAGAAAAAAAATTATTGGTTTTCTGCTACTTAGATTCAGGGTAAGAATTATCACAGGAGTTCGCCTACCTTTGCAGTTACATTACCATGGCTGGCATTTACGTCCATATCCCCTTTTGCCGGCAGAAATGCCATTACTGCAATTTTTTCTCCGTTGCGACCAAACGCGGACGGGATACTTTTACCGATGCCCTGCTGAGAGAGGCGGAAATGCAGCGCGATTACCTGGCGGGAGAAAAGATAGAGACGATTTATTTCGGCGGAGGGACTCCATCCCTGTTGAAAACGGAGGATCTGACCAGGATTTTCGATGTCATCTACAGCCTTTTTCCGGTCGATAATGAAGCGGAGATCACGCTGGAGACCAACCCGGACGACCTCACCGAAGAAAAAGCACGGGAATGGAAAGATACCCCCGTCAACCGCCTGAGCATTGGCATACAATCCTTCTTCGACGACGATCTGGCTTATCTGAACAGGGTGCATAACGCCGCCCAGGCGCGGCAATCCGTTGAAAATGCTCGCGAGGCCGGGTTCAGGAACCTGACCATCGACCTGATCTACGGCATTCCCACCCTGACGAAAAAGAAATGGCGGCAAAACCTGGAATTGTTCTTTTCCCTGGACATTCCCCACCTGTCGGCCTATGCGCTGACTGTCGAAGAAAAAACCCCTCTTTGGGCGCTGATCAGAAAAGGGCGTTATACCCCGGTGGATGAGCGGCAATCGGTTGCCCACTTCCGGACGCTCCTCGAAATAGCCGCAAAGAACGGCTTTATCCATTACGAGATCTCCAATTTCAGCCGCCCCGGCTTTTATTCCCGGCACAACAGCCTGTACTGGCTGGGGGGGCATTACCTGGGCCTGGGCCCCTCGGCCCATTCTTATAACGGCGTGTCACGCCAGTGGAACGTTTCCCGGCTCGACGGTTACCTGCAGCTTTCCGGGCACCAGACGGTAGTGGAAGAGAAAGAGATACTGACGCCGGAGCAACGCTACAACGAGTATGTGATGACCTCCCTGCGGACGGTCTGGGGATGCGATACGGAACACATCGCCAATGTTTTCGGGGAGGCCCGGCGCGACTTTTTCCTGGAAAACGCCCGTCCATTTACCGAAAAAAATCACCTTTACCAGGAGGGAACGCGGTTTTTCCTGACGGACGAGGGTAAGCTGTTTGCCGACGGGATCGCGGCGGCGTTGTTTACTGAAGTTGAACCGTGAGTTTCACCGGCTGGTGGTCAGCCCATTCGAAAGCCAGGTCGGTGGTTTTGACTTCCAGCACTTCCATCTGCTGCCGCCGCTGGCGCCCGTCGTCGAACGGCTCGTTGTGCGTGTTGATCAGTACCGGGCCTGGTCATCTTTCCGCCATCGTAGAAAAAATCGCTCTCCGCTCCAAGGCCGAAATAACCGATGTTCCAGCTGACAAAAGAAAAAACACTGTCATCCCGGACGGGTCCCGTGGTTTTTCCCGACATGACGGCATTTTCAATCTTATCAGGCCGGTATGCAATGGACGTGGCCAGCAGCAGCAGCGCCAGTATCAGGCCAATAATGCCAAAAAAAATCCCTGAAAAAATTTTGAAAGCTTTTCTCATGACAGCAGGGGCGGTTTTTAGAATTGATAAAATTATCAATATTTTTTTACTTTTGTTTGACCATTTTACCATTCATCAAATGCCGATATTAGGACCGCTGGTTAAAAAAGCGTATGAATTGGGCCGGTTGCCTGATAAGGCCAAGCCAAAGGTTGATCCGTACACGGCCCAGAAACGGGTGCTGAAAAAGCTCATCCGCAGGGCGCAGTTCACTGCATTCGGCGAATATTACGGTTTTTCAGAGATTTTAAAGAGCAAGGATTTCGTCCGTTCCTTTCAAACCAGGGTACCCACTTTCACTTACAATACCATGTTCAGGAAGTGGTGGTACAGGATCCTCAACGGGGAAGCTTTTGTCACCTGGCCGGGCCGCGTGAAGTATTTCGCCCTGACATCCGGGACATCGGAAGCTTCCAGCAAACACATTCCTGTCACACAGGAGATGATCCGGGCTATCCGGAAGGTGAGCATCCGCCAACTGGTAGCTTCGCTCTCGTATGGCCTGCCGGATAATTTTTATGAAAAGGGGATGCTGATGATCGGCGGGAGCACGCACCTGCACTACAACGGCACTTATTACGAGGGTGATCTGTCGGGCATTTCCGCCAGTACGATCCCCTTCTGGTTCCAGCATTTTTATAAACCGGGAAAAAGAATCTCCCGTGAGCGGGAATGGTCGGTGAAGCTGGACGAGATCGTCAAATCGGCCGTAAACTGGGACATCGGGGTGATTGTCGGCGTGCCGGCCTGGATACAGATCATCCTGGAACGGATCATTGCCCATTACAACCTGCACAACATCCATGAGATCTGGCCCAATCTTTCGATCTATGTGCACAGCGGGGTTTCTTTCGAACCCTATGCAAAATCGTTCGAAAAACTGTTCGGCAAGCATATGATCTACCATGAAGCTTACCTGGCATCGGAGGGATATATTGCATATCAGAAAAATATGCAGCGGAAGTCGCTGGGTTTTGTATACGACAACAGCCTTTTCTTTGAATTCGTTCCGTTCGACGATCAGAATTTCGACGAAGAGGGGAACCTGGTGGACAACCCGGTAGCCCTGACCATTGACGAAGTGGAGGAGAACAAGGAATACGCATTGCTGCTTTCGACATGCGCGGGGGCCTGGCGTTACCTGATCGGGGACACGGTCAAATTCACCTCCAAAGCCGATTCGGAGATCGTCATTACGGGGCGCACCAAGCATTTCCTGAGCATATGCGGCGAGCACCTGTCGGTGGAAAACATGAGCGGCGCCATCAAGATGCTATGCGATGAGCTGAACGTGGAGATCCGGGAGTTCACGGTGACAGGCATCAAGCACGACAGCCTGTGGGCGCACAAATGGTACCTGGGCACCGATGATGTGCTGGATCCGGCTGTGGCAAAGGAAAAGATCGATGAATATCTCAAAGTGCTGAATGACGATTACCGGGTGGAGCGAATTGCAGCGATAAAGGAGGTTTTCGTGGAAGTTTTACCTTCACGGGCTTTTTCTACCTGGATGAAAATTCATAAAAAGGAGGGAGGAGCCAATAAATTTCCACGGGTAATCAAGAAGGACCAGCATACTGCCTGGGAAAAATATCTTGTTGAATATAATTTCAAGACTGCCTGATGCACATTATTCTGGAGGGGTTTATACTGGGGCTTACCCTGTCGATTTTTTTCGGGTTTGGCCCGGCGCTGGTGGCATTGATACAAACCAGCATTCACAGGGGTTTCTGGCCGGCCGTTTTTCTTGCCTTTGGCATTTTCCTGAGCGATGCCGTCCTGGTGGCTCTCGGATTTTTCGGGGCTGTGCAAATCTTTGAAACCCATAAAGCAGCCCTCGGCTTTATCGGCGGTTCTGTGCTGGTTGTGTTCGGCATTGTCACTTTTAAAAGAAAAGCAGGCATCCGGGTCGATCTGAATAACAACCTGGTGAAAGCTGATTCCCCGCGCTTTTACACTTATATCCTGAAAGGCTTCCTGATCAACTTCACCAACCCTTTCATCTGGATCTTCTGGATGGGAGTGGTGGTCGGTTTTACAACCAATTACCAGGGAGATGTATTCCTGTTGCTGTCATTTTTTACTTCAGCACTTTTAACCATTTTCCTGATGGATGTGTTAAAAACCTTTTCCGCTTATAAAATCAAGGGTTACCTGCAATCCGGTATTATCATCTGGATCAATCGCGTCGCCGGGATAGGCCTTGTTTTGTTCGGCCTTTACCTGCTGATCAGAACCTATTTAGAAATTGGTATATAGTCGGTGTGCTTGCGTTGAGGGGCGTGGGGCGTCTCAAAATTTAACCTGTTTTATATCCTTAATATTCAGCTGGAAGGATTTTTTGCCGTTCCATTCGTTTTCTTCGATGTGGTAGCAAATGTTGAACGGGTTGCCGTCGCGGATGTATTCATAGTGTTCGAGGCCCTGCTGGAAAGCAATGGATGAGATGGGTTCGCTCCTGACATCGAGTTGCACCACTTCCATTTTAAGGTGGTTATTCCCTACGATTTTGGCTTTGCCGGCATCGATCAGGTTATCCGTCTGAAAGACAGGTGACATATTTCCGGGGCCGAAAGGGGCAAACTGGTTCAGCACATCGAAAAATTTTCTTTTGATATCCTGCAGGTCGAGTGTAGCATCGATTTCTATTTCTGGCAATGCAATGTCATCTGTCAGGTGTTCCCGGACATAGTTTTCAAAACGGTCCTTGAAGGACTCGAGATTCTCTGGTCTCAGGGAGAGGCCGGCGGCATAGGTATGCCCTCCGAAGTGCTCCAGCAGGTCGCCGCAGGCATCCACCGCATCGTAGATATCAAATCCTTTGATCGAGCGGGCGCTGCCGGTGACCATTCCTTCCGATTGCGTCAGAACGATCGTTGGGCGGTAATAGTTTTCGATCAACCGGGAGGCGACTATGCCGATGACCCCTTTGTGCCATTCGGGATGATACAACACGGTGCCTTTTCGCTCAGCTATTTTCGGATCGTTATGCATCATTTCCAGTGCGATGGCTGTTGCACTGGTATCCAGGGTTTTGCGCTCGGTGTTGAGTTCATTGATCTGGTTCCCAAGGTGAAAAGCTTTTTCCGGATCATCGGTGATCAGCAATTCTACCGAGTTCCTGGCGCTTTCGATTCGGCCGGCGGCATTGATGCGGGGTCCGACTATGAAAACCAGGTCGTTGATCGTCAGCTCGCGGGTATACCGATGATTGGCGCCTGCCAGGCCATTGGATTTACTGTATTTGTTGCTGACATTGAGGATTGCCTCCAGACCGGCACGGGGATTCGAATTGATGCGTTTCAGTCCGTAGTAAGCCAGTACCCGGTTCTCCCCGGTGATCGGGACAATATCGGACGCGATGCTTACAACCACAAGGTCGAGATATCTCTCCAGGTGCGAAAAGGGAATGTTGGTCTTCCAGGCAAACGCCTGAATCAGTTTGAAACCAATCCCGCAGCCGGATAGTTCTTTGTAGGGATAATTACAGTCATCACGCTTGGGGTCAAGTATGGCACAGGCAGCAGGTAGTGAATCTCCCGGACGGTGGTGATCGCAAATGATGAATTCCACACCGTGTTTTTTAGCATAATCTACCTTCTCCACCGCTTTGATCCCGCAATCGAGGGCAATGATCAGGCTGAAACCGTTTTGTGCGGCAAAATCAATTCCCTTGATTGAGACACCATATCCTTCGCTATAGCGGTCGGGTACATAAAAATCGACTTTATCATGAATGGTTTTCAGGAAAGTATATACCAGTGCAACGGCCGTGGTGCCATCGACATCATAATCGCCGTAAACCATTATTTTTTCTCCGTTGGAAAGCGCCTTTTCGATACGTGCCACAGCCTGGTGCATGTCCTTCATCAGGAAAGGATCGTGCAAATGTTCAAGTTGCGGCCTGAAGTAAGCTTTCGCCGTATCATAGCTCGTTACGCCCCGTTGTGCCAGCAAATTGGCAAGTTTCTCATTGATATTGAGAACCTTGCTCAAATGCCTCACCAAATCCTGATCCCCTTGGGGTTTTAATACCCAGCGTTTATCCATAATCAATTCAATGGCTAAAAGTAAATATAATCTGTTGTTTAATCCGGAAAACTGATGAAATATACCCGGTGAGGAGGAATTTTTTTAAAAATTCGATCGCATCGCCTCCACCGGATCTAACCTGGATGCGCTCCAGGCCGGGATCAGACCGGAAATAAATCCTATGAAAGCGGAGACGAAAATTCCCAGGAAAATATTTCCCCGGGTCAGGGTAAGGCTCATATCAAACATTTGCGAAACAGTGAATGACAGGATAAAGACGATGATCAGGCCGAAAATACCGCCTAAAAGCGACAGGAAAATCGCTTCAAACAGAAACTGCAGCAAAATGAAGTACTTCTTCGCGCCCATCGCTTTTTGAATACCAATGATCCTGGTCCTCTCCTTTACCGAAACGAACATGATATTGGCGATGCCAAATCCGCCCACCAGCAGTGAAAACCCCCCGATGATCCATCCTACGACAGCGATCACGCCAAAGAGCTGGTCAAAGCCTTTGGAAATGATATCGGTCTGATTAATGGCGAAGTTATCTTCCGCCCTCGGTTTTAATTTTCTAACAGCCCTCATGATGCCTGTCAGCTCGTCCCGCATCTCATCGATCGAAACACCGGTCCTGGCCTTGACAACGATCGCCCCGCCAATGTTTTTCAAATCTGTATGGCTCCGGGCAAAATTTACCGGGATTATGATCTGGTCGTCTGACGTATTTCCGAAAATATTGCTTCCCTCCTTTTTCATCACACCGATTACCTCCACATTCATTCCGAACAGTTTCATCCGCAAGCCAATGGGGTCGGGTAACCCCATAAGATTGGTTACGATATCACTGCCCACCACAGCCACTGGCCGGCCACTGATAAATTCTGCCTGAGAAATGAACCGGCCGTCAGCAACATCAACGGTCATCACTTTGTCGTAATCTTCCGCGACAATGATGACATTGGCGTTGTCCAGCGAATTCTTCCCATATTTTGCGGTGGTACTCACTCCTGCCAGGTAAGTGCTGGCCTGCGCCGTCTGGCTCCTTCTTTTGATCTCCCTCAAATCGGTCAGGCTGGCTTCGGGCCGGCTGATGTATTTCCACCATGGATAATCGCCCCCCATGGCCCAGGGCCATTTCTGAACGAAAAGCACATCATTGCCTAGTGAATCTATGCTCTCGCGAATATTGCTTTCCATCGAATCAAATATGGTGAAAACCGAAATGATGGAAAAAATACCGATCGTGATGCCCAGCAGGGAAAGGAGGGTGCGGACTTTATTCACCACAATTTCGTGCAGTGCAAACAGGTAACTTTCCCTAAGCAGCTTTAAAAAAATCCGCATGATAGTCTTCGCTTAAAACGATCGTAAAATTAATATAATTGAAAACAGAATAATGACTTATATTTGATGATTCAACGCAAAAGGAGCAAAATAATTTCCATGAACAGGAAAATACGCAGCGCGCTGGTTTCAGTTTATCATAAAGAAGAGCTGGAGGCGATTGTCCGCAAGCTTGCCTCACTGGATATAAGGATCTTTTCCACAGGAGGCACTTATGATTTTGTTACCGGCTTAGGTATAGCTGCCGTTGCGGTTGAAACGTTAACCGGTTACCCATCCATTTTAGGCGGACGGGTTAAAACTTTGCATCCGGCTGTTTTTGGCGGGATCTTATTTCGCCGTGATGACGATGACGATAAGCAGCAGTCCAGCCAGTATAAGATACCTCCCATCGACCTGGTCATCGTCGATCTGTATCCTTTTGAAGACACGGTAGCCCAAACTGACGATGAGGCTGAAATCATTGAAAAAATCGACATCGGAGGGATTTCGCTGATCCGGGCGGCGGCCAAGAATTACCGGGACGTGCTCATCATATCATCCTCATCGCAGTATCCTGAATTTCTGGAGCTGCTCGGAGAAAAAGAGGGGATTACAAGCCTGGAAGAGCGGCGTAATTTTGCCGGACAGGCCTTTGATGTCACCTCGCATTATGATACGGCCATTTACAAATACTTCAGCGGAAGTGAATCCGGTGCTTTCAAGGAGAGCATTCGTGGTATTTATCCACTGAGATATGGCGAAAATCCACATCAGAAAGGCTTATTTTACGGCGATCCGGATAAAGTATTCAGGCAACTTCACGGCAAAGAAATCTCTTACAACAACCTGGGTGACCTGGAGGCGGGGATCGGCCTGATCAGCGAGTTTAACGAAACCACCTTTGCTATTCTGAAGCACAACAATGCCTGCGGGTGCGCCAGCCGTCCCGTCCTCAGGGAAGCCTGGACAGATGCCCTGGCGGGCGACCCCGTCTCTGCCTTCGGCGGTGTGCTGGTGACCAATGCGATGGTGGATGAGGAAACTGCACAGGAGATCGATCGTTTGTTCTTTGAGATCATCCTGGCGCCGGGCTATAAAAAAAGTGCGCTTGAAACCCTGCAAAGCAAGAAAAATCGAATACTTTTGCAATTGTTGACAACCGGATTTCCGGTCAGGCAATTCAGGTCGATGCTGAACGGAGTGATCGTGCAGGAGAAAGACCTGAAAACGGAGCGGGCGGAAGACCTGCGGCCGGTGACTGACAGAAAGCCTACCGACAGGGAGACCGAAGATCTTCTGTTTGCCAACAGGATCGTGAAGCATACCCGGTCGAACGCCATTGTGCTGGCAAAGAACAAACAATTGCTTGCCAGCGGCGCCGGGCAAACTTCGAGGGTCGATGCATTAAAGCAAGCCATTGCCAAAGCCGGGGAAAATCATTTTGACCTGACAGGCGCAGTGCTCGCTTCTGACGCGTTCTTCCCCTTTGCCGATTCGGTGGAGATCGCTCACCGGGCAGGGATATCGGCCATTATCCAGCCCGGCGGATCGATCCGGGACCAGGATTCGATCGATTATTGCCGGAAGCACGGGCTGGCCATGGTGTTTACAGGAATCCGGCATTTTAAACATTAAGCTGAAAACAGCGGTTAAACTGATAATATAGCATGGGACTCTTTTCATTTCTCACCAAAGAAATCGCCATAGACCTCGGAACGGCGAATACGATCATCATTTACAACGACAAGGTGGTGGTAGATGAACCTTCCATTGTTGCTATAGAGCGTAACACAGGTAAGGTGATCGCTGTCGGAAAAAAGGCCATGATGATGCATGGCAAAACGCACGAAAACATCAAGACGATCAGGCCTTTGCGCGACGGGGTCATTGCCGATTTCAAAGCGGCTGAGATCATGATCCGGGAAATGATCAAGATGATCGGTTTCAAGAATAACATTTTCCCTCCGGCGCTAAAAATGGTGATCTGTATCCCGTCGGGGATCACCGAGGTGGAGGAACGCGCGGTCAAGGATTCGGCCGAGCAGGCTGGCGCCAAGGAGGTCCGGCTGATCCATGAGCCGATGGCTGCAGCTATAGGGATCGGTATCGATGTGCTGGAACCCACCGGCAACATGATCATCGACATCGGGGGCGGCACCAGCGAAATCGCCGTGATCGCCCTGGGCGGTATTGTCAACAACAAATCGATCCGCATCGCCGGGGATGATTTCAATGCAGATATAGAAGAATACATGCGCAAGCAGCACAATATCAACATCGGGGAACGGACCTCCGAAAGGATCAAGATCGAAGTTGGCGCCGCTATGACTGATATCGACAATCCCCCGGACGATTTTCCTGTACACGGGCGCGACATGCTCACCGGCATCCCCAAGGAGATCACGGTAAATTACGCTGAAATAGCCCACTCGCTCGATAAATCCATTTCAAAGATCGAAGCGGCGGTGCTGAACGCGCTGGAAATGACGCCTCCCGAGCTGTCGGCCGATATCTACCGCACCGGTATCTATCTCGCCGGCGGAGGATCGATGCTGCGCGGTCTCGATAAGAGACTCCACCTCAAAACAAAACTCCCGGTGCACGTCGCCGAAGACCCGCTGCGCGCCGTGGCCAGGGGAACCGGTATCGCACTGAAAAACTTTGATAAATTCACATTCCTGATCAAATGAAATGAGAAACCTGCTGGCATTTATCTCCAGGTATGAATTCTTCTTTCTTTTTTTGATCTTTCTGGTCATCTCTTTCATTCTTATCTACAACAATAACTACTACCAGCGCTCACGCGTCATCGGAACCACCAACCGGGTTACCGGAAAACTGAACCTTATTTATGCGAATATCACCGGGTATTTAGATCTGAAAAATTCCAATGAGATGCTGGCGGCTGAAAATGCCCGGCTCCGGACCACGCTTGGCAATATGGAAACAGAAACAACCGATTCATTATATTTACCGGAAGCATCTTCCCTGAATTACATGAGCGCAAGGGTCATCAGCAATTCCGTGCAGCAGCGAAACAATTATTTCATGCTTGACAAAGGGTGGCGCGACGGCGTCAGAAAAGACATGGGTGTGATCACCGCAGATGGTATTGTCGGAATCATTATCGATGTTTCTGGTAACTTCAGTTCGGGTATTTCCGTGTTGCACAAAGACGCGCGGATCAGCGGCAAGATTAAAAAGAACAACCAGCTGGTAAATATTTCCTGGGACGGCATGAATTACCGGCTGGGTACCATCGCTCATATTCCTGCACATGTCCACCTGCTGCAGGGAGATACGGTCATCACCAGCGGTAATTCCCAGATCTTCCCCGAAGGGATCCCCATCGGTACCATTGAATATATCGAAGATGAAATGGAAACCCTCTTTAAGCAGGGTAAGATCAGGTATTCCCTTGATTATAACCGGCTGAATTACGTGTATATCGTCAATAACCCCCTTCTGAACGAATTCAGGACCCTGACAACAGAAATACATGACTAAAGCGCTGGCTGGAAATACGATCCGTTTTATGCTGCTGGTGGTTGCCCAGGTGTTTATCTTCAATAAAATCCAACCAACAGGGTATATCAACCCGCAGGTGTATGTCCTGTTCATCCTGATGCTGCCATTCCGCTTTCCCGGCTTCTGGCTTCTGTTTCTGTCTTTTTTGACTGGCCTTACCATTGACATTTTCATGCAAACACCGGGGCTGCACGCCGCGGCATCCGTTTTCCTTGCTTTCTTCAGGCCCGGTGTTATCCGGCTTGTCGGTAAAAAAGAAGACCTGGAACCCAATGATTATCCAAATGTCCGTGACTCGGGTTCTCTATGGTTTTTTTCCTACACTATCATCCTGGTAGCGTTGCATCATTTATTTCTCTTTTACCTGGAGGTTTTCCGGTTTAGCGAATTTGGCCAGACATTGCTGAAAGCGGTCATTAATATTGCCCTTTCAACCTTGATCATCATGCTGATCCAGTATTTATTCTATTTCCGTAAAAAAGAATAAAGATTTGTATTAGTTTTGCTAATCAATAATTTAACCATATGTTTAAAAATCTGATCCTTATCTCTCTGGCCGTTTTTATGATGGCCACCTGCACCACCCCGGTCAAAAATGAGTTCACAATTTCCGGAACCGTTGATTCCGTTTTCGATGGTACCATTTACCTGCAAAGGCGCATAGATGCCCCAATGATTTCCATTGACTCCATGCAGCTTTCACAGGGAAAATTCAGCTTCACCGGTAACATTGATTATCCTGAGGTTTATTACATCAATATCCCCGAAACGAAATCCCTGATACCTTTTTTTGCAGAAGCTTCCAATATCACCATTAACATCAATACAAAAAATATTGACAAAACTGAAATTAAGGGCTCAAAAAACCAGGATGAATATGAGGGTTATCTTGATATGCTCGAGCAGTTCAATACGCAAATGCGGGATAATTACCAGATGTATCTGAAAGCCGTGGAGGTGGGTGACGAAGCAAATGCCAATCATTTTGACTCGCTTATGACAGATATTGATGAAAAACGCAATGCTTTTTCCAAAAACTTTGTCACAAAAAATAACAAGTCATTCGTTTCACCCTACATTGCTTTCAGGAATGCCTGGAGCTATGAAATGGATGAACTGGACATGCTCCTGAATAGTTTTGACACCATCCTGAATAATTCTATGTATACCGGCTTTCTGAAAGAACAACTACGCTCATTGAAGCGCAGCGCGGTTGGCATGAACTATGTGGCTTTCATGATGCAGGATACAACCGGCTTGTTCCTGCCGATTGGCGACCTCATCGGTAAAAACTACCTGCTCGTTGATTTCTGGGCCTCCTGGTGCGGTCCCTGCCGCATTGAAAACCCGAACCTGGTTGCCTCTTACCAGAAATATTATGCCCTTGGCTTCGATATTCTTGGAATATCGCTGGATACCAGTCGTGACCGCTGGATCAAGGCGATCCATGATGATAACCTGACGTGGCATCATGTATCAGATTTAAAGGGCTGGGAAAACAAAGCGGCCAGGCTTTACGGTGTCCGGTCGATCCCTGCCAACGTGTTGCTTGATCCCAAAGGATTTATCATTGCCAGAAATCTGAAAGGAGAGGATCTGCAGAAAAAACTGGAGGAATTGTTTTCACAGCATCTGTAGGAATTGTCTTTTACAGATCTTCTGTTTTGCCCTGTTTTCGTTTCTTAGTCTGCTGCTCTTTCCATAAGCTGTTGAAGGTTTTCGGTTGAAGGCGTGGTAATTCGCGCCTTGGGCCCCAGGAGGAGGTAAAGAAGTTTCTGAAGAGGGCATTCTTCAGCCCCCCGTTCATGTTCATCAGGTTACGGTGAAGTAAGATCCTGCGCAGGTTTTTCATGACAAATTTTTCGCCGCCGGTATACATCCCTTTGTCAACACTCATTTTACGGCTCACCAGCAGTAGTTCATGCAGGGGTATTTTAACCGGACATACATCCGTACAATGACCACACAACGATGATGCATAGCTCAGATGTTTGTAGTCGCGCATGCTTTCCATGAAAGGCATGATCACCGATCCGATGGGCCCGGAATACGTGGCATTGTAAGTATAACCGCCAATATTGCGGTACACCGGGCAGGCATTGAGGCACGCGCCACAGCGTATACATGACATGGCCCTCCGATGCCGGTCCTGCCGGATCACGTCCGTCCGGCGGTTGTCGAGCAAGATGACATACATCTCTTTCGGACCGTCAGTCTCGCCTTCCCTCCGCGGGCCAAAGATCAAACTGTTATAGGCAGTTATCTTCTGGCCCGTGCCAAATGTGGCCAGCAGAGGCCAGAACAATTGCAGGTCATTCAATGAGGGAATCAGTTTTTCGATTCCGGCAATCACAATATGCACCTTTGGAAACGACATCGACATCAGCGCATTGCCTTCATTTTCAGTAACACAGATTGCACCGCTATCGGCTACCAGGAAATTGGCGCCCGTAATCCCCGCCTCAGCTTCTGCAAATTTCAACCGCAAATGTTTTCTTGTAAAAGCAGTGATTTGCTCCGGTGTGGAATCATCCGGCAGGTTGAATTTCTTATGAAAAAGTTTGCTGACATCTCCGGCCGATTTATGCATGGCCGGTGTGACAATGTGATAGGGTTTTTCTCCTGAAAGCTGAACGATGAACTCACCCAGATCCGTCTCAATGGCTTCAATTTTTTTCTTTTTCAGGATTTCATTAAAATCCAGCTCTTCGGTCATCATGGACTTTGATTTAACGACCGATGTTGCCTTGATACGTTTTAAAATAGCCAGGATCTCTTTCATGGCATCCCTGGCCGTAGGGGCCCAGATAACCTTCCCTCCGTTGTTTTCAAAATGGCCTTCGAATTCTATCAGGTATTTATCAAGGTTGTTCAGTATTTTATGCTTGAGATTGGCTGCACGGCAACGGGCCGTTTCCAGGTCTGAGAATTGCTCTTTGCCCCTGGACACAGCCATTTCATACTTGCCCATATTGTGATTGATCTTTTTCCGGTGATCCCGGTCAAAAGCGATCTTCTCAGATTCGTTCAGAAATTTTTTCTGAAGGTCCATATAAATATCTTATCTGACCTGATTAATCTTATTTACCCGCTTTGTATGCCTTCCTCCTTCAAATTCCGTTTCTAAAAATATCTTTACCATTTTCAGGGCAAGGTTATGGGTAATGAACCTTCCCGGTAAGGAAAGAATATTGGCATCATTATGCCGGCGGGCCAGTTTTGTAATTTCTTCAGACCAGCATAAAGCGGCCCTGACATCCGGATATTTGTTGGCTACCATCTGCGCCCCGTTTCCGCTGCCACAGATAATAATTCCAAAAAGATACTTTCCTTCGTTGATCTCTTTAGCTAATGGATGGATCAAATCGGGATAATCCACACTTTCCGATGCAAAGGTTCCCATATTAACAGGCGTATATCCAATTTTTTTTAATTCCCCTATAATCGCTTCTTTCATTTCAAAACCACCATGATCGGCAGCAATAGGTATCATCAGTCTCTTATTATCCATTATTATAGAATTATATATGACAAAGTTAATCGGATAATATCTTAATTTTGATACGAATGTTTTAATGTCGACTTTTTTTTTATAATTGTTAATAGATGCCTCATTACGGCATTTCTTTTGTTAATATTATGTATTAAATAGTGATGATTTAATTAATCACCATCATTTTACTTATATTTTTAATCCATAAATAGCATTGGAATCAACACTGATCTGAAGAAAAAATATTCACAATTTGAAGTTGTTGTTTTATATTTTGCATTGTTAATAATTAGTAAACTTCATGCATTCAAATCATAACAAAACTAATTTTAAAAATTATTGTTAATAATTATGAATAATTGAATATAGCAAATTTTTATGACTAAATTTATCAACGATACTAACAGTATAAATAACAATACAAATTTTTTTTTTAAATTTTAATAATAATAACCGGTTGATAAGATGAATTATAAGGAGGAATTTTTAAAACTCAAGAAAGAAAAAAATGCTGTTCTACTGGCCCATTACTACCAGGTAGACGAGATACAGGAAATAGCCGATTATACCGGGGATAGTCTTGGCCTTGCGCAGCAGGCATCGAAAACCAATGCCTCTGTGATTGTTTTTGCGGGGGTTCATTTTATGGCTGAAACAGCAAAGATTCTGAATCCAGGAACAAAGGTGCTCCTGCCTGATATGGAAGCGGGTTGTTCCCTGGCTGATTCATGTCCTCCGGATCGTTTTGAAGAATTTAAAAGACAACATCCCGGTCATATTGTCATATCATACATCAATTGCAGCGCTGCCGTAAAAACATTGTCAGATATTATCTGTACGTCGGGTAATGCAGTTAAGATCGTAGAATCGTTTCCCAAAGATCAAAAAATAATCTTTGCACCCGATAAAAACCTGGGCGGATATATCAATCGTATAACAGGCAGGAACATGGTATTGTGGGATGGAACCTGCGAGGTGCATGACATTTTACAGACTGAAGCTATCATAAAGCTGAAAATTAAACATTCGGATGCCAAATTGATCGCGCATCCTGAATGTAAGGCCCAGGTACTTGAAATTACCGATTTTATCGGATCAACGACGGCATTGCTTAATTTTACAATCAAGGATAGTGCGAAGAAATATATTGTGGCTACTGAAACAGGTATTCTTTACCAAATGAGAAAGGCTTCGCCGGATAAGGAATTTATCATTGTACCATCTGATGAAACATGTTCCTGTAACGATTGCCCTTACATGAAACTGAATACCATGCAGAAATTGTATCTATGCCTGAAAAATGAGCGCCCTGAAATTATTTTACCACAGGATGTAATGGACAGGGCCAGGAAACCGATCAATAAAATGCTGGAATTATCCTGAAAGAAAAATACGCTTAAAATGTTTAACAAATTATTATTCTGTCTGATCCTAATTTTCCTGATAGTCTTTCAGGCGAATATTGTTTCATCCCAGGAAGCAGTAACGATTGTTTCCGACGGGTACCAGGTTTTCTATTTCCCTGACGGGAAGATATCGAGTGAGGGGACTATGCGTAGCGGAAAACCTGACGGATACTGGAAGACGTATAATCAACAGGGCATTCTTGTTTCAGAAGGGAACAGAAAAAATTTTGAGATTGACAGTACATGGCGGTTTTATGATGACGATGGAAAGATCACCATGGAAATCAATTACCTGAATGGAAAAAAAGATGGGATAAGAAAGATATACCGCGAAGATGAGATCATAGAGGAGAATTTTGAGAACGACCTGAAAGAAGGCATCACCCGCTATTTATATCCATCCGGAAAACTCAGGAGAGAAGTGAGTTTCAGCAAAGGTCTCGAAGAAGGCATTGCCAGGGAGTTTGATGAAGACGGGCGCATTATCACGCTGATAACATACAAAGGGGGATTTATCACCGAACGTGAGCTGATCAACAGGTTTGACAATAATGGCAAAAAACATGGTCAATGGAAATATTTCCATGTTAATGGCATAGTCAGGCTGGAGGGGGCTTATAAGCATGGAATGGAAAATGGCTATTTCAAGGAATATGACACCGATGGAAACCTACTGACAACTTCCAAGTATGCTGATGGCACGAAGCTGGAAGACGTTGCCGAGCTGGTAAAGCTGGATGTAAGAAGGGACTATTATCCTGATGGGAAGATAAAGATTGCCGCGACTTATAACAAGGCCGGATTACCGGAGGGGGTCAGGCGTGAATATGCCGAAGACGGCAGTATTGATCGCTCTTTCATTTTCAGGAACGGAATATTGATCGGTGAAGGTATTGTGACTGAAAAAGGCGAGCGGGACGGATTCTGGAAGGAGTATTTTAATGACGGGCGGCTCAGGGCCGAGGGGAAATATGATCATGACCTGAAAGAGGGCCCCTGGAAGTTTTATCATATGAACGGGATGTTGGAACAGGAGGGCAATTATGACAAAGGAAAACCGGAAGGGGAATGGCGCTGGTACTACGCTAATGGCTCTTTATTGAGGGAAGAAACGTATTTTAATGGCTTACCTGATGGCATTATGACGGAATATGATGAACCGGGAAATGTGATTACCAGCGGTGAATTCATTGAGGGCAAAAAGGAAGGGTTCTGGTTTTACCGTATTGGCGACAGCGAAGCGGAGGGAAGTTATGCTGCCGGGATGAGAAACGGGCTTTGGAAACATTATGATTTGCCTGCCGGAATGGGGCAGCAAAAAATTCTGCGTTTTGAAGGACGGTTTGTTGAAGACAATCCACATGGCAATCATGTTTATTACTGGGATAACGGCAAGAAGAAAGATGAAGGCAGTTACATCATGGGCCGCAAGCAGGGAGACTGGATCCATTATGATTATGAAGGCTTTCCATTCATTATTGTTTCATATGATAACGGAATCGAAACAAAATATGATGGTCTGAATATTACCGATACCGGGTCATAATGATTAATTAAAATATATACCTTTGCGCCTCCAAACTTTAAAGAAAAGAACAAGATGAAAAAATTGACAATCCTTTTGCTGATATCATTCTTCATGATCCCGGCATTGACACTGACAGCGCAGGAAATGAAAACGGCGGCAAGGGCCACAGCGGGTGCTGAGCTCAAAACCGCCACGTTCACACCCGAAACCTTTCAGGAAAATGCAGAAAATATGGTGGGGAAAGAAGTGGATGTCAAGGGAATGGTTATTCATGTTTGCAAGCATGGCGGTAAAAAAATGTTCCTCATTGGCGAAGACCCGGACATCCGGATTAAGATCACAACCAGCGATAAAGTCAGTTCATTCAATATGGACCTTGAAGGCAGTATTGTTTCGGTGAAAGGGATCGTTGAACCCATGGATGAAGTAAATCAGGTGATGAAAGAGGCTGACCATGAGGATGATAACGATCACAAGAATTACTATCACAGGCCACAGTATTCTATTTCCTGCCTGGCTTACCGCACGATTGACTAATAAAAAATTCAGCTTTTTGTGAAACTGCAATGGCGGAAATGGTTCCGGGTCGTTCACCGCGACTTTGGCTATTTATTTTTTGGTCTGACGCTGATCTATTCCATATCCGGAATAGCCCTGAACCACATAAACGAATGGAATTCCAACTTTATCATTGTCAGGAAGGAGATCACCATAGAGAACCCGGAAAAGATCCGCCGCGACATGACAAAAGATGACGCGCGGGAATTGCTGGAACCTTTCGAGGAACAGAAACGTTATAAAAACCATTATTTTCCTTCGGGCAACCAGATGAAGATTTTTCTCGAGGGAGGATCTGTCATTATCAACACCGAAACGGGCAATGGTTTACTGGAAAGGGTTTCGAGGCGCCCATTCTTCCGGGAGATGAACTACCTGCATTACAACCCTGAAAAATCATGGACCTGGATATCGGATGTTTTTGCAGGTGCACTGATCGTTCTGGCCATTACCGGGCTGTTCCTGGTCAGGGGGGCCAAAGGCATTACGAAGCGCGGCGCCTGGCTGACCATCCTGGGAATAATTCTACCCGTGATCTTTCTTCTGATATACTTCTACTAACCCGATCTTAGTTATGAACGTCTATTGGTTTTCCGCGATTTTTGTCCTCTGGTATGCTTTTTCGCTTATCGTTTCAGAATATGTTGGGAAGAAGAGAAAGATAGGCGAGGAATGGTCATTTTTTCTTTCTTTTATGTTAACGCCGGTTATCGGTTTGATTATCAGTTTAATGACTAAACCCAGGCCGGAAATGAACAGTTAACGTTTTCTTCTCCGAGAACGAACGTGTATCTCGGTAACGATTTGAAAATCCATCTCTTTTCTTGATAGGTCAATCCGCTTAACCTTGATCCGGACCGGATCGCCCAGTTTGTACTGTACGCCGTTCCGTTGCCCGATTACCCGGTAATTCTCTTCATCAAGATAGTAATAATCGTCGGCGAGATCGCGCAAACGCACCATGCCTTCACATTTGCTTTCAATTAATTCGACAAAAATTCCCCATTTACTGACACCGGAGATCAACCCCGGGAACTCCTGCCCGATCTTATCCAGCAAATATTCCGCCTGCTTGTATTTTACCGATGCCCGTTCCGCGTCTACCGCTTTTCTTTCCATATCTGAGGAATGTTCGCATTTCTTTTCGTATTCCTCTTTGCTTACACTGGCGCCTGTATCGAAGTAACGTTCCAGCAGCCGGTGGACCATCAGGTCGGGATAACGGCGAATAGGAGAGGTAAAATGGGTGTAGAATTTAAAGCCAAGGCCATAGTGGCCAATGTTACCTGTCGAATAAACCGCCTTGGCCATGGTCCGTATGGCAATGGATTCGATCATGTTCTGCTCACCCTTTCCTTCTATCTGTTTGAACAGCTTGTTGAACGAAGAGGCGAGCCCTTTCCGGTTGTCGATATTCAGCTTATAACCCAGGCGGGAAAGGAACTGGGCGAAATTGGTCAGTTTTTCGATATTGGGCGAATCGTGGATGCGGTAAACAAATGTTTTCGCTTTCTGGCCGGGTTTTGCCCTGCCGATTTGTTCCGCGATGATTCGGTTGGCCAGCAGCATAAAGTCTTCTATCAGCCGGTTCGATTCCTTTTGCTCTTTGATATAAACGCCGAGGGGTTTTCCATTTTCATCCAGTATGAACTTCACCTCCTGGCTTTCGAAGTTGATGGAGCCTTTCCTCAGCCGATCCTCACGCAGTATAAAAGCCAGCTTATGCAGGATCATGATCTCTTCCGAATACTCACCCTGGCCTGATTCTATGATCTCCTGGACCTCTTCATAGTTGAACCGCCGGTCGGAATTGATGATCGTGCGGCCGATCCAGTGTGAAAGGACATCCGCTTCGGGATTAAGCGTGAATACAGCGGCATAACAGAGTTTGTCCTCCTTTGGCTTGAGCGAACAAAGGTCATTTGAGAGTTTTTCGGGCAGCATGGGGATGGTCCGGTCGACCAGATAGACGGAAGTGCCCCGGTCAAAAGCCTCTTTGTCGATCAGGGAGCCCTGCTTCACGTAAAACGATACGTCGGCAATGTGCACGCCCACTTCAAAATTCCCGTCGGGCAGTTTTCGCAGGGAGAGCGCGTCGTCGTAATCCTTGGCATCCGGAGGGTCGATCGTGATCGTAAACACATCGCGAAAATCTTTTCTGTTCCGGATTTCCTGGGATGTGATGCCCCGGTCGATCTTTTCGGCCTCTTTCTCCACTTTGTCGGGAAATTTCCACGGAAAATCGAACTCCGCCAGGATCGATTTCATTTCCACATCGTTGTTACCGGGTTCACCCAGGACATCTACCACGGTTCCGAAAGGGTTCTTTGAGTGTTCCGGCCAGTCGGTGATCCGGACGATGACTTTCTGGCCGCTTTTCGCGCCGTGCAGTTCCTCTTTGGGAACAAAAATGTCGACAGGCATAGAGGTATTATCGGCGACCAGGAAGGCAATATGTTTGGAGATATCGATGATGCCGACATATTGCTCCTTTCCCCTTTCGAGGATCTCAACGATCTGGCCCTCGATCTTGTGATCTTTCCGGCGGGGAAACAGTAAAACCTTCACCCGGTCGCGATGAAGGGCATGCTGGGTGTTGTTGGAGGCGATAAAAATGTCCTCACCGCCTTCATCATTGATGATATAGGCTTTGCCGGTCCCCTTCATATCCACTTTCCCGGTAATATATTTCTTCAAATGGGGCGCTTCGGTTGCATATTCGGGACTGATCCTGTATTTTCCGGATTTTATTTCAACGATGGAGCCCTCTTCCAGCAATTCTACCAGGATAATATTCACCAGGTCTTTACTGGCCTTATCTTTTACTCCAAGGCTTGCGGCGACCTGCTTATAATTATATGCCCGGTGCGGCAGTTTAGTAAAAATGCCCAATACACTATCGGCAAATGCATTTTTTCCTCTTGGGCGGCGCGATTTTTTTGATTTGCTCTTTTTTGACATGATGGCGGGATTAAGATTATTCCCCAGGGACAGTCAAAGGTAATATTTTTCGAGGCAGGGCGGGTATATTTTGAGAAAATGCCGATTAATGGATGAATGATTGAAGATGGAATAAAATGATTTTGTATGAATAAATTTATCAGGAAAACGAAAGGGATACTGGAGGATGTGTTCGGGCTTTTCTTTCCCAATACCTGCATGGGGTGCGGACGGCCATTGTACAGGGGCGAAGCCGTGATCTGTTCGCTTTGCCATTTTCATCTTCCGAAAACATATTTTCATAACGACCCCGATAACCCGTTGAACAAGGCCTTCTGGGGCAGGGTCAACCTGGAAATGGCCGCCGCCTATCTTTATTTTCAAAAGGGTGGCGTTGTGCAGCATTTGTTGCACCAGCTAAAATACCAGGATCATCCGGAAATCGGGATTACCATTGGAAAATGGTATGGAAAGGAACTGAACTGGGCATCGGAATTCCGGTATGCTGATCTGATCATTCCGGTTCCTTTACACAGGCGGAAACTCAGAAAGAGAGGATATAACCAAAGCCAGATGTTTGCGGAAGGATTGGCTGCTGTGATGAAAGCGGGAACAGATACCGGGTGCTTATACCGGAAAGTTCATTCCCAGACCCAAACCCGCAAAGCCCGCTACAATCGCTGGGAAAATGTGGAGAATATATTCGCGCTCAGAAATGGCCACAAGCTTGAAGGAAAGCATATTCTCCTGGTTGACGATGTGGTGACCACGGGGGCCACCCTTGAATCCTGCGCCCAGGCCTTGCTGACGGTCCCCGGTGTGAAGATCAGCGTGGCCACGATCGCCTTTGCCAGTTCATAAAGCTTATCTTCGCCTTGCCAGCACGCAGGCTTTTTTAAAACGATCTGTTTTACCATCCATGCCCAGGGCCTCCAGGTAAATAACATAGATGCCATTGGGTGCGGCGGTCCGGTCTTCCAGCCGCCCATCCCATGAACTCATCCCGGAAGTTCCGCATAACTCATTGTTCAAAACGGTCCTGGCAAGGTAACCATCTGCGCTGAAAATCAATATATTGACCATTTTGCCCGGGGTATCGAAAGAATATGAAATGCCCAGTTGGTCATCCCGTCCGTCCCCGTCGGGTGAAAATACTTCCGGATAAACCGAAAAAGCGCTTTTGTTGTCCCAGCCGGCAAGGAATTGTGAATTCTGGTAACCGGGCGTCCCGAACCCGACCGCCTCGGCGGCAGAGTGCCAGTTGTCAGAATGGTCTCCCAGCCGGTCTGGTGAAATTCGCTCCAGGGCGACGCCTTTATAGGAATTGAGCAAAGGAAGGTGCATTTCTTCCCGATACGTCATGCCATCGATCACCTCACCCTCCTTGTTTAGTAAAAGGGCCAGCCCCTTGTCGTTATTATAGGAAGGAAATGATGTCATTTTCCGGAAAGCCCTTGCATTTTCGGTATGATACTGGCTTTTCACTTTTTCGGGATCGGAAGTCAGTACCATATATTTTCCCGGCAGAAGGGTTAAGCAGTTGGCAGTCAATGCATACGACTGTGTATCCGGTGAATTGGGCGGGGTTTCCTTTACCGTTGCAAGCAATAGGTCGTCAAGGCTGATCGCATTGCCCGACCTGTTATAGATCTCTACATAGTCAACGCCATCTCCCAGCGGATTAAAAAGTATCTCGTTGATAATCAAGTCAAAAGCGCCGGCAGGGTGTGACATGGCAAACGTCCCTTCCATCGAAGCAGCAGCCTCTGTTCCGATACAATTTTGAAAACCGGTATTAATGGTAAGTGTATAAATTTGTCCGGGAATGATATCTTCATTGAAAATGAGCCTGACAGCTTTATTCAAAGGAGGCATGAATGTCACTTCTATTGGCTCAAACAAAAAAGGTTCAGCCAGGAAGTTGTTTTTTTCTCCTCCCATTGAAATACCGGCAGACTCGCTGAGGGTCACTTCTATTTCACGGTTATTCAAAACGCAGATATTTTCGATTGCAAAATCAGGCCATGGCACCGGCTGATAATAACGCTCTTTTCCAGGGGTTCCGCCCAGTGGATCACCGGAAGCCTTCCAGTTAATTTCTCCCAGGCATGGATTTTCAACATGGATCATCTCCATTGACCACCCTCCGTCTGACTTTGCTTTATCATTGTACCAGGAAATGTCGTATTGCAGGTAGCAGATTGTATTTTCATCCCGGTCGGTCAGATGGATCACCGCTCCGCTGTTGGGAAGATTGAACGAAGATAAACCCACGACCTGACAGAAGAAATTCAGTATATGCACTGCCGGCTGGCTGGAAACCAGCATATATTCTCCTGATTTTAAAGTGATGGCAGGAAGTGTATGTTTTGTCGAGGAGATTTGCAGGCCCCATCCATCCAGCGAAATATCGTAAGGACTTCTGTTGAATAGTTCAAGGTATTCATATTCGGGCAGCATGACCGGTGGGGACGGATCGGCCATAATTTCGGTGATGATCACATCATAAGGTTGGGGCATATAATACATGATGGGTTGCGTAATCAGTCCTGAAATATTCCCGGCCAGATCATGAATATTGTTGATTGTCAGTTCATAAAGTGACCCGTTTTGCATTTCCCGGTCAAAAAACAAATATACTTTTTCAGGATCCAGCATGCGGACGGCTTCATATGGATGGCCAATATCCGGGGATATTTCATAATGGATCACATTTTCAGCGCCTTCCTTGTCTACCGCCTCGCTGAATGTCAGCAGGATCTCCTCCGGATTGACGATAGTTGTTGCTGCCAACCAGGGCGGAATGGTATCAATGATCATAGGCCCTGCATAAAAATCATCGAAGTAGTATTTGGTGACATTCGATGACGTATACTGGCAAAATATCCCGAAATATTCACCCTCAGACCATGTCAGGTCGGTCACCTCACCCTGTTCTACCGGCAGGGATCCGCCTGATGGGTCAGCCAGAAAAGTCCAAAGGCCATCGGACTGCCTGGTAATTTTAAACCGGACCGCATTGGTCGAATTACCTGTATAGACAGTACTTAAGCGCATTAATTTTATTATGGTAGCTGAATCCTGGCGGCAGAACCAGGCGCTGTCGTCCGCTCCGCCCACCTGGATAAAATAACCGTTCAGCGGGCCCTTGAGGTCTGCGGTATCGCTCATAAGGCAGAGCCGGGCATAATTACCTGCGGAGGTATTAAAACTGAGCTTTATCCAGCCGTGCCATTCCAGGGCTCCGGATAAATGGACGGACACCCCCAATGCCGATTGCCCTGCACCGGGCGCATCCAGCTGCAAAGCCGGCCGCATCGGTTCAGGAATGGCGGTGGAAGAACTGATCTTAAAATGGTCCCTGTCGCCCGTCCAGGAAGGATTATTTGTAAAATCCCCATCGGAAAAATCATCCGAAATTTGGGCCCCTACCCACAAAGGAAACAGGGCGATTAACAGCATTCGTTTTCTCATGGTCTTTTTTCTGTTAATCGGGATTTTTTGGAAATATACCCGGGGGGTTTCTTGTTTTTTGTTTCGAGTTTCGAGTTTCGAGTTTCGAGTTTCGAGTTTCGAGTTTCGAGTTTCGAGTTTCTTGTTTCGAGTTTCTTGTTTCGAGTTTCTTGTTTCTTGATTTTAATTACACGGAACACGAAACCAGAAACCCGAAACAATGCACGAATTGACTATTTTTGCAAAAAATTCAGCATTTATGAAGATTGGCGTTGTTGGTGCAACCGGTTTGGTAGGCCGGGAAATGATACGGGTACTGGAGGAGATTGACCTGGGGGAAGAGACATTTATTCCTGTTGCGTCCGAAAGATCTGCGGGGCAGAAGGTCAGTTATAAAGGCAGGGAACACACAGTCATCACACTGGACGAGGCACTGGAGCAAGACCCGCAAATCGTTATTTTTTCTGCCGGGGCGTCGGTTTCGAGAGAATGGGCGCCCAAATTTGCCGACAGGGGCGCTTTTGTTATCGATAATTCATCGGCATGGCGGAAGGAACAGGGCATTCCCCTGGTCGTTCCCGAGATCAATGCTGCTGTGATACGGCCGGAAGACAGGATCATTTCCAATCCGAACTGCTCCACCATCCAGCTGGTAATGGTACTGGCGCCGCTGCACCGGAAATTCGGGATCAGGCGTGTGGTGGTGGCTACTTATCAGTCGGTGACGGGAAGCGGCGCCAAAGGCATGTTGCAACTGGAGAACGAACGGAAAGGGATTGCCGGACCGCTGTTTTATCCCCACACCGTCGACCTCAATCTTATCCCGCAGGCGGGAGATTTTACAGGCAATGGTTACACGACAGAAGAAGAAAAGCTTGCTTTTGAAACCTGTAAGATCATAGGCGATGACAATATAAGAGTGACAGCAACGGCGGTCAGGGTACCTGTGTACGGAGGGCATTCCGAAGCAGTAAATATAGAGTTGGAGCGCCCTTTTGAGGTCAGTGAGGTCAGGGAACTGCTTTCAGGGGAAAGGGGAATCGTAGTGCAGGACGATCCGGCAGCGGGAATCTACCCCATGCCAAAATTTACACGCGGCAGCAATGACGTCTTTGTCGGCCGGATCAGGCGGGACAATACCATTGCCAACGGGCTGAACCTGTGGATCGTGGCGGATAACCTGAGAAAAGGCGCCGCCACCAATGCGATTCAGATCGCGCAGTATTTGATTCAGAGTGGATTGATCAGATAAAATACGGGCAGACAGTGAAGATATACCACAGCATAGATCTTTTTCAGCCGGTTCCCAACCCGGTGGTTAGCGTGGGGACGTTCGACGGGGTGCATCTGGGCCATCAGCAGATCTTTACGACCATGGCGGAAGAAGCGCGGAAATGCGGAGGTGAAACGGTGGTTGTCACTTTTTACCCCCACCCCCGGCTGGTCATTCACCCCGACAGTAAAAACCTTCGTTTCATCAACACCCAGGAAAGAAAATATGAAATCCTCAGCCGCTGCAATATTGATCACCTGGTCATCATTCCATTTACGCGCGAATTTTCCAATCTTTCCGGTGCGGAGTTTGTCAAACGTTTTCTTGTTGATAAGATCCGGACGCACAAGTTGATCGTAGGCTACGACCATCACTTTGGCAAAGATCGCCTGGGAGGCTACAACGACCTGAAGGGCCTGGGCACCATTCATGGATTTGAAGTGCTGGAAGTGCCGGCGCGAATCATCGACGGCTTACCGGTCAGCTCCACCAAGATCAGGAATGCGCTGAACGATGGCGATATTAGTCTGGCGAACAGCCTGTTAGGATACTATTATTCTATCAGCGGCAAGGTTGTTCACGGCAAGAGGATCGGTCGAACTATCGGATTTCCCACTGCTAATATTGAAATTGAAGACCATTACAAGCTGATCTCTGCCATTGGGGTTTACGCCTGCAAAGTCGATTATCATGGAATTTCCTACAAAGGTATGGGGAACATTGGTTACCGTCCTACCATCGATGCCGGCGAGCTGACCATCGAGGTGAATATCTTTGATTTCGATGAAGAAATTTACGGTGATCGGATCATTATCTATTTTATCGAACGCATCAGGGATGAGGTGCGTTTCGAAAACCTGGCGGCCCTGAGGGAACAGTTGATTATTGACAGGGGGAAGGTTATTGAGATACTTCGATGATAAGGCCCACTTGTAAGATGCCGCCGAGATCGACCTGGGGCATGGCGCTGGATATTTCAAAAATATTAATTCCCGGCTCGTTGAAAGTAAACCCCTCGAAAATCCTGTAATGCAGGTCCCAAAGATTTCCCAGCCCATCGCCAAGCAGTTTTCCTTCATTATCTTTCAACGGGATCTGGTATTTGTTGGTCCGGACTTCACCGGAAGCGGTGTAAAGGGTGAAATATATCTCCAGCCTGCTATATGGGACATCAGTATGATGCCGGATGGCGACATAAAAATCATAAGCTTTTGAAATGTCATCGATGTTAACCTCGAAAGATTTCACATCGAAGCGATTCCAGACCAGGCCGCTGGTATTCCGATGTTTTTCATACACTGTTCCGGGCCGGCAGGAAACAGCCAGGAATGCAGGCAACAGGGCGATAAAGAGGATGATTCTCATACCGAATGCTTTCAACAAAGGTAGATGAAAATATCACTAATTTCGTCACCTAAATAAACCATCCATGCTGAACAAAAATGCCGGCAAACCTGAACTGAACAGCCTGAGTGTCGATGCTGCCTGCAGTGGCAATCCCGGTGTGTTGGAATACAGGGGTGTGGAAACCGCTACCGGCAGGCAACTATTCCACCAGGGGGCATTTCCTCTCGGAACTATAAATATCGGGGAATTCCTGGCAATAGTCCATGCACTGGCCTACCTGAAAAAGCACAACAACACCATGCCGGTTTACTCCGATTCCAAAACAGCCATCAAATGGGTGAACGATAAGGCCATTAAGACGAAGCTGCCGCGGAACAATACAACCGACCCGTTATTCGATCTGGTTGACAGGGCGATTGACTGGCTGAAGGAAAATGATTATCCCAACCGGATATTAAAGTGGGAAACGAAATTCTGGGGAGAGATTCCGGCTGATTTTGGGAGGAAGTAGATGTTAAACAGCCGGCGAAATCGAAATATTGATCTTAATTATGAAATGCAGCCCGATGCCGAGCATGATCCTCAGGAAAGAAAGCAACAGCAGCATCATTAACAGATAACCTATGTGGATATGCCGTTTCTTTTTTACCTTCACCAGGTTTAATTTGGGCTTGACTTTTTGGTTAAAAAATGGCGGAATGACCAGGAAAGCTATGGAGAAGAGCATCAGTGTTTCATAAGGATACTTGAACCCCATGGGATGCCGGACCAGCAGCATGATGATCGTTCCGATCAGCCAGGGGATAGCCATCTGGATCAGCATGAAAGTCATTCTGTTTTCTTTCTTGATCCGGTGAACAGAATCGGATGTTTCCAGGATGTGTTCTGCAGAATAATAACCGATCAACCCCAGAGCAAAAAGCGAGATCAGGGAGAACAGGAATTTTATTGCAGTGTTCATGTACATCCAGGCGGCCACATAGCCAAATCCCTCCGAAGTAACAATTCCCGAGGGTAAAGCGCCGAAGAAATGGTTAAACAGGTGAAAAGAGGTCCACAGGACAAACAACTTCTGCAATCCCACAAGGGAAGGGTTTTTGAAAACCACCCGAAAAAGGAATATGCCAAGGAAGAGGCAGAAAAAAGGCGGTATTCCCGTGACCATGAGGATGTTAAAGCGGGTCCAAAGGTTTGAGTGATCGTTGAATTTCAGATCATAATAATAGAGAATGGAATCCAGCCCGTACCATGACGCGACCAGCATGCTGGTCAGCCAGTAAAACAGGTATACCAGCACATATGTAGCGATAAAGACTGTTATCGAATTGACGACAAAGGTCAGGTTGCGATAAAAAGCGCTTCTTTGTGAGAAAAGCGATACACTTTTTGATTTTTCGGTTTGTTCCTCATCGTCAGAACCCCTGAAAAGTCTGTTTAGTACCGATTGTCCGGCTTCCAGTTTGCGGTATTCCTTCAGTTGTTTACGATGAATTTCCCTTCTGATCCGGCGTTTTATCCTCTCCTCTTTACGTATGGCCCGGTTCATTAAAAATTGTTTCCAGGCCATCCTGACTGATCTGCGGCGCCTTTCGGGCTCTTCCGGGGTAGAAAATTGTGCCGGCTGAAAGGTTTTTTCGGTTTTATCCGGAATAGATTCTTCGGTTATTTCATTTGTTACAGGCTCATCCGCTTCTTCTGCCGAACCAGCCTCATGTTTTTGTTTCATTCCGACCGAAGGATCATAATCCTTAGGGAGGTTAATTCCGGGAAAAGAGGAAACCCTGAGAGAACTGCTCTGGTTTCTTCCCAACAGCCGATCCAGCCAGCTTCTTTTATGGCGGCTGCTTCTGTGGGACCTTCTGTGGCTATTGGAGGAAGTGGGCATTATATTCTAACAGGTTAAGGCAGATATAAATGTTTTAATTTAGCCGCAAAGTTATTCGTTATACTGGCAGACAATGAAAAAGTTGTACGAATCGGTTGACAAATGTATAAAAAAATACAAGCTATACGTATTGCGGGATGTGCTGATATTTGCCATCATTATCCTGTCGGTACACTTTTCTTATCGCTACTGGGCTAATAAGACCCGTTACTGGCCGATAACAGAACAGATGAACATGAGCCATGAGGTCATGTCTCAGCTTGTTTATGACCAGAGTATTTGGCTTATTATACATGTGCTTCATATTCCGGTCACTGCCGATGATGAATTACGCATCATATATTTTCAGAACACAGGTTTTCTGGGTATCAACCACAGTTGTTCCGGGCTGAAACCTATTCTTCAGTTTGTTCTGCTTATGCTGATTTTTCCCGGTCCATGGAAACATAAGGCCTGGTTCATTCCGATGGGGATTGTTATCGTGCATTTTACCAATCTTTTCCGCATCACAGGGCTGGCAGTCGTTACAATTACCATTCCGCAACACTGGGATTTCGCCCACGATAACGTTTTCCGGCCGTTTTTCTACGTGGTGATCTTTTTTCTCTGGGTACTCTGGGTAGAGCGCTTTCGACCGAGGCTATCGTAATGTGAAAGTTGTATGCCCGATGACGGCATCTTCGCAGAAAATATCCACATGATACAATCCCGGCCACATTTCCTGGGCCGAATACTCTTTATTCCAGTATGCGCAGAGATCTATTGCTTCGTTCTGGTAATCAATGGTTTTCATGATGGAATACTGCAGCAATTCCCCCTGGTATTCAAAGGTGTTTTCCTGCAGGCGGCTTCTGACCAGGATTTCCTGGTCGGGACGCGCGATGCGGATATAGATATCTTTTTTGCCGGGAGCGGCAATCTTGTTTTCCCCGACGGTAAAACAGACCCTGACCTGATCGACCCGTTGTACTTTGTCGGTGGGGATTTCCCTGTCACCGCCACCGCGGACCCTCAAACCGGTTGCTTCCATATTGACAGCTCTCAGTATAGCAGCGATCTCAACCTTGTCCGATAGCACCCGGCGGTCTTTTTCAATCGCCTCTTTTTCTTTCCTGAGATCTTTCAGATCTTTCTGCATGGCGATATTTTCCTCTTCCAGTGCAGCGTTCACCCTGTAGAGCGAATCCATCTGCCGGACATATCCCTGGGCAATTAATTGCAGCTGGGCCAGCTTTTTCCTCGCTTTGTAATATTCCCATTCGGTATCGAGCAGGCGGCGAATCTCTGTCGCATTGGCCTGGATAACACTGTCTTTCATCATCAGCGAATCGGCGATCTGGCCGTATTCTATTTTGACCTTTTCATGTTCCACCAACAGTGAGTCGAGTTCATGCCGCAGCTCGGTACGTTGCAGTTCTTTTCCGGCCAGCAGGTTTTTCAGGCTCGACCTGGTCATAAGTAATACGATGATCAGTACGATCACGGCAACGCCAAAGATGATCGCGATCACCATCATCAACCGGGATTTTTTATTGTTCCCCTCGGGCACTTTTGCTTGTTCCATAACAAACTCCTTCTGTATCAATATTTATACAAAAATAACCAAAAAAAGCCAATATATTACAACCTCCTACCGTCTTACTGTCCTACCGTCTTACAGTCCTACCGTCTTACCGTCCTACCGTCATACCTTCGAACCGTCGTACCGCCCAGTCGGCCGTGGACAAATTTGGAATTTTAAAGATAAGTACTTATATTTGTACTTATATAAATACTTAAACAGGCTTGAGAAATGTTAGCGGCAAATTATACAGAATTCAGGAATGAGTTAAAGAATTATCTTGACAATGTCGAGTTTAACAACGAGACTTTAATTATCAAGAGAGGATCGGGCAAAGGCACTGTTCTTATTTCACTTGAAGAATATAACTCAATTATGGAAACCCTTCATCTGTTAAGCTCCAAGAAGAATGCCAAAAGATTATTTGACTCAATCGACCAGATGAAGACCGGCAAAAAAGCTCAACATAAACTGATCGGAGAGTAATGAGACTTATTTTCTCGGAAAATGCATGGGAGGATTATACCTCGTGGCAGACAGATGATAAAAAAATCCTTAAAAAAATTAACAAACTGATCCTTGAAATTCAGCGATCCCCCTATGAAGGAACAGGCAAACCCGAGCCTCTGAAATTTGACCTTGCCGGTCTCTGGTCAAGACGAATCGACCGTGAACATAGAATTGTCTACAGTGTGGAAGGCGATGATCTTCTGATTTATGCGTGCCGTTATCACTATGACAAAAGATAACAGAACCTGGTACAGAAACAATACAACGATAATGCCTGATTTTACTTTAGATACTTTTAGCCGGCTTCTTTCCACACTGAAAGAGCAACAATATGTTTTCCAGCCATTTGCCGGTTTCATGGACGATCCTGCCCCGAAATGTGTCATCCTCCGCCACGACGTCGACAGGCTGCCGGAGAATTCAGTTGTTACTGCGGGGTTAGAAAAGGAGATGGGAATAACCGGTACCTACTATTTCCGTGCAGGAAAGGAGGGGTTTGACGGTGAGGCAATAATAAAAATAGCCCGGATGGGCCATGAGACAGGGTATCACTACGAGGACCTCAGCCTTATGGAGATCGG